>JAJZZC010000077.1 GCA_021797775.1 Bacillota bacterium
CGCTGCCCAGGGCGGGAGGCGGCCCGTCGCTCAGAGGGCGCCGCCCACGGCCGCCACCGCGGCCTGGGCCGCGGCCAGGTGCGCACGGTAGGCGCCGCCCGCGTAGGCCGGCCACGCGCCCCAGCCTTGGCGCCCGCCCGCGATGGCCGCGGCCAGCGCCGCGCTGTTGGTCGGCACCGACAGCCACCACGCCCACACCACGGGGTCCGTGCTGTGCGCCTCCCGCGCCAGCGCGCGGCTATACGTCGCCATGTCGATCTGCATCCAGCCGAAGGCGGCGTGCGGTGCCGCTCCGGCGTCCGGCAAGGGACGGGCGCGGGGGTGGGCGCAGGCGGAGAGTTCGCGCACCAGGTCAGCGTCCGCGTACTGCGCGCAGGGGCAGCCGGCCGCGAGCGGGTCGAGCCCCGAGCAGGCCGCCCCCACCGCGACCATCACCGCGGCGGCAGACGGCTTCACATGGCGAAGGGCCAGATGCGCGGCCTCTGCCATGGAGAGCGGGCCCGGCACGGGGCCGAAGGCCGTCTCCTCCGGAACGCCGGCTTGGGCGACGGCGAGAGCGGCCCCGGCGACGGGGAGCAGGGCCGCCACGGACATGGCCCAGCCGTCCCGGCCCGTGGCCGCCGGCCAGCCGGCCTCCGCCAGCGCCCGTAGGAAGGTGGGTGGGTCGCCGCGCAGCGACCAAGCGTGCGCCGCCGCCGTCCCGCCCCAGGGGCCCAAGGCCTGCGCCGCGTCGGCCGCGGCTGCCTCCAGCGAGGGGGTGGAGCGCGGCCCCGCGTCCGACGCCACGCCGCGAGCGTGGGCGCGCGGCGGCGGTGCCTGGGTCAGGGCCCACGGGTTGTGCTGGCGGGCCCAGGCCGAGCCGGGGTCGGTGCCCCAGCGCGCGGACCATGCGGCCATGGCCAGCAGGACCGTCTCCGGGATACCCGTCTGGCCGAACACGCGTCCCAGGGCCGGCAGCAGGGCGCGCGCGAAGGCGACGGCCACCGCCGGCGTGGGCGCGCCGCGGGATCCGGCCGGGTCGAGATCGTCGATGGGGTTCGCCCCCTCGCTGCGGAATCCGACGCCCGTCGCGGCGCGACGGTTCCCGCCCCCCCTCGGGGCGCTGCATCGCCCGGGACTCGCGCCGACGGGGGGGCCGAGAGCCCCTCCCTTCGGCGCGCCGGCCCCCGCTTTCCTGCTCGGCCCGGGGTGGCGTCACGCGCGCGGGCCCCGGGGCTGTGGGCTGTCCCGTGGATGGGTGCCGCCGGGCGCGGCGCCGGGTCGAGTTCGCTCCCCCACCCCGGGCTCAAGCCGGGCGAGGGCGGATGTCTCATCGTGACCCACATCCCGCCCCACGGCAGTCGCGCCGCGGTCACATCACCGGCCCGCCACCCCGGCGACCTCGTCGAGGCGCACCGCACGTCCGCCTTCGGCAATCGAATGGTAGGCGGCTTCGATCACGGCCACGACCCGCAGGTTGTCGCGGCCGTGGCAGAGCGGCGGGCGTCCCGCGGACAACGCGGAGAGGAACTCGACCATGGAATGCCCGAAGGCGTCGGGAAACCAGGTGCCCTCCAGGGCCGGGTACGTGCGTGCCGCCGGCTGCAGGGTGGCCGCCTCGACCTCGTCCGAGCTGGCGGTGATCGCGCCGGCCGAGCCCTGGATGACGATCTCCTCACGGTGGTGGGCCTGGCGACGAATGCCCCGGTATGACCAGTTGTTGATGATCACGCCCTGCAGACCACCGGCGTACCGCAGGGTGAGGACGCCAAGGTTCTCGCCGACGAGTCCCGGCTGCGTGGGATCGTGGGCCGCGATGGCGCTGACGGTCTCTGGCGGCCCGAACCGATGATGGACCAGCGCGTAGTGGTGGATCCCGCCCCGGTCACCTGAACGAGGCGCGGTGGGACCGCCGGCGGTGTGGGCGGGCGGCTCTGGGAGCACCACCCGGGGCGACTCCGCGGGCCGCTCGCCAGAGGACCCTCTGTCGCGTTTCCCCCGGTCCCCACGAAGCCGTGCCGTTGTGCTACATTCGACGGCACTGTGCCCCGCCGTTCCGGGCCCCGCAAGCTGTGCAAGGCGGGTGTTCCCCGATGGATGCCGTCGCGGCTCCCGATGACCGCCCCGAGCCCCTGGCGCGTGCCCGCGTGGCGTGGCTCCCCGGCGACGGCGTGGGCCCGGAGGTGGCGGCCGAGGCCGAAGCGGTGTTGCGCGCGGTCGCCGACGCTGGCGGTTGGGCGATCGACCTCGTACCCGGGCTGATCGGCGGCGCCTCCATCGACCGGTTCGGGCTGCCGCTGACCGACGACACGCTGGCGCTGGCCCAGGGCGCGCACGCCGTGTTCAAGGGCCCGGTCGGCGGCCCCCGCTGGGACCACCTGCGCGGCGCCGAGCGCTGCGAGGCCGGGCTGCTGCGCCTGCGCAAGGAACTCGGGGTCTTTGCCAACCTGCGGCCGACGGCCGTGACCCCCGCGCTGGCGGCGTCCTCGCCCCTGCGCCCCGAGGTGCTGGGGCAGGGCGTGGACCTGCTGATGGTGCGGGAGCTGACCGGCGGGGTCTACTTCGCCGCACCCAAGGGCCGGGACGGCGATCGCGCCGTCGACACCATGGCCTACACCCGTGCCGAGATCGAGCGCTTGGCGCATGTCGGCTTCCGCGCCGCGCGCCTGCGGCGGCGGCGGGTCACCTCGGTCGACAAGGCCAACGTGCTGGAGTCCAGCCGGCTGTGGCGCGACGTCGTCGGCGAGGTGGCCGGGCAGTACCCGGACGTCCACCTGGAGCACCAACTGGTGGACTCCTGCGCGATGCTGCTCGTCACCAGGCCCAGCCAGTTCGATGTGATCATCACCGAGAACCTCTTCGGCGACATCCTCAGCGACGAGGCGGGCGTGCTCGCGGGCTCTCTCGGCGTGTTGCCGTCAGCGAGCCTGGGGGAGACCGGCCGGCCCGGGCTCTACGAGCCGGTCCACGGCGCGGCGCCGGACATCGCCGGCCAGGGCAGCGCCAACCCGCTGGCCAGCATCCTGAGCGTCGCCCTCATGCTGCGCTACAGCCTCGGCCGGCCCCGGGAGGCCCTGGCGGTGGAGGCGGCGGTGCGAGACGTGCTGCAGGACGGGGTGCGCACCGCGGACATCGCGGCCAGCGGGCAGCCGCCGGTCGGCACCGGCGCGATGGGCCGGGCCGTCCGGGAGCGGCTCGCCCGGGCCCTGTGAACGGGCGGCCGGTGGTCGCGCTGGCTGCGGGGGGCATGGCCGATGGCCACGGCGTGCGGCCCGGGGCGGGTCCCAGGGACGCGTCGTTCTCGGCAAACCTCCTCAGTGACAAGGCTTGGCGGGTAGCCGCTAGATCGGCGTACGGACGGGCGGGCCGAGCCGAGGGCGCGGGGCGCCACGGCGGGCACGGATGCGCGAAAGCGCTTGTGGCCCAAGGCCACGCGCAGACCCGGGGGGGAACGGCCCGGCGGAGGGCGGCGCCCCGCGTTACCGTTCTGAGCCAAAGCCCCATGGCGGAATGACGCCACCCCGGGGCGGCTCCCTGCGGGGCAGGGTACCCCGACGGTCGTGTGGAACCGGTTCCGCTGATGGCTACCGGCGGTTACCCTGTGGCCGAGGGCCCGCATGCGGCGGTCCAACCGCGCGGGACGGGGGTGAAGCAGCGGATACCGGGAGATCGTCCCGCTCGTGCACCTCGGGGGACCGGGGATGGCGGTCGCGCGGGGCCGAGCGGGTCCCGCCGGCGGACGCCCGGCGTGCGTCTGTTCCCTTTCCTCGGGCGGGAGTCCCGGCGTACGCGGCGCAGGCCGCGTAACCCGAGTCCGCCTGTTGCCTACCGCCCCGCGAGGGGCAAATCTGAGGCTGAAAGGGGCGAAAGCCTGGTCGGGCGGAGGTGTGGCAGGCCGAGCGATCGGTTTGTACGCACTTTTTAACCAGGATGGCGGCATGGACCGGGTGGTCTACGTCGACGGGCGGTACGTTGCCAAGGACGAGGCGAAGGTGTCGGTCTTCGACCACGGGTTTCTGTACGGCGACGGCGTGTTCGAGGGGATCCGCGCCTATGGGGGGCGGATCTTCCGCCTGGAGGCGCACATCGAGCGCCTCTACGACTCGGCGCGTGCCATCCTGCTCCCGATCCCCATGGACCCCGCGGCCATGGCCGAGGTCGTTGTGGAGTCGTGCCGACGCAACACCATCCGCGACGGGTACGTCCGGCTGGTGGTGTCGCGCGGCGTCGGTGACCTTGGGCTCGATCCGCGCAAGTGCGCGCGGGCCTCGGTGGTTTGCATCGCGGACACCATCGCCCTCTACCCCGAGCAGCTGTACGAGCAGGGCATGCGCATCGGCACGGTGCCCACGCGGCGCAGCGGCGTGGAGAACCTCAACCCGCGCATCAAGTCACTCAACTACCTCAACAACATCCTCGCCAAGCTTGAGGGCAACCTGGCCGGCTACCCTGAGGTGCTGATGCTGAACCAGGACGGGTTCGTCGTCGAGTGTACCGCCGACAACGTCTTCATCCTCCGCGGCGGCCGCCTCGTCACGCCACCGCCCTGGCTTGGGATCTTGGAAGGGGTGACCCGGGCGACCATCATGGAGCTCGGGCGGCAGGCCGGCTTGGACGTGCGCGAGGAGACCTTCACGCGCCTGGATGTGTGGACCGCCGACGAATGCTTCATCACCGGCACCGGCGCCGAGGTGGTCCCGGTGGTGGAATGCGACGGGCGTCGCATTGGCGACGGGCATCCGGGCCCGGTGACGCGCGATTTGATCCGCCGGTACCGGGAGTTGGCCGCATCCGAAGGCGTACCGATCGCGGCACGGGACGACGTCCCGGCCTCCACGGTCGGCGCCCTCGTCGCCCAGGCGCAGTCGGGCGCCATGTCCTGGACGGACTGCTTTGAGGCCCTGAGCGGGCTCGGGCTCGGTACGTCGGAGATCGCCAAGGCCGCGGGCAAGTCCTACCAGCAGGTGCGGAGTTCCCTGGTGGCGCGCCGGGCGAGTAAGCTGAGGGCCGGGGGCAGGCCCTAGGCGGACGCTGCAAAAGTCCCTCTTGGCCAGAGGCCCCTCGCTGCGGTGGTGGCATCGATGTCGGCCGTGGCCGACAGGTTGCGGTTGGCCTAGCCGAGATCGCTTCTTGCAGGTCCATGCGAGGAGGGTGGCGCGACAGTCCGCTCCGTGCGGTACCAGGGAGAGGGTTCCGGGCCGCGTCTGGCTCCCCGCAACGCCTCGTGTCGCGCCTCTCCCGGTCCGGCCCGTCTGCCGCGCGCGGCGGAAGGGGCGTCTGTCCCCGGGGCGGGGTGGCGTGGCCGCTCTGGAGCGTGGATGTGGGAAGGACGGCCGCGGCGGGAGGGACGGCGAGCGGACAGCGAAGCGTGCGGACATCGAGCGGAAGGGAGGCGGGGGCGATGGCGGATCCGGCGGGCACAATGCGGGGCGCGGAGATGGTGGTGCAGGCTCTCCTGCGTGAGGGGGTTGCCAGCGTATTCGGGCATCCGGGCGGGGCTGTGCTTCCCGTCTACGACGCGCTGCATGGCGCGCCGATCACCCACTACCTCATGCGGCATGAACAGGGCGCGGCGCACGCGGCGGACGGGTTCACGCGCGCCGCATGCGGGCGGATCGGCGTCTGCATCGCCACCTCCGGGCCGGGGGCCTGCAATCTGGCCACGGGGCTTGCCAACGCGCACATGGACTCCATCGCCATGGTCGCCCTGACGGGGCAGGTAGCGCTGGCCGCACTGGGCAGCGACGCTTTCCAGGAGGCCGACACCATCGGCGTGAGCATGCCCATCGTCAAGCACAGCTTCCTCGTGCGACGGACGGAGGACGTGCCCGAGGTGATGCGGCGGGCGTTCTACCTCGCCGGTACCGGCCGTCCCGGGCCCGTGCTGGTTGACCTGCCCAAGGACGTGGCCTCCGCCCGCGCCGAGGCGCGCTGGCCGGAGGGCAGGCCGCGCATCCGCGGTTATCGCCCGCTGCCGCCCCCTGTCCCTGATGCCGACATGGAGGCCGCCGTCCGGGAATTGGAGCGGGCCCAGCGCCCGCTGCTGATGATTGGCGGCGGCTGCGTGAAGTCGGGGGCGCAGGCCGAGGTGGTCGCGCTGGCCGAGGCGCTGGGGTGCCCGGTCATCTCCACGCTGATGGGGCTCGGCGCCCTGCCGGGGGGACACCCTGCCCACCTGGGCATGATGGGCATGCACGGCACGCCCCTGGCCAACGTCGCCACGACGCAGTGCGACCTGCTAGTCGGCGTGGGCGTGCGCTTCGATGACCGCGTGACCGGGGCCCTCGCGCGCTTTGCGCCCCAGGCCCGGGTCCTGCACGTCGACATCGACCGCGCCGAGATCAACAAGAACATCCCCGCGCGGCTCGCCCTGGTGGGGGACTGTCGCGCCGTCCTGCGGGGCCTGTTGGCGCGGCTCCCCGGCAGGCCGGTGCGCCACCCCTGGCTGCCCGAGCTCGACCCCGCCTACCGGACGGAGGACGGCCAGCCCTTCGGGTATCCGGAGGAGCGCTTCCAGGACGGCCGCATCTCCGGCCCCGAGACCGTGCGGGCCATCTACCAGGCGACCCGGGGCAAGGCCATCGTCGTCACGGACGTCGGTCAGCACCAGATGTGGGCCGCGCAGCACTACAGCTTTGAGCGGCCTGGACAGTTCATCACATCCGGCGGCCTCGGTACGATGGGGTTTGGCCTGCCCGCCGCCATCGGCGCGCAGGTGGCGCGGCCCGGCGACACCGTCGTGTGCCTGACGGGCGACGGGAGCCTGCAGATGACACTGCAGGAATTGGCCGTCGTGCGCTCCTACAATTTGCCCTTGAAGATCGTGATCTTCAACAACGGCCACCTGGGTATGGTGCGTCAGTGGCAGGAGCTGTTCTACCAGGAGCGCTACAGCTACTCGACCCTTTGGAACCCCGACTTCTGCAAGTTGGCCGAGGCCTATGGCATCCCGGCGGTCCGCGTGGAACGCAGCGATGAGCTGCAGACCGTGATCGGGCGGGTGATGGCCACTGAGGGACCGGTCCTGGTCGACGTCCGCCAGGTGGCGGGGGAGAACACCTGGCCGATCGTGCCCGCGGGGAGCGCGCTGGAGGACATGATGGTCCCGCGGCGTTGAAGAGAGCGTTCCCGGAGTCGGAGGGTGCCGCGCGCGTTTCGTGGTACCCTCCGGCTCCGTGCCGCATGCTGCGTCCGGCATCTGCCCCATGGCGCGTGCGCTGCGCAAAAGAGACGCTACACGCGATACCGCGTGATCCGCCTGCCCACCACGAATCACCCGGCGCGCCTGACCGCTCTGGGTCGTCGAGTGCCCCATGCGTTGAGTGGTGCGGCTCTCGGTCTGGGGCGCAGCGCCATGTTGGGGCGGCGCCCCGCCGGCTCGGGCTCGGCACGGGCGGGGAGCCCGGCGCGCGGGCACACTATCCCCCGTCAGGGGGGACGGCGTCATGGTCGTGACGGCGGTGGGCGAGCGTCCTGGGTCCTGCCCCCGGTGCGGGGAAGACCTGTGCTTCGAGGATGAGGACGGGGTGCGCGAGTGCGGGTGCGGCTGGAGCGAGCGCTCGCTGCAGCCGCGCTGGGTGGAGGAGGAGGTACCGGGCGGAGACGACGCCGACGGCCAGGCGGGGGCCTCGGGCGCAGGCCCCTTGGACCGGGCGCCGCTCCGTTAGGGCGTTGGCGTGGCCGGGAGGTGTGGGCGGGTGCCGACGGGCAACGGGCTCGGGCCCGAACCGTGCCTCGGGGAGGCCGGGGACGTGCCCCGGCCTCCCCCGGCGGTGCGTCGCGACCGGGGGGAGCCCCGCCACCGGCGGTTTCCCCGCGACCGACCGTACGCGGCGACCGGCGGTGCGCCGTGCCCCGTGACCGGCGGTCGCCGCGTGGCCGGCTCACGCCGCCGCCAGGCGCGCTGCGCGGCCGAGCGAGGCGGTGACCACATCGCCGGAGAGTCCACCGAACGAGGCCAGCAGGAGCAGGCGGTCGATGCCTAAGGAGCCCAGCGCGCGCACGCGCGCGGCGAGTTGCTCGTGGTTGCCGAAGAGCACAAAGTCGCGGGCGATCGGGCGCCCGTTGTAACGGGCTCCGGGCACGACCCGTGTGCGCAGGTAGCGGTCGAGCGCGGCCTCCACCTCGGCGTACGCGGGATCGTCGGGCCCCCGCCACGGCTCCGTGCCGCAAAAGGTGTGCATTGCCACCGTCACCTGTGTGCGGACGCCCGGCGGCAGCGCTTGGCGGTAGGCGGCCACGAGGTCGGCCAATTCGGGCAAGGTCTGTAGCGTGATGTATGGGACGTTGGCGAGGTGCAACCCCCGCCCGCCGACGAACGGGGCGGCCGGGGCGCGTGTGATGCCCACATGCACGGGGGGACCGCCTGGCTGTAGCGGCAGTACGTTGAGCGGTGGGGTATCGATGCGGTGGAACCGCCCGGAAAAGCGGATCGGGCGACCGCTCCACGCGACGCGCAGCACGTCGAGGGCCTCGTCGAAGCGCTCGCGCTTCTCGGCCGGATCTACACCGAAGCCCGCGAATTCATACCGTAGGTAACCGCTGCCCGCGCCGAACTCCAGGCGGCCGCCGGACACCTGGTCGAGCAGGGCGTAGGTTTCGGCGAGTTGCAGCGGATCGTGTAGTGGCAGGACCGACGTGGCGGTTCCCAGCCGAAGGTGCGCCGTGCGCGCGGCGATGGCGGACAGGAGGACGGCGGGGTCCGGCGCGACGCCGTAGGGAGCGAAATGATGCTCGGCGACCCAGAAGGACTCCAGGCCGACGCGTTCGGCGTGGACCGCCTCGTCTAGGACCCGTCCGTAGAGGGCCTGGGGCGGCCCGTTCTCCGGGTAGCTGTCTACGGGACAGAACACACCCAGCCGCATCGTCCGCTCCTGCCGCGACGTACTCGGGGCGGGCGCTCTGCCCGCGGTGCGCGGTCCCGCCCCGACAGGGGAAGCCGGTCCCCTGGCCCCAGCGGGTGTCGCGGGCCTCCGAGGGTTGGCCGATGGCTCAGACCGGGCAGCCGCAGGGCCCCCCTACGGCCATCCCGGCAGGCAAAACCCCGCCGGACCACACGCCCACAGGGGCTTCGCGTCCTCTGCGCCTGCTGGTGGAGACGAGGGGATTCCAACCCCGCGGGACGCGACCCGCAAACGCCACGGCCATGCGGGTTCACCCCCTGTCCACGCGCTGATGGTCCCCGGATTGTTCCCCAAACGCTGCCAGACCCGACTCTAGCAGAACCGGACCGACGCGCCAAGAAGGTTCGGCTGGCGGCCTCACTCACGCCGGCCCGCCCTCTCGCGTCTGGGGGCATCCTGGCGGGGCTCCTTCGCCTGGCGGGCCGCCAGCGCCGCTGCTTTGGCCGGCCGGTCCTCCCGGGCCACCGCCAGGCGGAAGACCCGCCACGCCATCGCCCAGCGGTGGCGGGCGTTGGGCTGAGCGATCCTTGCCCCGCGTGATTCCGCGCCGAATGAGCAACCGGGCCACCCGAGCGTGGGCGGCCCTTGCCGTCGCCGCGTCACACAACGTGTCGGCCAGCGCCCGCCAGGACCGTCCGTTGCGCGGAAGGGTGCGCGCTTACGGCGATTTGGGCGGTGGGGTGGGGTTGCGGGGCGTGCGGCGGGGCGGGAACCCGGGGACGCAGGGCGGTGATCAACCCGCCAGAAACCCGAGGAAACGGATCGCATCGCACCGCAGCGGAGAGAACGGAAATCGCCGCCCTAGCCGTTGTGGCTCTGAGCGGCGCCCCTACTCGCAGACGGGTCCGGATTGTCAGAGACTGGTGGAGATGAGGGGATTCGAACCCCTGGCCTCAGCGATGCGAACGCTGCGCTCTCCCAACTGAGCTACATCCCCGAGGACGCGCGACCCGGATCACGCGGCAATTGTACGTCGGCGGGCGCCCGAGCGCAAGGGCGCCCGCCGACAGCCAGCATCGCGCGGGCCTCGCGGCGGGGACCCGTGGGGCGCAAGCGGGTGCGCACCGCGGGCACCGGGGCCCCGTCAGAGCGGCGCCCGCAGGGCGTCACCCGGCGCCGGCAGAGTAGGGTCGCGGCGTTCTGGGCGAGTCGCTTGCGCCACAGGCGATTGCGGGCGCAGGCCGAATTCGCGGCGTACGGCCGTCAGTGGCCCCCGTGACCCCACGGGCGCTGCGGCTGCGTCGTGGCGCCGAACCTGTGCGCAGCAAGCGGTGGCGGGCGCGAGCGGACCGGCGTACCGCTCCGCGGCGACCCCCGCTCGTGGCGCCGTTTGGGCGAAGGCCCCCCGGTGGAATGGCGCGACCCTGTGTCCGGCAGAGGGAGAAAACGCAATTCCAGCGAAAACCTCACAACCACTTGATCTGGAGTTTTCATGCACGCGCGTCCGGGCGGCGCGACGGGCGTCCGCGAGGAGGTGCGGTCCGTGGCGGGCACGCTGGATGCGGCCGACCTGGCCAAGAGGCTTGGACGCGGCTTTGCGCTGTTGCGCGCCGAGGACATCTCGGTCGACGTGCTGCTGGCCTGTGAGGCGGGGCAGGGGTCGCCGACCCTGAGGCGGCGGCGCGACGCCTTCGCCGACCGGTTGATCGCCCGGCACTGGTCGCCCGAGCGCCGGGTCGAGCTGTTCGGTGCGGCGCTCATGCCGCCCAACCTGGCGCGGGACGCCGTGCGCGTCGCGTACACCAACATGGCGGCGCTGGGTGGTGCGGTGGGCGACACCCAGGGCGGCCCGACGGCTCGCCACGTCGTCTACGTGGACGTGGAGCAGCGATTGGAGCGCTTCGTGGCCAGCCACGGCGTGGGTCCCCTGGCGCAGGCGCTCTGGGTTAACCGCATCCGCGAACACGCGCGTGCGCTGGACTTCTACCATCCGATGGCGGAGGCGGACTTTGCCTCCGGCCGGCTGCACCTACCCGCCTTTCCCGATTTCTGTGCCGAGGACCTCCTCTGGGCCACGGCCACCGGCCGCATGCGCATGGCCGTGGCGGACCGGCGCGTGTGCGTGACGCTGACGGCGCGCGGCCGCCAGCGCTGGCAGGCGGTGCAGGAGGCGTGGCATCGTTGCCAGGCCGACGAGGAGCGCGAGCGCCTCCGCCAGCGACTGACGTGGTTGCGCCACGGCACGCTCTACGAGAGCCTGGTCGACCGTGTGGCCCCCGATCACCAGGATGTGCGGCACGAGCTGTTCCGGCTCACGAGGCTCTGGCCTGGCGCCACCGTGTTGGACGTCGGCTCCGGCTATGGTCCGGGGCTGATCGAGCCGGGGGGGGTCGCCGACATCGTCGGGACCCGCGGACAGGTCATCGCCCTGGATCCGCAGGACCACCTCCTGCGCATGCTGGCGGAAGCGGCGAGGCGCCGGGGGCTGCATCGGCTGCGTACGGTGGTGGGCATCGGTGAGCGCATCCCGCTGCCCTCCGCCAGCGTCGATGTGGTCCTCTCGCAGGCCTCGCTACAGTTTATGGACGTGCGGGCTTTCATCGCAGAGGCCTGGCGGGTGCTGCGTCCCGGGGGCCGGCTCGCCGCCTTTTACCCCTTGGGCGGCTACGGGCGCCACTCGCCGTACCTGCAACAGGCCCTGGCCCTGGTCCGGGCCCACTCCGGCGACGCGCCGCCCAGCCGCCCGCCCTTCAGCCACGACCCGGAGACGGTCAAGGGTTGGATGGCCGAGGCGGGTTTCGAGTTCGTCACCGACCAGATGGTCTCCGGCCGTCACCAGTTTCCGCGCCCGCAGGACCTGCCACTGTTCCTGATCCAGACGATTCGCCTGTTGCAGCGGGACGTGGTGCACCTGCCTTGGCAGGCGCAGCAGGAGCGCACCAAGCAGGTGGAGGCCGAGCTGATCGCCTTGGGCGAGCGCGTGCCCGAGGCCGAGCGCTTCGCCGATTGGTACGCCGCCCTCTTGGTGGCCTGTAAGCCAGATGCGCTCACGGCCCCCGAGCGGCAGCAGCCGCCGCCGGAGGTCATCGCGCTGGGCGACGGGGTGGGCGTGCTGGTACGCGAGGACGTGGTGCTGGCCGGCGGACGGCCCCTGCCGGTGCCCCCCTCGGCCGCCCGCGTGCTGCGCGCCCTCGCCCGCGCACGCGGTCCCCTGCGCACCGAGGCCCTGCTGGCGCGCGTCGGGGGGATGAGCCGCCAGACCCTGTACAACGCGGTGGCCGCGTTACGCCAAGCCCTACCTCCACCTACCGGCATCTTACTGAAACGAGGCGTGGGCTACATACTGGTTCGTGACAGTCCCGACGAAGTGCCGGGACATCGGTAAGTTGGCGGCGACCCACCGCCCCTGCCTGTGGATTTAGGGTAGGCACGTCGGCCGGGGCGAGCGCGCGCCCTTCCCGGGCGCGTCATGCCTTCCCGTAACGGACCCGGGCGGTCGGCAGGCCCTGGGTACCGGACAGTGCGCGGCGTCGCCCGTCAAAGCCCCGACGGTCCGCACCGGGAGCGGCGTTTTCGCGTCGCCCGCACGGGCGGGCCCCTCCCCCCCATCCCCGGCCCTCAGGGCGACCCCATCGCCTCACCCTCCGACGCCGCGCAGCCGCCCGGCTACGGGCCGGCACGTTTCGCCGGGTGCCGTGGCCCGAGCCGGTCCCGACCGCGGGCCCCGACCCGGTGTGGAGGGACCCGCCAGCCCGTCGCGCGTTCCCAGCCGGGAGGCCGGCGTGTGCCGAAGAGCTCCAGGACTTGCCATCCCGTATCCCGTGTCCGTCGGCGGTCGCCAGCGGATAGCGGCATCCCGCCGCCGGCCCGGCCGCGCAGACGGACAGCGCTACCACTGCGCCGCCGAGGAGGGTCGGTGCCGCCACGCACGGCGCGCGTCGCCGCCTCCCGCCACGGAGCCGCGCGGGTCGGCGACAATTCGGCGGCGGTGGCGGTCTTCTTCGGCGCCAACCGCGGGGTTCACGCCCCGGCCGGCCGCTGGACGGCTACAACCTGGGGGACGAGCGCCCCACGTCCGCGACGGCCACGACCGGCCTGCTCGGCCAGAAGACGGTGCAGGTGGCGAAGCACCCCGCCAGCGGGCGGGAGCAGGCTGCTGAAGCCCGTGTGGTTCAAGCTCCAGTTGCAGAACAACGTCTGGACGCCCTACACCTCGCTCGACGGCAGCACCTGGGCGATGGCGGGCACCCCGCAACTCTCGAGTTCGTCGGCGCCTGGGTCGGGGTCTTCGCCACCTCGGGTAACAGCAAGCAGCAGATCCAGGCCGTGTTTGACCACCTCAGCGGCTTTGCCCCCACGACCAAGATGAACCTCTGGGCCGCCACGGCCCCATGGTGGGCGGCAGGCAACCGACCCACGGGGGGCGCCTCTGTGGAGAGGCGCCCCCTCCCATGCGGGGACGGACCGCGGGGCGATGCCCTGTCCGAGCCCTGACAGGCGTCGGCCTGCCCCTCGCCGCGACGCCCAGCGCCTGGACCACGAGCAGCCCCCCCGGCCCCGCCCATGTCGACCGCCCGGGGGATTTTCACCTGGAATCGAGGCTCCCACGGGCGATCTCAGGGAGAGGGATGTGGCCCTGGGCACTGGCGCACGTCCCTCCCGCTGGCCGCCGCCCGCGATCACGTGGGCGGCGGCCAGCGTCGGTGACCGCCACCGCCGCGGCACGTAGTGTGTCCCGGTCCGATCCGCGTAGCCGCTACCGCGGCGGGGTTGGCGTTGGCCTCGGGCACATCCCGCGGCCGTGGCCCGCGGACACTGCCCCTGGGTCCCGGTGGGGGCCCCCGGGGCGGTGTCCGGGGCCGGGCGCAGACCACGACCGTGCCCCCTGCCGGAGTGACGATGCCGCCGCAATCGCCCCCCTCACCGCGGCCGCCACGCCTGGCTGGCCATCACCGCCTCCTCGCCCGGCGTGGCCGTGGTGGGGCGGTAGTAGGAGATGCCGATCGCCCCCGTGTCCGCGGCGGCGCGATCGGCGGCGGAAAGTTCGTGGGGGAGCGGGCTGAAGATGCCCGTCCCGGAAGGAGCGAACTCGTCGAAGGTCTGGGCGATGACCTCGACCGGCACCCCGGGACGCCCCGACAGGCGGCGGACGAGGGCAACGGAGTCCCGCACCCAACTGTAAACGGAAGCGTATGTGTAGTAGCGTTCGTAGACGTGCCAGTAGTCCATCGGGGCGAAGGCCTGCACGTAGGGCGCGAGCGCATGGAACGGGTACTGCATGCGGTATTGGGGCGGGTAGGTGACCGCGACCACCAGCCCGTGCGGACCCACGGCGGCTCGGGCGGCCGCCGCGTAGCGCGCCACCGTGGCCGGGGTGAGCACCTCCTCCAGGTCCAGGGCGAGCCCGTCGGCCCGGTCGCCGCTCGGCGTGATGTACCCGGCGACCTGCCGCACCAGCGCGGTGTCGGAAGCGGGGTCCTCCAGACCGGCGTAGACCCAACTGATCACGGCGATGCCGGCGGCGTGCGCCTGGACGAGGAAGTTGTCCAGGGCGCGCCCGCCGTAGAACCCGTCTAGAGTGGTCGCTACCTCCAGATAGATGTGCGTCACCGCGTCCGCCCGCGCCCAGCGCAGGATCTCAGCGTCTGGCGTGTCGCGCCAGTCGCTGAAGATCAGCCAGAGCCCCTTGCCCGCGATGCGGTCGGCGGGCGTGGCCACCACGCGTAGCGTCACCCGGGCGATCCCGGCGCGGGGGTCCGTGGGGCTGCGGAAGACCAGCGTCTCCGTAACCGTCTGCCCGGGGAGAGGGGCACCGCGCGCGGTGAAGCTGCCCACCACCCCCGGTCCGCCGAACTGCCCCGGAGTGAAGGCCAGCCACCCGGCCGCTCCCGGGACAGGGGACGCTGGCGGCCCGGTGACCCCGGATGGGGGACCTGCCGCCGCACCTCCAGCGGCCACGGATGCAGCCGCAGATGCGGAGCCCCCGCTGGCCACGGGCGCAGCCGTAGGGGCGGAGCCCCCGCTGGCGGCGGGTGCGGCCATAGATGCGGAGCCCCCGCTGGTCGCCGACGCTGGTCCGCCGCGTAGGGTGAAGGGGATGGGCACTGGGTTGCCGTAGCGATCAGCCAGCCATGCCTGGAGTGCGATGTGCTGGCCCGGCAGCAAGACCGACGTGGGCGTGGGGTCGACGACGAGCTGCACCGGGGGCCCGGGCCTGGCGAGCAGGGTGCCGCCGGGCACCGGCACGAACCCGGCGGCGCGCCAGCGGAAGGTCCAGGTCCCGGCCGCGAGCGGGGTGAAGCGGGCGGTGGCCACGGGCCCGTGCACGGTGGCCAGGATGTAGGAGAGGGGATGGCCGGCGGGATCGATGGGCTCCAGGTACACCGGTCCAGCCTGCGCGGCGGCCGGTCCCTGGATGTGGACCCCCAGTTGCGCCGCATGCCCGACGACGACCGCGGTCGACGTCGCGGCGCCGAATCGCCCCAGTGCCGCGACGGACACAGGCAGCGCGGCGGCGACCAGCGCCCCGCCTGGCACCGAGACGGCGACGGTGCCGCGGCCGGGTGCCGCCCCCTGCACGACGGCGACCGGACCGCCCGTGGACGGGAGATCGGCGGACGCCACGT
This sequence comes from Bacillota bacterium, assembly GCA_021797775.1. Classification (GTDB taxonomy): domain Bacteria; phylum Bacillota; class Sulfobacillia; order RBS10-35; family JAJYVN01; genus JAJZZC01. The sequence goes on from JAJZZC010000077.1 coordinate 15,449, forward strand.
GGAGCGCAAGGATCGCTGGCGGTGCCGACTCCCCGGTGAGAAGCGGTAAGGCGTCCTGGGTGCCGGTGACGGATATCGCCAACGGCCAGTGCGCGCGCGCGAACGGGCCCGCCAGCCCGTAGACCGACCCGTCGACCGTGAGCGGCTGCCCGGACGCCACCCGGGCGGGCCCCCCCCCCGCCCGCAGGACGATGCGTCCGATCGGCGCCGGCACGGACCAGAGGCTGGCGTGGATCGGGGCCAGCCCTGTGCCAAGCGCGTCCACCCGCACGGCGTAGCGTCCCGGCGACAGGCGCGGCAAGCGGAGCTCGGCCTGTCCCCCGAACACCGTAGCGCGGGCCGTCTGCTGCAGCCCCTTGCCTGAGACGCGCCGCAGGGTGGCGACCACCCGCATGTCGGCGGCGGCGTCGATTTGGCCTGAGCCCGTGCGTACGCTCACGCTTACGCGGAGGGATGCCGTGGACAGGACGGCCGGAGGCAGGGCGCCGGCTTGCAGCGACGCGGCGCGCTGCACCGAGAGCGTGACGCCGTCCGTCGCGGTGCTCCCGACCACGCTCGCCCTGACCGTCACCGTGCCGGGGCCGCCCATCTGCAGCACTGCGGTCCCGGACCGGCGCCCCGCGCCCTGGCTGACGACGCGCGCCCCCTGGGCCGACCAGGTGAAGCTGGCCGGGACGATGTAGCCGGTGGCGTCGTGGGCGTACGCCAGGATGGAAACCCTGGTGCCGGGCGCGGCGACCCACGCGCCCGGTACCAGGCGCACGCTGGCCGCCACCCGGTCCCCCTCGGCCCGCACCTCGGCCCGCGTGACACCCTTCAGCCGCGAGAAGAAGACGTCGGCCTGCCCCCGGGTGAGCGGCGCGCCGGGGCGGAAGGCGCCCCGCGCGAAGGGCAAGAGGCGCAGGTCCCCCGCCACGGCCACCGCTCCGCGCGCGGTACCGGGGATCGATGCGGCGTCGCTGAAGGGCAGCGGGCGACCCGCGGCGTCCGCCGCCACATAGCGCAGGCCGAGGTAGTTCGCCGCGGCGACGGCGGCGGTGAGGCGGTCGACGGGTCGAGTGGGCGCGAAGCGGCGCGCCGTGAGGCCGGTCATCCAGTTCAGGCCGGTGACGGCCTCGATCGCTTGGTAGGACGGGGATGACCGTGGCACGTCGACGAAGCGCGGGCCCACGGTGCCGGGGGACGGGTGGCCCAGGCGGGCGAGCATCGTGGCAAAGGCGGCACGGCTCATCGGCCCGGAGGCGGGGGCGCGGTTGGCGGACGCGCGGCCGTTCCCCCCCGGCCGGGGAGTGGCGGGGACCTTCCCCGCCGGAGCGCTGCCGCGAGCGGTTCGGGCGGACGTGCCCGCGAGCGCCGCCGGCACGGCGCGGACCGAGGAAGCGGCCGCCACCGCCGCGGTGGGAGCCGACAAGAGGGCGAGCAAAGAGATGACGGCCGCCACGCTGCGCCGGAGGTGGCCCCCTGTGCGGCGTGTGGGCACCATGGCCCGTTCCCCCCTTGCCCATCTCGCTCTGCTGTGCGCTCCGATGCGCCCTGGCGCGCCTCCCGCCGACGACGAGAGAAGGGGGCGTGCTCGCCCCTCCGCCGCCCACTCCGTCCCGCCCACGGGGTTCTGTTCGGCGCCTCGGCCCGGGGGCGAGGCGCTGGGGTCGCGGACCACGCGATGCGCCGACGCGCAGCGGTCGCCTGATAGGCGCCCCGACCCTGGGTAGGCCGTCCGTGCCGAGCCCGTCCGACCACCGGTTTGTGTGGCTCCGCCCGCCAGGGACGCGGGGCCGGCCTGCCGCAGCCTTGTCGCGCTACCCTTTCCGACCAGGCCTGGCCGTTCCTCCCTCCACGGCCGGATCCTGTCTGGAAAGGGCCGCACACAGGGTCGCGTCACTCCGGCGGGGGGGCCTTCGCCCAGACGGCGCCACGAGCGGGGGTGACCGCGGAGCGGTACGCCGGTCCGCTCGCGCCTGCCACCGCTTGCTGCACAAGGGTTCGGCGCCTCGATGCGGCCGCGGCGCCCGTGGGGTCACGGGGGTCATTGACGGCCGTACGAGCCGAATTCGGCCTGCGCCCGCAATTGCCTGTGGCGCAAGCGACTCGCCAGAACGCCGCGACCCTGGGGCCGCACAGGCAGGCCTCGGCACGCTACCATCCCCGCCACCCAAACCCCCGCGGCCGCCAAGGCGGGCGTCCGAACCGGGTGGACGCGCCAATAGGGGGCTCTGTCGGGACCTTGCCCGGGGACGCTCTCCTCCCTCTTCCCCGCGACTCGATGTACAATTCCCACCCAGGCGCCGCCAGCCAGGCAAAGAGGCGGTCAGCGAGGGGGCGGGGTCGCGCGTGGCGGACCAGGATCTAGCGGAGATCGCCCGCAGGCGGACCTTCGCCATCATCTCCCACCCGGACGCGGGCAAGACCACCCTGACGGAGAAGCTGCTACTTTACAGTGGCGCACTGCACCTGGCCGGCTCGGTGCGCGCGCGCCGCAGCCAGCGCGCGACGGTCAGCGACTGGATGGCCATGGAGCGCGAGCGCGGCATCTCGATCAGCTCCACGGTGCTGGCCTTCGAATACGCTGGCCGGCGCTGCAACCTGCTCGACACCCCGGGTCACGCCGACTTTAGCGAGGACACCTACCGCACGCTCTCGGCCGTCGATAGCGCGGTGATGGTCATCGACGCGGCCCGCGGCGTGGAGGAGCAGACCCGCAAGCTCTTCCGCGTGTGCCGTGCCCGGGGGATCCCCATCCTCACCTTTGTGAACAAGATGGATCGCCCGAGCCTCGGGCCGTTGGCTCTACTCGGCGTCGTGGAGGAGGCCCTGGGGATCGAGGCGGTGCCCCTGAACTGGCCGATCGGCGACGGTACGGAGTTCCAGGGGGTGTACGACCGGCAGCGGCGCGTCGTACACCGCTACGACCGCGTGGAGCACGGTGCCCGGCGCGCGCCGGTCCAGGTGGCCGACCTGAGCGATCCCACGGCGGAGGCGTTGCTGGGCGCGGTGGCGGGCCGCCGCCTGCGCGAGGAGGTCGAACTGCTGGATGGGGCCGGCGCGGGCTTTGATTGCGCGCGGTTCAGCCAGGGGGAGCAGACCCCGGTCTTCTTCGGCAGCGCACTGATCAACTTCGGCTTGGACCTCTTCCTCGACCGCTTCGTCGACTTGGCGCCGGCTCCGGCTGCGGCCGGCCTGCCCGACGGGGCTGAGGGCTTTGCCGGCACCGTCTTCAAGATCCAGTCCAACATGAACCCGCTGCACCGGGACAGCGTCGCCTTTGTCCGCGTCCGCCGCGGGGTCTTCCGCCGCGACGAGGCGGTGGTGCATGCGCGGACGGGGAGGCGACTCCGCCTCTCCCAGGCGCACACCCTGTTCGCCCAGGCGCGCGAGACGGTGGACGTGGCCTACGCCGGCGACGTCATCGGTATCGCCAACCCCGGGTTCCTCGCGATCGGCGACAGCCTCTACCTGGGGGCACCCGCCGCGGACGTGACCCTGCCGCGCTTTCCGCCGGAGCATTTCGCGCTCCTGCGTGGCGGCGACGTCACTAAGCAGAAGGCGTTCCTGCGCGGTATCGAGCAGCTGGAGCGCGAGGGGGCGGTGCAGGTGCTGCGACAGCCGGAGGCTGCCCGGCGCGAGCCGGTGCTGGCCGCGGTGGGGCTGTTGCAGTTCGAGGTCGTCCGCTACCGGCTGCGGGCCGAATACGGCGTGGACACCGAACTGGAGGTGCTGCCGTACCGACTGGCCCGCTGGCTGGAGGGCCCGGTCGCTGCGGTGGCGGCCTTCCGAGCCTACGGGACGATGCGTTGCCAGGACGCCGACGGCCGGCCGGTGGTGCTCTTTCCGCACCAGCGCGAGTGCGACCACTACGCCGGTGAGCATCCCGAGTTGCGCTTCCTGGAGGCCGGGGCCCGCACGGAAGCGGCCGTGGGTCAGGCTTGATGCGCACGCTGCACGTGGGTAGCGTGCGCGCGCGGGGCCGTACACCGACCGTGAGGCGCCGCGGCGAAGCTGCTCGTACCGCCGGAACGTCGACAGACTCGCATGCACCTTGGCCAGCCGCCTGCATCCGCTCCCACACCGTTGCGACCCGGTTGCCGTGCAGCGCCTCTGCGATCTCGCCCCGATACCGATCCAACTCCGACCACCAGACCCGCGCCCTGACGAAAGCCGTCCACCGGCCCGGCGTCAACGGCTGCTCGCGCGCGACGCCCCCGGCCTCCGCCGTCCGCACGTAGTCCCGTGCCGTGTTGCGACTGATGCCATGTCCCACGTGACGGGCTGTCGCGGCGCTGACACGCTGCGGCACCTGCAAGGCAGGATGTACGCGGGTGTTAAGGGTGAAGGCGCCCCTGTGGGCGGCGAAATGCCGCACCCGGGAGATGGACCAGGGAAACGGTAGGGCTCCGGCGAGGGCGGCTCCCGGGCCCGGTGCGTGTACGCACAAGGTCAAGTAGCGCACGGGCGTACGGGCGCGAGGGGGGGGCGGCGCACGAGCGAATCCAGATAGGCGTCGCGCTGGTGCTTTCGGGTACAGGTCCTGCCCTGCGGCGGCGTGCACCGCCCGCATGATGGCGTGTGCCAGGGTGCGTCCCGTGCCAGGAAGGCAGGCGCGACCTATCGGCAGGCTATTGCACTGGCCGTGCGGGGGCGGGTTGCACCGCGCAAAGTAGGTGGGGGTATCGCGTGAGGAGGCCGCGGCTGGCGGTGCCCTTTGGACCAAGGCCGGGACGGGCCCGGTCCGTCGGCGTCTGGCGTGCGGTGGCGGTATGGCTGGCGATCCCGCTGCTGGGCGCCTGGGCGCT
>JAJZZC010000005.1 GCA_021797775.1 Bacillota bacterium
GGGCCAGGCGGGGCCGGCGCCGCCTCCGCCCGCTCCGGGGGCCGGGGTAGGCACCCGTCCCCCCAGCGGGGCCATGGCGCGAGCCCGACGGGGGCCACGGCTAGCGGCGGGGCCGGCCATGCGCTGGGGGCGGCTCGCGTGACCGACGTGGGCGGTGGCGCGGCAGGCCGCGGCCAGGGCCAGGCGGCCGGTCAGCCGGCGGGGGCGGCGGGTGCTGCCGCGGCACGGGGGACGGGGGGCGGCCATGCGCTGGGGGCGACTCGCGTGACCGATGTGGGCGGTGGCGCGGCGGGCAGCGGCCAGGGTCAGGCGGCCGGTCAGCCCGGTGCGGGCGCTACCGCGGCACGGGGCGGGGTGGGCCGCGCGCTGGGCACGCGGCGCGTGGCGCGCGCGAGCGGTGGCGTGGCGGTGCACCGGTAGGGTCAAGCGGTGGCCGTGTGCCGGTACGCGCGGCGGGGCGTGAGCCCGGGGGGGAGCGGCGGCGGAGTGGTGAGCGCGGCCGGCCGCATCGTGGGTACGTTGGACGTGCCCACCATGGCGGTGGCGTGGCCGCGCGCGGGCCGGGGCGCGCGGCGGGCCGCCTCTCCTGCCTGGCGTGACGGGGCCTGGCGCGACGGGGCCGGTACGCCGATGCGCTGGGTCGCGGACCGGCGTGCCGGCGCGGCGCACGCGGCCGGTGTGTTCCGGGGCGACGTCGGCCGACCGATCGGCCGGGGCGCCGTTCCGGCGGGCAGGGTCCCGTCAAAGTCGGCGCCGGTGGCGGGCGAGCCAAGGCGAGGAAGGCCGCTGCACGACCCGTATCCGTCGCCCACCGCCGCCGACGTGCTGTGGACCGAGCGGCCGGAGCCACCCGATCCCGCACGCTTTGAGATGCGCCGGGTGTTGCACCTGCTGCGCGCCGACGGCAGCGAGCGCGAGGTGGCGCGCTGGGTGGAGCACGGGGCCGTGCACCACGCCCCCCGTTGGGCCCCCTCCGGGCGCCGCTTCGCGGCGGTAGTGGATGGCCAGGCGACCATCTGGGATGCTGCGAGCCCGGCCGTGCCGGCGACCACGTGGCCGTTGCCCGAGGGGCAACGGGTGGACAACGGCTTTCTGCTCTGGGGCGCTGACGGGACGTTCGTCGTGGTGTGGAGCCGCAGGCGGTTGTGGCGGCTCGGGATGGACGGACAGGCGCACGCCCTGGGGGTGCCCAACCGGATGATCGTCGGCGTCATTGCCCACGCGGCCTGTGGGTGGTCGCCGCCGGGGGACCTGTTGGTCGTGACCCGTCACCCGCAGACCTTCCGCGGCGGGCTGTGGCGCGTCGGCGCCGCCACTGCGCTGGTGGAGGAGAACCGGGATTACGCGGGCGTCCCCTTCTCCCCCCTGCCCGGCGGGGGGCTGCCCTCGGGCGGCGGCGCCGTGGCGACCGGACGGACAGCGGCTGGACGGAACCGGGCGCCGCAGCGCCGCCCGCCAGGCCCGCTGCCCACCGCGCGGCGGCGGCCCCCTCCGTGGTCGCAGCGCCCGGGCGCGCCTTTACTGAAGCACACGGCCAGCAGGACGTCTGGATGGGCCCATGCCATGGTTGTCTTCACGGCCACTGGCGTGGCCCGCTGGCCCCGGCGAGCCCGCGTCACGAACCTGGCGGCGCCTCTTGCTCTACCCGCTGCAGACGGCGCAGTCGCGCCGGTGCGGGCGCTCGCCTCCTGCTGTTTCACGTTGCCGCGCAGCCGCCACGGCTGTGACGGGGCACGCAACGGCACGCCCGGCCGGCTAGTGGCCGAGGATGGCCTGCTGGGCAGCGGCTTCGTTCTGCGCACGGATGACGGCCCGGAGCCAGCGGTGCAACTGGTCGAGGTCCTCGGCCTGGGACACGGCGCGTTGCACCGCGTCTGGCACGGCGTCGAAGTGCGCGGCGAACGCCTCGACGACGGCTGCCCGCGCCTGGCGCAACTCGCCCTCCGCCCGGCCCTCCTCCCGGCCCTTTGCCAAGAACTCCGCCTGGAACTCCTTGCGAAGGTCCTCGTACAGGTCTTGCGGCAACGGCATGCTCCTGAGCACCTCCCGGATTCCGGCTCGCTCGGCGGCGTCGCCTCGACTGTACGCCAACGCCTGCATGGACTCCAGCACTGGCTCACGCAGCTCTTCGGGGAGCGCGGGGGCCACCGCGATCCCTCGGGCCACCACCTCCGGTAGGGGCCGCGCCCCGTCCATCAGAGGCACCAGCGCGAGCAGGAAGCCGTCGGCGGCCGACAGCGCCTCGCCTCGGCTTACAACGCGTTCCAGGCGCTCCACTTCCGGCCACGCTTGGCGCCGTGCCAACAGGACCTCCTCGACCGCCAGAGACAGGTCGCCCGACTGCAGCACGTGCTTGGGCGACTTCCGCCGGCCCCAGAGGACGACGGTGTGTACAGGGCGGCCCGGGTGGGCGTCGCACACCGCCATGTGATGCCGGATCGTTCGCTGCGCGTCCGCCTCTCCCATCTCAAACTCCAGGTGCCACAGGGCTCCGGTCCCACTCTCAAGCAGGCCGTCGACGCGCACGGCCTGCGTCTGCACGGTGATCACCTCGGGGTCGAGGGCGCGGACGAAGCGGCCGCTGTGTATGCCAAGCATCTCCAGATCGCTGCCCACCAAATGCGCGACCATCTTACGCAGTGCCTGGTCCGTCATCTCCCTATGCGGGTCTGGCACTGGCCCACCCCCGAGTGCAGGCGGCAGCGAGTCTGGAACCGTCCGCCGCCTCTGCGGCCGATGGTTCCGCGGTGGAGCGAGGTCTCCCTTTCCGGCCGGCGAGGGGCTGCCGGCCGTCCGGTGGCGCTTTACCCACTCCGGGAACCGTGGTCGGGACGGAGACCGGTGCTCACGAGCCGCGCAAGGTCGTGGAACTGGACTTGAACGAGGTACGGGTTCGTCACGATAGGCGGAAGGCGGCGCGGGACGTTGCTTGCGGGCTGACGTCGGGGCCAGAGGGCGCCGCGGCCACCGGAGGGGGCGTCCGGCATGCGCCAAGGGGCCCGTGCCTTGCGCCAGGGGACAAGGGAGTAGCGGCAGAGAACTCCGGCGCGGACCTCCGGGTGCAGTACAACACCCCCACATACTTCGGCAGGTTCTGGCTGGTGGCCAGCGGCGTCAAGCCCACGGCTGCCTTGGCGGGGACGGACAGCGGCGCCCTGATCTCCGGCGGGGCCGCGGTTGGCGCTCCCGGGGGGCGTGGGGTAGATTGGGGAGGCGTGGCCGCCCTCTTACCGGTGGCGGGCACGCGCCGACTTTTCTTTGGGGGGTGCGCGGCGCGCGCACCGACGACTTCGACTTCGACTTACCGGAAGGCCTGATCGCCCAGGTGCCGCTTGCGCGGCGCGACGCCTCGCGCCTTCTGATCCTCAGCCGGATGGACGGCGCCGTCTCCCACGTCACGGTCGCGGACCTGCCCCGCTGGCTGCGGGCGGGCGACCTGCTGGTACTGAACGACACACGGGTGCTCCCTTGCCGGCTGTACGCGCGCCGCGCGAGTGGCGCGCGGCTGGAGTTCCTGCTCCTGCGTCCAGAGGCTGGCGTGCGTGAGGGAGGCGCCGGCCAGCGCCGGGAAGCGTCTCTGACGTGGCGGGCGCTCGTCCGTCCCCTGCGCCGGGTGCGCGTCGGCGAGGCGCTCGCTCTGGAAGGGGGCGTGTACACGTCCCCGGTCGGGGCCTCCCCCGCGTCCGGCGAACCGGGTGCGGTACCCGCTGCCGCCCTGGCGAGCACCCCTCCGGCCGACGCCACACCGGCCCGGGCGCCCGACGCCCGCGTGCGGGTGCGGGCCGTGTGCGGCGACGGGGAGGTCGTGGTGGCGTTCGAGGGGCCAATGGCCGAAGAGGCCGGTGTGCGCGGGATCTTGGACGCCTGCGGCGCCGTCCCGCTCCCCCCGTATATCCGCGCCCCTCTGACCGACCCGGAGCGGTACCAGACCGTCTACGGGCGCGTGGAGGGCTCTGCCGCCGCCCCCACGGCCGGCCTGCACTTCACGCCGGAACTGCTGGCGGCGGTCCGCGCCGCAGGCATCGCCACGGCCATGGTGACCCTGCACGTCGGCCTGGGCACGTTCCGGCCGGTGACCGTGGAGCGGCCCGAGGAACACCGCATGCATGCCGAGTGGTTCTGCGTGCCAGAGGCGACATCGGCCGCCGTGGAAGCCTGCCGCACCCGTGGCGGTCGGGTGGTCGCCGTCGGCACCACCGTACTCCGGACCTTGGAGGCGCGGGTGGACGCAGAGGGGCGGATCGCCCCGGGCGAGGCGTGGACCGATCTCTACGTCCTGCCGGGGTGGCGCTTTCGCGCCGTCGACGGCCTGCTGACCAACTTTCACCTGCCGCGGAGCACGCTGCTCATGCTGGTCAGCGCGTTCGCTGGCCGCGAGCGTGTACTCGCCGCCTACCGCGAGGCTGTGCGACTGCGGTACCGCTTCTTCAGCTTCGGCGATGCCATGCTCGTGATCTAAGCGGTGATGCAGCCCGGCCGGGCGTGGCGCCGGAGCCGGGAGGCTCTGGCGACAGCCCACGGCGCGGTGTCGCGCGAGGGCAACGCGCGGCCGCCGTGGTCGCCGCGCGCGGATGGCCTGGCCGACACCCGCTGGGTGTGTTCTGCGGCGCGTCGGGCGCCCGGTGGACACGGGGCCCAGCGCACGCCGTTTTTGGCCGCGATCTCGGCGCGCCACCCGTCATCGCCGTGCTCCGGACGCCCCGCTGGCGTATGCCGTGCCCGCAAGCTGAGGCGGCGGTCGGCGCCCGTCGCCTCGGCTTTCCGGTGCGGAGCGTGCCGTGCGTGCCCATGGCCATGGCCCGGGATGCGCCTCCACCGCCGCGAACGACCTCGGCAACCCGGGCAGGGCAGCGCCCACGGGCGGCCTACGCCGCCGATCACCGCAGCCCTTGCGGGCTGCCATCGGGTGCATGGCCCCACGTCCGGGTGTGGCACCCGACGGAGTGGCCCCGGGCCAAGAGCGCAAGGCGCGGCCGGTGGGAAGGCGGCAACCCGCGGCGGCGTGTATGCGCGTCCGACTCCGCAACAGCCCCTTGCGGGTCGCCGCGGGGGATGGCTCACGTGATGGCAGGCCACCCGACGGAGTGGCACACTACGGGGGGCATGGGCGGCGTGGTCGATAGGCGGTCGCACGCGAGGACGGGAGGGCGCGGCGTGGGGGAGGCTCCGGTGCGCGTCAACGAACCCCGGAGACCCGGGGTGGAGGGCACGGTCCCGGGCCGGCCGGGAAGCGTGGGTGCGCCCGTGTCCCGTCGCGGGATGCGGCGCGGGTTTCTCTGGCTTTTGGCGTTCGCCGCCTGCGTGCTCGCCTTCAGTGTGGCACTGGCTCGCGGTGGGGGGCTCGTGGCCCCCGTGGGTAGGCCCGCTCCACCCTTCGCGCTGCCCGACCTAGCCGGCCGGCTCGTGCCACTCTCACGCTTCGCTGGCGGCGACGTCGTCCTGCGCTTCGGCTCCGTGGCCTGCACGATCTGCGACCCGCCCTGGCCCCAGCTGGCCGCGTGGCAACGGAGCGCCGGTCCGGGTGTGCGCCTGGTTGACATCGAAGTGGGGCAGCCGATCGCGGTGGTGCGCCTTGACCTGGCGCCGCAGCGGCTGCCCGTTCCCGTGCTGGTCGACCCCAGCGGTGGCGTTGCGCTGGCTTACGGCGTCCGTTCACTGCCGAGTTTTGCCTTTATCGATCGAGGGGGCCACGTGGTGGCCGTCGCGCCCGTGGTGACGCGGACCGGGTTGTGGCCGCAGGCGACCTGGCTGCATTACCTGCGAGCCACGCGGGCCGCCGACCGCTAGATGCGGCGGGATCCCGCGGCCGCGCTCTGTGGCGAGGGGGATTCCGGCCAAGGCGTGCCCCTCCTGCTCCCGCCGGTCTCAGGACAGGGTGGCGTCGTTCCGCCAGGGGGCTTGGGGGTACGAACGATGGCGCACACAGCCGTGCGGTGGTGGGCCGGGGCACCCGCTGCCCGCCCCGGTGCCTGCCACCGCAACGGCCGCACGATTCCGGCCAGATGCGCCCACGGTAGCGGTGCGCGGAGGGGTTCCCCAGCGCCGCCGTACGCCCCGGGTTGTCGCCAACCGCTGCTCGCCCTTGTCGCTGAGGGCGTCTGCCGAGAACACCGCGGCCCTGGGTCTAAGGAAGGACTGTGGGCGCCGCAAACGGCTGTCCCACGCGCGCACAGGCTTTCGCCGTTAGAATGACGGGTGACCGGGGGGTAGGCCGCCCTGGGACAGCGTCGGCCTGAAGGGGAGGGGTGGCCATGCGGCCCGTCACGTGGGCGGTGTGGGGCGCGTGTCTCTGCGTCGCGGCGGCACTGGCCGTGGCCACGGCGCTGCGGCCGCTCGGTTCGGCGCCCACCCTGCAGCAGCGGGTGATGTCCATCGCCGCAGACATCCGTTGCCCGGAATGCCAGGGGGAATCGGCCGCGGAATCCAACGCCGCCGCTTCCCTGGCGATCCGGGGCGAGATCGCGCGCGACCTGGAGGCTGGGGAGGGCCGCGCCCAGATCCTGCGCCAGATTGCTGGCCAGTACGGGGATTGGATCCTGTACCGGCCCCCGGCCCGCGGCGCGTTCTTGCTCCTCTGGGCAACCCCGCTGCTCGCGCTGGCGGCGGTCGGGGGGGTGCTCGGACGCATGGTGGTTCGCTGGCGTGCCGGGGTCCCCGGGTCGCGGCGCGCTGGCTCAGGCGGGGTGGCGGAGGCGGCGCTTGTCGCTGGCGCCGCGGAGGAGCCATCGCCCGACCTGAACCGCCGGCTCGCCCGCTACCTGTAGCGCGTCGCGCTCGCGCGCCCTAGCGGGAGGCGAGCGGGGCATGGGCGAGGCCTCGCTGCGCCGGCTCTCCGCGGCCCCCTGCGCCAACGCTCTGCCGCCTTTCCGCCGGGGGTCCGGTCCCGTAGGGGGGAGCGAACGCCATGTGGATTGCCTGGTTCGGACGTGCCGTCCTGGCCGCAGCCACCGCTGGTGGCGCCCTGGCCGCGGCCGCCCTCTACGATGGCGACCGGCGCGGCGATCCCCGTCGTCAGCGGTGGGGCCGCGTCCTCCTTTGGTCCATGGTGGCCGGGGTGCTGGTCGCCGCGGCGCTGCTGGAGGGCGCGTTGATCGGAAACGACTTCCAGATCGCGTACGTCGCGCGCCACAGCAGCCTGCAGACGCCGTTGGCTTACCGCGTCGGCGCGCTGTGGGGCGGCAACAGCGGTTCCCTGCTCTTCTGGGCCCTGGTGCTGTCGCTCTACGTCGCCTATCTGATGCTCCGTCCCCCGCGCGAGGCGGGCCACCTGCAGGCGGGGGCGCTGGCGGTGCTCGCCGGCATCGGCGCCTTCTTCTGCCTGCTCGTGTCCGTCCCCGCCTCCCCGTTCGCGGTCTTGGCCAAGGCCCCGGCAGACGGCGTCGGGCTCAACCGCCTGCTGCACAACAGCGCCTTCCTGCTGCACCCCGTCGCGCTCTACCTCGGTTTCGTGGGGTTCAGCGTCCCGTTCGCCTACGCCGTATCCGGCCTGTTGCGCGGAGACACCGGCGACCACTGGATCCGTGTCACCCAGCGCTGGGCGCTGGCGGCGTGGGCCCTGCTCTCGGTGGGCATCCTGATGGGGGCCAACTGGTCCTACCATGTGCTGGGGTGGGGTGGGTACTGGGAGTTCGACCCGGTGGAGAACGCCGCGCTCCTGCCGTGGCTGACCGCCACCGCCTTCATTCACTCCGCGATGGTCCAGGAGCGGCGCGGCATGCTCAAGGTCTGGAACGCTGCCCTGATTTCCGCCACCTACCTGTTGACGATCTTTGGGACCTTCCTCACGCGTAGCGGACTCGCCACGTCCGTGCATACCTTTACCGAGTCGTCCATTGGCGGGTGGTTCCTCGTCTTTCTGGGTGTACTGTGCGCCTTTGCCATTTACATGATAGGCAGCCGCCTTGACCTCTTGCGCGACGAACGCGAACTTGACGCGCTGGTCAGCAAGGAGGGCGCCTTTCTCCTCAACAACGTGGTCTTCGTCGCCCTCGCCCTCACCATCTTCGTGGGCACCGTGGTTCCCGTGGTCTCGCCCTTCTTCGGTCAGACCATCAGCGTCGGCCAGCCGTACTTCAACCGCGTCTCGGCACCGCTCTTCACCGTCCTGCTCCTGTTGGCCGGGGTGGGGCCACTGCTCGCCTGGCGCCGCAGCGGTCGCGCGGAGTTCATGCGGCACCTCCTGGTGCCCCTGCTGGCGGCGGGTGCCTTCGCCTTGGTGCTCACGGGCACAGGCGTGCGGCCGCTCAGCGCCGACGTCGCCTTTTCCTGCGCCTTCTTCGCGGCCGTCGCCGTCCTCTACGACTTCGGTCTGGGTGTCGCCGCTCGGCTGCAGATGGAGCCTTCGCGACTCGGTGTGGCCATCTATCGGCTGGTTGGCCGCAACCCGCGGCGGTACGGCGGGTACGCCGTACACCTGGCCCTGGCCGTCATCGCCTTCGGGGTGGTCGCCAGCCACGCCTTCCAGCAGCAGGGCGAGGTGGATCTGAAGGTCGGACAAACGACGGTCGTCGGCGACTATGCCTTCACCTACGAGGGTTTGGGTAGCCAGGCGAGCCCCGCCTCCGCCGTCACCTACGCGCGCGTCGCGGTGACCCGGGGCCCGCGCCTGGTGACGGTACTGGCCCCCTCGCAAAGCGTGGGTTCGGACGCGGCGACCGAGGCGGGAATCACCTACGGGGTGGCCATCGACCGGGGGCTCGTGCGCGACCTCTATGTGGTGCTGGATGGGTATGCCGCCGGGGGCGGCCGAGCCGTCCTGCAGATCTTTGTCAACCCTCTGGTGTCCTGGCTCTGGCTAGGGGGTGCGCTACTCGTCGCCGGCTGCCTCTTCAGCCTCTGGCCGCGGCGGGCCGTGGTCGTCGCGCCGCGCAGTCACCGTGTCTTCTCCCTGTGGTCCGAGCTGGAGTACGACTTCCGCATGGGGAAGGTGACGGAGGCGGATTACCTGGTCCTGCGCGCGCGCTACGCGGCCGAGGCCGACGCCGCTGTGCGCGCCGAGCGCTCGGTCTCCGCCACGGCGACGCCCCCCGCAGGCGGACCTGCCGAGGTCGGATCGGTCGTTGTCCCGACGGCCGCCCGCGGGGGGCCGTGGCGGTGAGACACCGGCGCCACGACCCACTCCCCCACTGGCTCCTCGCAGCCGTCGTTACGGCCCTGGCCGCGGCCGCTCCGGTCGCGGCCGCGGCACCCGTGGGCGGGTCCGCCGCGACCGCCGTCGCCACCCAGTTGCCGGCGGTGTTCTCCACCTCGGGCTTCCCCTTCGCCGTGGCCTCCGAAACCCTCATCGCCGTCCCGGACGGCTCGCTGGTACGCGTGGACGAGCTCGTGGTGGGCCAGAGCCAGTCCCGTCGCCCCATCCCCGACCTGGCCCTGCCGTTGCCCCGGGGGGCGACATCGGTCCGTCTGCAGCAGGGGGCGCCCGCTGGCCGCTTCCGCGTGGTGGCAGGGCGCGTCGACCTCGGCCCGGTGGCCGCCGGGGCCGCTGTGCGGGCCGCGGTGTCGTACGCGGTGCCGGAGTGGGAGGGCGCACTCTGGCTGCCGGTCGGGTATCCCACCGTCTATGTGTTCGTACTGGTACCGCACGGCCGCTGGCGGGTCCTGGGCCCGGGGTTTACCTTTCACGGCACGGACCGTCTCGGTCCGCTGGAACTCGACGCCTACGTCACGGCGGCCCCCACGCCAGGGGCCCAGCTCCCGGTGCGGCTGGCGCGGCCGCGGCCATGGCGCGCCCTCGGCCTCTGCCTGGTCGGGGCGGCGCTCCTTGCGGGAGCCTGGTGGGGGTTCGGCCGCTGGCGCCGGCGGGTATCCCCCGAGGTGGACATCCTCGGACCCGAGCCGGCGGAGGCGGCGCCCCGTGGGTGAAAACGCCTTGCCCGGTTGCTGCGGTTTCGTCTTCGCCGTGCGATCGGTGCATAACGGGGGAGCCGCGCGCCTCGGCGTCCTGCGGACCCCGCACGGGCCCATCCCCACTCCGGCCTTCGCCCCAGTCGGTACCCAGGGCACCGTCAAGGGGCTGCTGCCCGACGAGGTGGCGGCCACTGGCGCTGCGTTTATCCTCTGCAACACCTACCACCTCTGGTTGCGGCCCGGGGCCGACCTGGTGGAGCGGCACGGCGGGATCCAGGCCTTCACCGGCTGGCGCGGGCCGGTCCTCACCGACAGCGGGGGGTTCCAGGTGATGAGCCTCTCGCGCCTCAGCCGGGTGGACGCCGATGGCGTGAGCTTTCGCTCGCACCTCGACGGCTCGCTGCACCGCCTGACACCCGAACGGGCCGTGGCGGTCCAGGAGCAACTCGGGTCCGACGTCGCCATGGTGCTTGACCAGTGCATCGCCTACCCGGCCGCGCGGCCGACCGCGGAGGCGGCGGTGGCGCGCACGCTCGCCTGGGCCGAGCGTTGCCGTTCGGCGCACCGCCGTCCCGACCAGGCGCAGTTCGCCATCGTCCAGGGCGGCGTCCACGCCGACCTCGGATTGGAGTGTGCGCGCCGCCTGCGCGACATGGACTTCGCGGGCTACGCCGTGGGGTCGCTCTCGGTGGGCGAGCCCCTGGAGGAGATGCGCCAGGCCCTGGCCGCCGTCGTCCCCGCCCTGCCGCCGGACCGCCCACGGTACCTGATGGGCGTCGGTTCGCCGGACTACCTCGTCGAGGCCGTGTGGCATGGCATTGACCTATTCGACTGCGTCTTGCCCACGCGCATCGCGCGCAACGGCACGGCGCTCCTCCTGCCTGCGGGCCTCACGCCCAGCGAAACCGGCGGTGTGCCAGACCCGGCCGACCTGCCCGAGGGTCGCGCCGGCCGGCTGGTGGCGCGGAACGCAGCCTACGCCTGGGACCTGCGGCCGCTCGATCCCTCGTGCGGCTGCCCCGCCTGCACCGGGTATACCCGCGCCTACATCCGCCACCTCTGCCGCGCGGGCGAGATGCTGGGCGCACGCCTGCTCAGCCTGCACAACCTGCACACCCTGCAGCGCCTGATGCGGGCCATCCGGGAGGCTGCCGCCCAAGGGGCCTTCGCGGAGTTCCGTGCGGAATTTTGGCGGCGTGCGCGGCCTTGGCGCCGCGGGGGCGCACCCGAGGCGTCGGAAAGGGTCTGACCCGTGTTCCGCAAGCCGCGGGCCGTGTCCCCCTGAGATAGGTCGATGGCCCGAGGTCCCTCCACCCGCCTGCCGCCGGCGCGCCCCCCTTGGGTGCCAGGTCCCGTCCTCCGTTCCCGCGCGGCGGCGTCCGCCGCCTGCGCTCCCCCCCGTCGCGGTGGGGCGGCTGGCCGCCCGGTCCGGTGGCCGGCCGCCCCACCCGGGTGGCCGCCCCCGGTCCCGTCGGTTCCCTGGGGGCATCGGTGGAGTGGCGCAGCGACCTTGCCCCGTGCCGCGCGGTGGCTCCCCGCCGCCGCATGAGGGCGCCTTCCGTCGGAGAGGCTCCCGGTGCCCCCCGGGGGCCGTGAGGCCTGTGCGGGGGCTTGCGGGCCGGTGACGGCATCGAGCGCGCCGCGACCCCCCGCTGCACCTTGCGGGTACGGCGCGCCGGCGGCCCGGCCCCTCCGGCCCAGACGGTCGTTCTGGAGGTGCGGGCATGGCCACGCAGGAGATCGATCGCCGGCCCCGCCCAGATCGGGCACTCTCCCTGTATGAGGACGCGTGCCGTCACGTACGCGCTGCCTGCCGCGCGTTGGGCGTCGCCGAGGGGACGGCCCAATACATCTGCCGGCCCCAGCGTTTTCACGAGGTCTCCATCCCGGTGCGTGCCGACGACGGGCGCCTGCTGGTGTTCGCCGGCTACCGCAGCCAGCACAGCGACGCGCTGGGCCCGTGCAAGGGCGGCATCCGCTTTCACCCCGCGGTGGAGGGCGATGAGGTGCGGGCCTTGGCGCTCTGGATGACCGTGAAGTGCGCCCTTCTCGGGCTGCCGCTGGGCGGCGCCAAGGGCGGGGTGCGCTGCGACCCGGGCGCCCTGTCCGGGCGGGAGTTGGAAGCCCTGAGCCGTGGGTACGTACGCGGGCTCTTCGCTGAACTGGGGCCCGACCGCGATGTTCCGGCGCCCGACGTGTACACCGACGCTCGCGTCATGGCCTGGATGCTGGACGAGTACGAGCGCCTAGCCGGAGGGAGCGTCCCCGGCTCTATCACGGGCAAGCCCCTGGTGCTCGGGGGCAGCGCCCTGCGTGACGAGGCGACGGGGCGAGGTTGCGCGCTCATGGCGCTCTCGGCGATGGATCGCCGGGGCCGGCCGGCCCGCGCCGTGCGGTTCGCGGTGCAGGGCTTCGGCAACGCCGGAGCGGCGACGGCGCGCATCTTGCACCAGGCGGGTTGGCGGCTCGTGGCCGCCTCGGACAGCCAGGGCGCGGTGCACGCCGACGGTGGTATCGACCCCGCGGACCTGCTGGCCTTCAAGGCGCGGTATGGAAGTGCCGCCGGGTACCCCGGGGCGGCGGCGCTGCCGCCGGACGAATGGCTGGCGCTGGATGTGGACGTGCTCGTGCCTGCCGCCCTGGAGGGCGCGATCGACGAGGGGGCTGCGGCGCGCGTGCGCGCGGCCGTCATCGTGGAAGCGGCTAACGGTCCGGTGACGCCCGATGCCGACGAGCTTCTGTTCGCGCGCGGGGTCGATGTGGTGCCCGACGTGCTCGCCAACGCTGGCGGGGTGGCCGTCTCTTACTTCGAATGGGTGCAGAACCGCTCGGGCTGGTACTGGGCGCCCGGCGAGGTCGAGGCGCGTCTGCGCGACCTGATGCTCTCCACCTTCGACCGTGTGGACGCCGAGCAGCGGCGTGCGGGCTGCACGCCGCGCCAGGCCGCCTACCGCCTCGCCCTGGGCCGGCTGGTCGAGGCCCTGCGCTGGCGCGGGGTAGCTGGAACGTAGGGTGGGGAGCGGGCCGCCCGGTCCGGCCGTCGGGAGGTCGGCGGCCTGAGTCCGCCCTCCCCCGGGGGCCTGTCCGCGGGAGCCTCACGTCCGGCCGGCGGCGGGCCCCGGCCATGCCTCAGGACCTGCAACGCTAAAGAGCATCCGTGGTCTTGGGGTCCCGCTGCGCTGGCCCTTCCGCACCATGGTGGTGGGGCAGTGGCACCTGGCTTTGGCCACCCGGCTTCGTTCCGGGCCCGTTTGCGCCCACGGTCTAGAGCGGCAGGGCGCGACGGCGGAGGGGCCCCGGCACGCCCTGCGCAGTCACCTGGCCCCGGGCCGCCGCATCGCGTCATGCCCGCTGTCCCGCCCCGTCTGGTGAGGCTGGTCGGGTGGCCGGGACCAACCCCCCGCGGCAGCGGTCCCTTCCCGCTCTGCGGGCGGGGGGCGGCGCGCTCCGCCGCGCGGGCAGAGTCCGGCGCGGGGTCCGAGGCGGCTCCGCGCCCGGCCGCGACCGTGGATGGTCCACCGCGCCTCTCACCACCGCCTGGGGACGAGCCCGGTCCACCAGGCCGAGCCTGGCGCGATTGCGCGCGACAGGGCGTGCCTGCTATGCTCCGCATGCGGCCGTCTGGCCGCTCTTTCCACTCTGCCCGGCGGGGCCGTGAGAGGAGACGGGCAGTTTGCCCAAGAGCCCCGGCGCGGGGCCCGTGGCCCCGGGCCGGTCTCGGCGCCAAGCCGGCGAAGACGGCGGCGGCGCGCGAGCCGGCACGGCCAGCGGGTCCTCCCCCGAACCCTCTGCGGCGCCCGCCGCCGCCGAGGTGCCGAGCGCGGCGGGCGGACAAGGCGCCGGTGCCGGGGCGCGCCGTCCTGGGGGCACCCTCCCGGGGCGTGACGCCGCCGACGGAGATGCCCTTACGGCGTTGCGGGCTCGGCGGGCGGCGGCGCTGGGCG
This sequence comes from Bacillota bacterium, assembly GCA_021797775.1. Classification (GTDB taxonomy): domain Bacteria; phylum Bacillota; class Sulfobacillia; order RBS10-35; family JAJYVN01; genus JAJZZC01. Next base: position 13,791 of record JAJZZC010000005.1, read on the forward strand.
GTGGGGGCCCTGAGCGGCTGGCGCGCCAGCGGGCCCAGGGCAAGCGCACCGCGCGCGAGCGGCTGGATCTACTCTTCGACCCGGGTACCTTCACCGAACTTGGCCTGCATGTCCTCCATCGGGGCACGGACTTTGACCTCCCCGGACGCGACATCCCCGGAGATGCCGTCGTTACCGGGTTTGGCCGCGTTGACGGCCGGACAGTCTTCGCCTTCTCGCAGGACTTCACGGCCGCTGGTGGCACGCTTGGGGAGATGCACGCGCGCAAGATCGTCTCCCTACAGGAGATGGCGACGCGCAGCGGGGCGCCGTTGGTCGGCATCAACGATAGCGGCGGTGCCCGCATCCAGGAGGGGGTCGACGCCCTTGATGGATTTGCGCGCATCTTTCGAGGCAACGTCATGGCGTCGGGGGTCGTGCCGCAGGTCTCGGTCATTGTCGGTCCATGCGCCGGCGGGGCGGTCTATTCCCCGGCGCTGACCGACTTTGTATTCATGGTGCGCGACATCGGGTACATGTACATTACCGGGCCGGAGGTCGTGCGGGCCTACCTGGGCCAGCAGGTGGACCACAGTGGGTTGGGCGGCGGCGATGTCCACGCGCAGCGCTCTGGGGTCTGCCATTTCCTGGAGGCGGACGAGCCCGCGTGCTTCGCTGCGGTGCGCCGCCTGCTCGGCTACCTCCCCGCGAACAACCTGGAGGATCCGCCCGTCGCGCCGGCCCCGCACGTGGCGCCCGAGGGCGCAGCGCTGCGCGGTGTGGTGCCGGCGGATCCCGGCAAGGCTTACGATGTCCGAACGGTGATCGCGCGCCTGCTCGACCCCGGCAGCTTTCTGGAGGCGCACGCGCTTTGGGCGGAGAACGCGGTCGTCGGTTTCGCCCGCCTGGAGGGGCGGCCGCTGGGTGTCGTCGCCAACCAGCCGAAGGTGAAAGCGGGCTGCTTGGACATCGACTGCTCAGACAAGATCGCGCGCTTCGTCCGCACCTGCGACGCCTTCAACCTGCCCGTGCTGACGCTGGTGGACACCCCGGGCTACCTACCGGGCACCGACCAGGAGCACCGCGGGATCATTCGCCACGGGGCGAAGGTGCTGTACGCTTACGCCGAAGCGACGGTGCCCAAGGTGAGCCTGGTGCTGCGCAAGGCATACGGCGGCGCCTACATCGCGATGTGCTCCAGGGGCCTTGGCGCCGACCTCGCGGCCGCCTGGCCCGGTGCGGAGATCGCAGTGATGGGCGCTGAGGGCGCCTGCAACATCATCTTCCGCGCGGAGATCCAACGGGCCACGGATCCGGAGTCGGTGCGCGCCGCCCGCACCGCGGAGTACCGGGCGGCCTTCGCCCACCCGTACGTGGCCGCCGCGCGCCAGTACGTGGACGCCGTGCTGGACCCGGCGGAGAGCCGCGGCTGGCTGCACGCCGTGTTGGAGGTCCTGCGCTCCAAGCGCCAGGAGGCGCCGGCCCGCAAGCACGGGAACGAACCGGCGTAGCGGCGGTGGCCGCCCCGGCGCGGCGGCGAGTCCCCGCATGGGGGGTAGCGATTGGGCGCCAAGTCCGAGGAGGAGGCCTTGGCCGCGCTCGTCGCGGCAGCGGTGGCGGCGCATCTCGCGGGGCGCCGCCAGATCGCCGTGCGGCGCGTGGCCTGGGTCGCCTCCGCGGACGCGGGGCCCTCGCTGTGGGCGATGGCCGGAAGGATGGAGCAGACGGCGGCCGGGCGGTCCTTCCTCGGCCGCCGCGGTGGCCGGTAAGGGCGGTCGCGCCACTGTGAGGAGAGGGATGGTCCATCGCTTGATGCGCCTGCGGATCACCATCAACGGCCATGTCTACGAGGCTGAGGTGGAGGTGCTGGACGACGCGGCCGCCGTGCCGGCGGCGGCCACGGGTGCCGTCGTTGCGCCCGCCGCTGGCGTCATGCCCACGCCGCCAGCCCCCTCTCCGGCTGTCCCGGCGAGGGTGCCGGCGACCGCGCTGGGGTCGCCATCCGGCGTCTCCCGTGGCGTGGAGGTGCGTGCCGTGCTCCCCGGGGTCGTCAGCGAGGTTCGCGCTGTGGCGGGCCAGCGGGTCGCGGTGGGGGATGTCCTGCTGGTCCTGGAGGCGATGAAGATGGACAATGACGTCGCGGCACCCGTGGCTGGGACGGTGCGCGCCATTATGGTGGCGGCGGGTGAGCAAGTGGCGGCCCAGCAGGTCTTGGCGGTGTTGGAGTGAGCGGGTGGGGGCGGTGAGTGCCGCCGGGGCCAAGGCAAAGATGCGTGCAGCTGTTCAGGCCTGGCGTCGGCAGCTGACACCAGGCGAAGTAGCCCTCCGCAGCGACCTTCTCTGCGCCTTCTTGCGCGCCTGGCCCCCCCTGCTGGATAGGCGGGAGGTGCTCGTATTCCACCCATTGGCCCGGGAGCCGCGGGTGACGGCCCTCGTGGACTTCCTACGCGCGCGTGGGGTGCGGCTGTTCCTTCCCCACGTGCGGGGGGACGGGCTCGAAGTCGTCGAATGCGTGCCCTGCGCCAGCAGCAGTGGGACGGCGGCCGTCCCCGCCGATCCGCTCGCTGCGGGGCCGGTTACCGATCCGCGCCTCGTGGGACTGGCCCTCGTGCCGGGCCTGGCCTTCGATCAGGGGGGCGGCCGGCTGGGCCGCGGCGGCGGCCACTACGACCGTCTGTTGGCTCGGCTGCGTGCCGATTGCCTGCGGGTGGGCGTCTGCTTTAGTGGGCAGCTGGTCGCGCGCGTGCCGCGCGACCCGTGGGACCAGTCGGTGGACGTCGTGGCGACGGAGGACGGGGTCCACGAGGGGGGGGGCGGAGGTGGCGGACGCTCAGGCGGCGGCAGGTAGCCCGTACGGCCGGATCCGGGGCGAGGCAGCGGACGGCGTGGCCCGTGCCGGTCTGCGGCGCGCGGAGGGACGGCAACGCGGGGCAAGCGGATCCTCCGCCGGGAAGGCGAGCGGCGACGCACGGGCTTCGGAACCCGAGGGGCTGAGGCCCGGGCCCCGCCGTGGAGGCGGGGCACCGGCTGCGGGGTCGGGGGCCGATCGCCAGCCCCCCGGGGAGCACCGGCTGATGGGACGGCAGGTGCCCGGCGCAGGGCCGGGCGCCCGACCCACGCTGGGCGAGGCCTTGCAGGCTGTGTTCCAGGGCGTGGTGCAGGAGGGCTGGCGGAACCTGATGGAGATGGTTCTGCTCAGCGTGCTTTGGTTCGTCTTCATGCTGTCGATCGGTGTGGCCCTCCTAGCGCCAACGGCGGTGCAGAAGGGCGGCGGCCTGCTGCTCGGCATGCTGATGTTCCTTTTGCCCGTGGCGTTGGTGGGTCCTGCCTGCGTGGGGCTTTTCCATGCGGTTGACGCCATCTGGGCGGGCGAGTCCACCACGATCTGGGACTCGCTGCGCCACTTCTTCGGCGGCTTCCGCCGCCGCTACCTGCGATCGGTGGGGCTGTCGGCCCTGTGGTTCCTGGTGGCCCTGGCTACCTTCGCTAACGTGGTGGAGGACCGGCGCCTCGTGCCGACGTTTCTCCTGCTCGGTATCGACATCGTTGTGCTCTACCTCCTCCTCTTCATGGTGATGGTGAACGTTTATCTCATCAGCATCCTGGCCACGACCGACCTGCCGCTGATGGACGCTGTGCGCCTGGGCGCCTGGCATGCCGTGGCCAATCCGATCTTCACGCTGGCCATGGTCTTCGCGCCAGGTGTCGTGGTGGCGCTAGCCTTTGCGGTGCGCGCGTTGTTCCCCGTCCTCGTCGGGGCCGCACTGGCCATGTTTAGCACAGCGGCGTTGCGCCATGCGCCCCTGCGCCACCCCGCCCTGCCCCCGCCGGTCACCCTGGGCCCACCCGTTGACGAGTGGCCGCCACCACCCCCCGAGCCCCCGGCGTCCTGAGTGCGGGGTGTGATTCGGCATCCCCGGCCCGGGGCGGATTCGCCGCGGGTGCCGGGATGCGTCCAGGTAGGCCACCCCGGGCGACGTCGGATCCCGGGGGCCTCTCCGGTGGGTCCCCAGTCCGCGGACCGGGGGAGCAGCCCATGCCCAGCGAGTCGTGTGCGCGCCTGTGCGACACAGCCGCCGCTGCTGGTGGGCGGCGCCCGCCTCGCGTGGGTTCCCGGGCATGACGGTTGCCAGCATGCGGTGAGGGGGACGTGAAAAACCGTTGGACTTGGGACTGGTCGGCCTGCCCCTGGCGGGGAAGACCGCCGTGCTGGAGTTGCTGTCCGGTGGGGGTTCGGGGCGAGTCGCCGTCGCGCGTGTGCCAGACCCGCGCCTTGACGTACTGACGGAGATGTTTCACCCCAAGAAGCGGACGCCGGCGACGATCCGGCTCACCGAGTTGGCGGGCGTGCCCCCGGGGCGGCTGGAAAAGGGGGAGCGCAATGCCTTTTTTGAAGGCGTTCGCCGCGCGGACGCGTTGTTGCACGTGGTCCGCGCCTTCGCCGACCCTCTGGTGCCTCACCCGGCGGGCAGCGTGGATCCGCTGCGCGACGCGCGGGCAGTGGAGGAGGAACTGCTGCTGGCGGACCTGGAGCGGGTCGAAACGGTGGCGGCGCGTCTGGAAAAGAACCGAGCGCGTGGCCGCGAGGAGGACCTGCAACTGGAGGCCCTGCGCCTCTGCGCGCAGGGCCTCGGCGAGGCGCGCCCCGTGCGCGTTCTCGGCCTGCCGGCCGAGGCGGTACGCGCCTTGTCGGGGTTTGGCCTACTCACCGCCGGGCAGGAACTGCTCGCCCTCAACCTCGACGAGGAGCAACTCCGCGATGGGGTGGCGTTTCCGGGTCTATCCGCCTGGACCGACTCCCAGGCCGTCGCACTGATCCCGTTCAGCGCCAAAGTCGAAGCGGAGATCGCTGCCCTGCCGCCAGCGGAGCGCGCCGACTTCCTCGGCGCGTACGGCCTAAGCGAGCCCGGGGCGGACCGGCTGGCGCGGGCCGCCTACGCGACCCTCGGCCTCATCTCTTTCCTCACCGCCGGCGAGGACGAGGTGCGTGCATGGCCCATTGGGGCGGGCACCACCGCGCGCAAGGCGGCGGGCAGGATCCACTCGGACATCGAGCGTGGGTTCATCCGCGCGGAGGTGGCGGCGTTCGACGACCTGGCGCGGGTCGGCGACTGGAAGGCGTTGCGGGAGCATGGCCTGTTGCGCCTGGAGGGGCAGGACTACATCGTGCGCGACGGGGACATCGTCAATTTCCGCTTCCACGTATAGACTGTCCTTCGCACTGGAAGGGACTGGTGACGGAAAGGGCTGTGAACAACTGAACACAACCATGGCAAGAGGCGGTTTGGCACGGTGAACGCATGTCAACGGCGCCAAGACGGCAGCGGCGCCTCCCAGGATCAGGAAGTGCGGAGGGTAGTAATTCCTGAATCTCGCAGTGTCAGGCGGACACCGCTGGCGCAGAAGGACCCCGCGACGCGAGCGCGTGAGGTCGTGGCGAGGGGCCGGCCCCTGGGCACCAAGGCGACCGGTCGTCCCTTTGCGAAGGTCGGGGTAATAGGGACGCCGCCCGTCCTGCGCACCAACCCTTGGTGACCGGGCGGGGCGATGGCTCGACCCTGGGCCGCCGACCACGGCGGCGGGTGCCCCTCCGGGTCACTCTGCGCCGAGGCTGGGCGCTCCGTCCGCTATAATCGCCTATGCGTGCGCCGCGCGTGGGCCCGCGGTCTTGGCGGCACGCATCGGGTGTGAGCCTGGCGCATGGTCGAGTACCTGCTGTTTCCGGCTGCCCTGCTGCTGCTACTGGCGTTGCTGGCGGCGCAGTTCCTTATTGGCGGGTTCACGTACGGTCCGCGCACGCGCCACGCGCTCTGGCTTCTGGCGGCGCCGGCCGCCACCGGCTGCGCGGCGCTCGCGTTCGCGTTGCCTTGGCGGCCGCTGCCCCGCGTCCTGGTCGGGCTGGTGGCCGGCGCACTCCTTTACCTGGCGATGGCGCTGGTCGCCGTCCTCCGCAGCCGGGAGCGGAAGCTGGCTGCGGTGGTCGGGGATGTCGCCGCCCTGCGGCGCAAGGTGGTGGAGTGCCAGCGCGAGTCCGACCGCTTGTTCTGGCAATGGCAAGGAGGGGGCCGCGTCGTGGCGTTTCGGCCCGCCGCTGGGCGGACTGCGGACGTACCCGCCCTGCGCGATTGGCAGCGCGCCGGCGGCCCCCGCGAGGAGCGGCTACGCGCCACCCGGCTTAGCGAGTGGCGCGAGGAGTTCCGCCATACCGCGCCGGAGGATCTGGCGGCGAGGGCCCGGGTTCTGGAGGCGGCGCGCCTGGACGTGCCCGAGGGAGAGCGCACCTGGCTGGACGCCCGGTTGGCCGTGCTTTGGACTGTCTACCGGGAGCGCAGCACCGGTCAGCGGGAAGAGGCGGACGTGCGTCACCAGTGGGAGGGCGTCCGGCGCGAGACGGCCCGCTTGCAGGAGCAATTGGCTGACCTCCAGCGTCAGCGCGCCGCGTTGCGCCGGCAACGGCTGCCGTTGGACTGACCGGCCGCGGGCCAGGGCTGCCTCCTCCCAGGCCCGCGACGCTCTGGACGCCCACCGCCCAGGCCGTGGCGGGATGCCCCCCCCCACCGACAGGGCCGCGTTCGCCCGTCCACCGGCTGGGGTGGGGCGACGCGCCCATCGCCGGGGGGATGGGCCAGCCCGCCCACCGCCCGGGGTCATGCCCACGCGGTCGGGCGCGCTGGGCCACCGCCTTGCCCACGGCCGGGGCTAATGTCACATCCCCACCGCCCCAGAACCTATAGCCAGGCGGACCCGCGCACAGAGTCCGTGCGTGGCCCGGGGGTCGCCGAGATGGCCGCCGCTTCAGCGGCGGCCGTTCGGCCAGAGGGACTGCCCGGGATGCGTACCACGCTCGGCGAGGAGGCGCTCCGCGTGCTCTACGGCCACGCGCACGACCATTCCGCATTGACGGCTCGGCACGGCCCCCCATCCCTCGCGGGCGACGATGTCCGCCACACCCAGGTCCCGGGCGATGGCGTCCATCGAGGCGGGGGACAGGAGCGAGGAACGATGCGCCGCCATGGCGACCCCTCCCGGCACGCTAGTCTACCCATCCCTCTGCGCGGCTATCTCTCGCGCGATGGCGCGCACGGGGTCGGGGCGAAGCCGTCCAAAGTTCGCGGGCTGTCCCTTTGCATCGGGCCCGGCGCGGTCGGCCGCCGGCTGGGGGCGGCGCGCACGGTCCCTACGGTACCTGCGAACCAGGGGGCGGGGGTGGGCCGCAGGGCACACGGTGCTCAGAGCCCCAAGGTCCCTGGCGCGGTTTTGACTCCTTGCCGGGAGGCTGGCTATACTGACCCCTAAGGGCGAATAGCTCAGCGGTAGAGCACCTGCTTTACACGCAGGGGGTCGGCGGTTCGAAACCGTCTTCGCCCACCAGGGAAATCGCAGAACCACAAGTGGCTGCGGCAAGGCCCCAGGAATCACCCTGGGGGCCTCGCGTCGGCATGATCGTTGGCCATCGAGCGGGAGGTAGGGGAGCGGTGGACCGAGAGCGACCGGGGCTTCGCAACTCGCGAGGGCCGGCCTCTGGGTCTGCCGAAAGGTGGTCGGGGACTGGCGCACCCTGTTGAAGCGCGTAGGGGGCGCCCGACGTGGCCTGCATGCGGAACGGCGCAGAGCCGCGAGCCGTGCTCTCCAGGACGGGGGGGCGCCCGCTGAGGTGAGGGATCTGGCAGGGCACGCCAACGTCGCCGTCACCACGGGATCTACGCCCACCTTCTGGGCGCGGAGCGGGCTGCAGCGGCCCGGAAGGAGGCCGCTGGCCTGGCCGCCGAACCCTCGCCGGATGCGGGAGCGCCCGCCCTTCGGCCCGCGATGGCCGATGGCAGGTGCAGGTAACATCTTGCGGCTTTCGTGCGCGTGGGGTATCCTGTTGCCGGACGCCCTAGCGGTCGTGGGTGTCGGTGTGTTCGGACATGGTCCCTCTGTCGGCGGTGGGCCGTTTCGATGTGGGTGTGGCGCGGTAGCTCAGTCGGTAGAGCAGGGGACTGAAAATCCCCGTGTCGGCGGTTCGATTCCGCCCTGCGCCACCACACTCCCGTGGCCATTGTCGACGCGGGACGCATTGCTCGGCGACGTAGCCAAGTGGTAAGGCAAGGGTCTGCAAAACCCTTATGCGGCGGTTCGAATCCGCCCGTCGCCTCCAGAGAGACAAGAGAAGCCCCTTGGGCGAGAAGGCCCAGGGGGTTTCTTCCTTTCTGTCCCAGTCTGCCGGAGTCGGCTGTTTTCGGGCTGATTCTGGCAGGGTTGGGCTACAATCCGGCTACATCGGCGGCTACCGGGCGAGGGCGGCGGGAGCGCACGGCCGTTGGCGTGGCGGGCGGTGGGCGAGGGCGGCCGGCTACGTGGCGCGCTTCCGCCCCGGGCGCCCTGGGGTGTACGTGGCGGCCCAGGCGGCGAAGTCGGGCGTCTCCCGGCCGGCCGTGGCATCCCGGAGGCGCTGTCTCTCGTAGGCGGCGCGCTTGCGGTCGTCGCCTGCGGCGGTGCCAACGGCGGGCGCGTGCTCCCAACAGTACCCCTGCCGCTTGTCAACCGCGATGAAGGCGCGGCGGCACGCACCGCAGAAGCCGAGGCGCGCACCTAGCCTCATGGCTTCCAGGAGGTCCAGCCAGCACGCCGCGTAAATGCTGTCTGTAGCGAAGAACTCGCCAGCGGTCCAGAACCCCGCGAGAGTGGACGGGCGCCCGCTGTCCGCATTCCGCAGGCGCCGCGCGCGGGTGGCCGGCGGAAAGTCGCCACGGCCGGCGAGTGCAGGCCTGTACCTAACCTGGTCCATCTGGACCCTCATGCACCACGGGTCGAAAAGCATCGCCCGACGGTCCACCGGCTGCATGGCCGCGAAGTTGCCCCTGGTCATCCCCGCGTCGCGCACATTATCCAATGCAATGTTGACCAGGCCCTGCGCATAGGGCGGGTCGCCCATGCCCACGTGGAACGGGTCGGGCGCGAGGCACAGCCATGCCATCGCGGCTAAGTCCAGGAGAGTGACTGCCATCGCGGGCCTAGTGGGGCCCGGCGCACCGGGGGCGGCGCCGAAGTCCCGCCGAAAGGCGTGCGCGTAGAGGTCGGCGGCGCTGCTGCCGGCGCCGAGCGAGGCCATGGACTCCCGAACCTCGGCTTCGGTCGGTCCGTTGGAATCGTCGTCGGGTTCGAAGAGCGCGGCCGGCGGCGGGAACGGCGCGCCCCAGGCGCGGTGCCAGGCGGTCACCGCGGCGGGCGCGGGGTCGGCAAGGGCGTCCAGCAGGCCGTCGAGCAGGGCCGCGTGCGGCTCTTCGCGCTCCGTGTCGAGGTCCGCCACCACATACGACGCCCCGCGCCGTATGTCCCATCTGTAGAGAGACGGTGCGGCGCCGCGCCACACGATGAGGAAGCAACCATCCCCTACCCGCATCCAGGCGTAGCGACCGAACATGGTCCACCCCAATTGTCCACCCTGGAAGAACATGGGCCGCGACCGACGCCATGAGCACCAAGGGCCGGCGCCGGCATTGTCCGTCTTTTTGCCGTGAGCCCGGACAATGATAGCACGTTTTCTATTCTGGACGCACGGCGCCGATGCGACGCGCCGCAGGGAGGGGGCGCCCGATGGATGACGACGCGTTGCTGACCAGGACCGAAGCCCTGCGCTTGCTGCGGGTTGGCAAAGATTGGCTCTACACAGACGAGGGCAAGACCCTGCCCATGGTTCGCGTGGGCCGCCGGCTGCTGATCCGCCGTGGCGCGCTGACCGCCTGGGTTCGTGCCCACGAGGCGCCGAGGGCGGGGCGGGCGGGTTGACACAAAACGAAGGCCGCCCCCAGGCGGCCCCCGCGAACGCTGCTGCTGGCCACGATTCTACCACGCTAGCCGGGCTTTGGGGGTCCGTCGTCGAGGAGAAGATGCTCCATCGCGACCCCGAGGGCCGCAGCCAGTGCGGCAACGGTCGATACGTTGGGGTCGCGGCGGCGTCCTTCCTCAATGCCCCACACGGCCGTTTGGCTGATGCCGGCGCGCTTCGCGAGGGCGTTCTGGCTAAGCCCGCGCGCTTCGCGGAGGCGGCGCACGTTGCGGGCGAGGACCCCAGGGCCGTCCGCGTCCACGGCGCCACCCCCGCTTGCTATCCTACGCCAAACGCAGTAGCATCGCTACATACGGCGTTCGCCGTAAGGGGGGCGGTGCGATGAGCCAGCTAAGAGACCGCATGGCCGGCGACGACTTGGCGGCCCGCCGCGCCGCCCGTGCCGAGGAGACCGGGGGCGCCGAGGAGGTCGCGGCCGAGGTTTGGCCCGACGCGGTAGACGGCGCCGCCTACCATGGTGTCATCGGCGACCTGGTACGGTGCGTGGCCCCGCACACCGAGGCTGACGCGCACGCCCTGCTGGTGCAGGCCCTGGTGGCTGCTGGGTCTGCCGTTGGCCGCGCGGCGCACGTCATGGCCGACGGCGCGCGTCACGGCTGCAATCTCTACGCCGGGATCGTGGGCACCACGTCCAAGGGGCGCAAAGGCACATCGTGGGCGCGCGTCCGGGCGCCGCTGTGCGCGGCGGACGAATCGTGGGGCGAGCGCATCTCCTCCGGGCTGTCGAGCGGCGAGGGGCTGATTTGGGCCGTCCGTGACAAGATTGTTAAGCAAGAACCAGTGAAACAAAACGGCCGCGTGGTCGGGTATGACACCGTAGAGGTGGACCCAGGCATTCCGGACAAGCGCCTGCTGGTGGTCGAATCTGAGCTATCTGGTACGTTGCGTACCATGGCGCGCGACGGAAACTCCCTGTCGTCCATCATTCGCGATGCCTTCGACCATGGCGACCTGCGGACCCTGACCAAGAACTCCCCCGCCGTGGCGACCGGGGCGCATATCTCCATCATCGGGCACACGACGAAGGACGAACTCCTGCACTACCTGGGCGATACGGAGGCCGCGAATGGCTTCGCGAATCGCTTCCTGTGGGTCTGCGCCAGGCGGTCCAAGGTCCTGCCGTACGGCGGAAACATATCGGCAGAGGACTTCGCGCCCATCGTCGCGCGGCTGACGCAGGCCCTGCATTATGCCCGCGACGTAGGGGAGATCACACACGCCCCGGAGACGCAGGCCCTATGGCGCGCCGTCTATCCCAATCTCAGCGACGGCCGCCCTGGGTTGCTGGGATGCGTTACGAATCGCGCGGAGGCCCTGGTGCTCAGGCTGTCTGCTATCTATGCCGTGTTGGACTGTACGGACATCGTGAGCCCAGAACATTTGCGCGCGGCGCTGGCTGTTTGGGATTATTGCATGGCATCGGCACGGTTCGTCTTCGGCGAAACCCTGGGCGACCCGGTGGCGGATGAACTGTTCCGCGCGCTGGAGGCGGCGGGGGAGAAGGGCATGACGCGCACCGAGGCGCGGGAGCTATTCCAGCGCAACCAACCAAGCGCCCGCATCGCGGCCGCCCTGGGCGCCCTGTCGGCGGTGGGCAAGGCCGCGTGCCGCATGGAGCCGCCTTCCAGCGGCAGGGGGCGCAATACGGAGCGGTGGTTCGCTACGCGTTTTACGCGGTAAACGCGGTTGGTTCTGTCCCAAGGCGTTGCGGGCGCGGAGGGGGTACGCGGTTTGTACGCGGTTTCTGGACCCGGACCCTCGCGCGGGCGAACCGCGTAGAAACCGCGTAGGCGCCGCGCGACGGGAACTCGTAGAGCCCCAAGGAACCGCGTAAAGGGCGTCAACCGCGTAACCGAGACGGGCGCGCAGAGGGGGTCGGACGACGTGACTTTCCTTGAAATGGCAGACAGGGCCCTTGAGAAGGCGGGCGCCGAGGCCGTGGCCGCCGCGATTGTGGAGGCCGTCAACGCCGGCCGCGACACGTCCGAGGCCGCGGCCCCGCTGGCGACCATGAGTCGCGAGGGGCGGCTGCGGGTGTTCCGCCTGCTGCAGGAGGCCATGCCCGAGCGGACGGGGCGCGCGCGCGTCTCCCCTACGGGGGGCGTTGCCCGTGCGCGCTGACGTGGCTGCCTGGCTAGACGCGCGCTGCGTCCGGTCGCCCCGCGCGTGGGGAGAGGCCGACCGGCTGCACACGGACTTCACTGCCTGCGGCGGCCGGCTGGAGCGCGAAGCCATGCTGGCCGAACTGACCACACATGGTCGCGCATGGCTCGGGCCGGCCGGCCTGGTGTGCGGCGTGGGGCTGCTGCAGGACTGGCCGGCCGAGGTCGATGCGGCCCGCCAGGCCCGGGGCACGGGGCGTGGTCACCGTGGCGGGTAGCCCGTGCCTTCGTGCGGCCCTGGCGTACTTGCGGCGCGGCTGGTCCGTTGTCCCCTGCGGGTCGGCCAAGCGCCCCCTGCTGCCCTGGGCGCCCTACCAGGCCCACCGCGCCACGGAGGCCGAGGTCCGCCAATGGTGGACCCGCTGGCCGCAGGCGGCGGTTGCGATAGTCACAGGTGTCGTGTCCGGCATCGTGGTCGTGGACCTGGACCGTGGCCATGCGGACGGCGCGGACGGGCTGGCGTCCATCCGCGCTGCGGGACTCGACCTGCCGGCGACCCGCTGCGTGCGGACACCGAGCGGCGGCACCCATGCCTACTATCTGCATCCCGGGCGGACGGTGCCGAACGCGGCGCGGCTGCGCGGTCTGGCCGGCGTAGACATGCGCGGAGACGGCGGCTACGCGCTGGCGCCACCCTCGCGGACGGCGGATGGCGGCTACGCGGCGGTGCCGGAGACCCGCGACCTGCCGATAGCGCCCCTGCCGGCGTGGGTCCTGGAGGGCCGCGACCATGGTGGTGCCCCTGCCCGGACGGCCGACGAGTGGGCGCCCGTGTGGACTGACCCCTGCCCCGAGGGCCGGCGCAACGCCACCTGCGCCCGCCTGGCTGGCCACCTGGCCGCCCACGGCATCGGCCAGATGGAGGCCGAGGCGCTGCTGCTGCGGTGGGCGGCCGACCGCTGCGACCCGCCGATGGCCCCGGCCGAGGTGTCACGCACCGTGGCGAGCATTTACCGCGCCCACGGGCGGCACGTGGAGCCCCTGCCCGACCCGGCGCCCATGCCCGAGGCCGAGCAGGTGTGGGACGCCATGGAGCCCCGCCTGCGGGCGCGTCTGGCGAGCCGCGATGGCCGCGTGCGGGCCGGCGGCCTGGCGGACGCGCTGCGGACGGGAATGGCGCCCGAGGTGGCCCATGCCATTGCCCTTGACCTGTCAGACGGCGATGCGGAGGAAGCGGGCCGCGCCCTGCGCTGGGCGATGCGCGCGGCCAGGGAGGAGCGTGGGCGCCATGCCGGCTGACGCTCGCCAAGCCCTGCGACCCTACCAGGAGGAGGCCCGCGCTGCGGTGGCGTCCCGCATCGCGGCGGGGAGGCGCGCGCTGCTGACCGTGCTCCCCACGGGCACCGGGAAGACCGTGCTGTTCGCCGCAGAGGTCGTAGATCGCACGCGGGACGGCGGCCGAGCCCTGGTGCTCGCCCACCGCGACGAGTTGATCCGCCAACCCACCGAGGCCCTGCGGCGCGCGGCCCCCGGGCTGGAAGTCGGCACGGTCAAAGCTGAGCGCAACGAGGTCGGCTGCCGCGTGGTCGTGGCGTCGGTGCCGACCTTGGCCCGCCCGGAGCGGCTGGACGCCCTGCGGGCCGCCGGCCCCCTGGCCCTGGTCATCACGGACGAAGCCCACCATGCGGTGGCCCCCATGTACGGCCGCATCTATGCCGCCCTGGCGGCCGGCAAGACCGGCGGCCCGCTGCACCTGGGGTACACCGCGACCCCGCAGCGCGGCGACGGCGCGGGCCTGTCCGACGTGTTCGAGGAGGTCGCGTTCTCCCGCGACATCCGCCAGATGGTGACGGAAGGGTGGCTGACGGAGCCCCGTGGTCGCATCGTGGCGGCGGGGCTCGCCCTGGACGGCGTGCGGCGCAACGATTCCGGCGACTACTCGGATACGGGACTGGACGAGGCCATGGGCGCGCCCGCCGTGGAGGCCATCGCCCAAGCCTGGTGGCGGCACGCCCGGGACCGCGTAACCGTTGCGTTCACCCCATCGGTGCGAACCGCGCAGGCCCTGGCTGATGCCGCGAACCGCGTTGCCGGCGCGCCCGTGGCGGCCGAGGTGGACGGCGGGACGGACCCGGGCGCGCGCCGCGCGCTGCTGGCCAGCTTCAAGGCCGGCGACGTGCGGCTGCTGGCGAACTGCGGCGTGCTGACCGAGGGATTCGACGCGCCGAACATCACCTGCGTTCTGGTGGCCCGTCCCACGCGGTCTGAAGGGCTCTACACGCAGATGGTGGGACGCGGGCTGCGTCTCTGGCCGGGTAAGACCGATTGCCTAGTGCTGGACGTGACGGGCGAGAGCGCCCACTTTTCGCTCTGCGTTCTGCCCACGCTGTTCGGCCTGCCGGCGCGCGACCTGGCGGGCCGGTCGGTGTCGGAGGCCATGGAGGAGGCGGCGGCGGAAGCGCGGCGCGGTGGTCTGCACTTGGCGCGCATGGAGGCGGACGTTGGCCTGCTGCAGAGGCGGTGCCGCTGGGCATGGGTGGAGGTTGAGGCGGGTCGTCTCTACTCGGTGGACCTGGGGCGGGACGCGGCTGGCCTGGCCGTGATGGCCGTTGTCCGCGCCCTGTACCGTGGCCGCGCAGGACCGTGGACCGCAGAAGTGCGGCGCATCCGCGACGGCAGGACGGAGGCCGCAGAGGTCCTCTGGCAGGGCGAGGGCGACCGCGCGGCCGAGGACGCCTTCGGCGCGGCGGAGACATGGCTGGCCACGCAACCGGCGGCGGCCCGTCTGGCGAGCGCGGAGCGCGGCTGGCGGTCGGCGACCGGCGCGGCCCCGGCGACGGCGGCGCAGATCGACGCCCTGCGGAAGTGGCGAATCGTCGCTCCGGACGGCTGCACCAAGGCCCATGCCAGTGACCTGCTGGCGCGCGCCATCGCGGCGGTGCGGCTGCGGGGTGCGTGACGCCGGCCCATCGCCGGTTGCGCACGGCGCAACCTATTGCGTCCAATACAGGAGGTGTTGAGGATGGCGAGCACCCAGCCGAGGCCCAGTTTCACCGGAGGGCGTGCCCCGTGCCCCGGCTGCGGCAGGCCCACGGCCCCGTACGTCCGGCTGGCCGGCGAGTCGCGTTTCCTCTGTCGGTCCTGCGGCCGTGCGTGGCAGAGGTGGGCCACGCCGAGCGGCAAGAAGCCGGCGCGGCGCGGCGGCCGGCGGCGCCGCAAGGGCTGAATTCCGATGCGAAGGGCCGCCCCAAGGAGGGAACTTGTGTGGACCCCACCCGTTCCATGCCTGCGGCCGTGATCCTGCCCCCGCTGCCCCCGGTGGCGCTCCCGGCGGACGCCTGCACGGCCCGCCCGTGTGGACGCGCAACACAGTTTGTGGCACAGAAGGGCCGCCGTGCGTGAATAGCGCATCGTCAAGTGCGGCTGAGGCCGTGGGCGCCATGGTCTGGCGGGGTGTTGACGAAGGCCGCAAACGACGCCGCAAACGTCACAGGGGCACCACAGGAGCCGCGCTGCGCCGTTTGCGAGAGGCCGGCCCCACGAACCGCGCCCGTGGCCGCTAACACTTAGAGCGGCGCCACAGGGCGGCGTTTGCGAGCACCACAGACCCCCTGCTGTACGATCGGCGCGGAGGTGGTCCCCATGCCCGTCCGGCGCAAGCGGCGGCGCACCGCAGATGCTGCCTATGCGGAAGAACACCCCACGCTGGCGGCCAGGCTGACCCCCGAGGAGGCCGAGGCCGTGCGGGCGGCCGGCGGCGCGGCGGCCGTGCTCCGTGCCCACCTGGCCGGCGGGTGCGTGACCCGCGCGCAGGCCGAGGCCCTGGCGACGAAGGCGGCGGACGCGGCCCGGCTGGCGGCCGAGGAGGAGGCGGTCGGCGAGGCCGACGCCCTCCTGGATAAGGTGATGGCGTGGGAGTCATGGGGAAAGCAGGCGCGGGTGGCACTCGGCGCGGCGCAGGCGCAGGTTGCTGCGCTGACGCGCGAGGTGGATGCCGCGCGGGCGGCAGGCTACCAGGCGGGCGCGGCAGACGCGGCGGCGGCGATCAGGGCCGAGGCCGGCCGCAGGCGCGATGCCTTCGCGGAGCAGGCGGCGGCGGCACTGGTGGCGGCCGATCCCGCGGCCGTTGACTGGCTGGCGGTGGCGCGGGTGGCACGGGAGCGCGGCGCGGGCGGCGCCCTTCTGGCTGCCCTGCCGGCCGCGCCCCGCGCCAGGCTGCACGGCGCCCTGCTGGCCGACGCCGGAGCCCAGGCGGGAGGTGGCGGCCGTGGGCGACGCGCTTGACCGCGCCATCGCGCGCCACGCGGCCCTGCTGGCCGACCTGCCTCCCGCCGCGCCCCCGCCCGTCGCTCCCGCGCCCATGCCCGCGACCGACCGAGGCATCGTGGCGGCGGCGCAGGAAGGTCGGCGGCTGGGCCTGGCCCTGGCGCCGATCATCGCAGAGCGGCGTGCCGAGGAGGCCGCCGACCGCCAGGCGGCTTCTGCCCTGCTGGCTCGTTGGCTGGGCGCGGCGGGCGCGACCCCTGCCCCGCCGAATCCCCTAGCGGACGCGGCGCATCGGACGGCGGCTGCCGTTGTCCCGCGCTTGGCGCGGAACCTGGTCGGGCGGTTGCTGCGGCTGTAGGCATCAGGGCGACTAGTTACCCCGACCACACAACACGACCCCGCAACATGGCAATTCCTGGGAAAATACCCCCTAGACTCTTCCAGGAGTCTTATGCCTGGCAAAAACACACCTGGCCATTCTGCCACCCGGCCGAACCCCTTGTGCGAGTAGGGCTTGCCGCATCATGGGCCCCCACGATGCGCCGTGTGGGTGGGGTGTTCGCGCCGGGCCCGGACGGGGCCGGGCGTGCCTTCTTCTCCTACTGCGACAACGCCCTTACCGAGTCAGAGACGAAACACGTCAACCCGGCTTGACGTGATGCCGTACACACGTTATGCTTCGGTTGTCGCGGCGATGCGGCGCAGGGGGTGCGGGACGATGGCGAAGCGCGGCGGGGCGACGAAGGGCGCGGCCGGGGGTCGGACGCGGGCGGCTGGGGAGTGCTCCTTCTGCGGGCGGGCCCTGGAGGAGTGCTCCTGCGGCGCGCGGCGGGACGGCACCGGCAAGGCGTACGACGCGCGCTACCGCCAGGAGGCCCGTGCGGCCGGCGTGGCCCTGGAGGCGGAGCAGGCGGCCACGGTCGCCCACGTCGCCCTGCACTGTGGCCAGGGGGCGGCCCTGGTGGCGGCGCGTCTCCTGCGGGATGGGCACGCGGAGCGCGACGTGCTCGCCGTCGCGGCGACCATGGCGGCCGGCGCCAGGCCGGCGCCCGAGCCCCGCCAGGCGCCGCGTGCGGCGGCCCTGCCGACCCGTGCGGCGCGCCGGGATGCGGCCCGGACGCCCTGGACGGCGCGCATCGCGGCCCTGTGGACCATGGTCGCGGCCCTGGTGCTGTGCGCGGCGGACGATGGCTGGACGATGCTCCTGGGGTACGGCGGCGCGGTGCTCCTCCCCGCCCTGGCGGCCCTGGCGGTGCGGCGGGATGCGGTGGCGGTTGCGGTGCGGGCGCAGGTGGGCGGTACGGGGCGGCACGGGCGGGTGGCGGCGCGGTCGGTGTACACCGCGCCGGCCCTGGCCCTGGCCGGGTGGGCGGCGGCGGTTGGGCTGTGGGTTCTCTCGGTGCGGTAGGCGGGCGCGCGTGGGTCTGATGAACGGCAGGGGGTGTGTGGGATGGCGACGGTGCAGGCGCGGCGGGTGGACCTGTTCGGCGAGGTTGAGCCCCTGACGAAGGCCCAGGCGGAAGCGGAGGCTGTGGCCCACATGACCCGTTACCGCCAAGCGGTGCAGGAAGCGGTGGCGGCGGGGCGCGGGATCGATGCGGCGCACGGTGAGGCCCTGCCCTGGCTGCAACGGGCGCGGTCGGCCCTTCGGCGCGAAGGGTGGGCGGAAAGCGCGGTGCGGGCCCTGGTGGCGCGCGAGTGGCACGGGTAGCGCAGGTGCGGCAGGGGGCGGGCGGGCGTCCGCCCCGCCTTGCCGCTAATGCGGTATAACGTATTAGCGTGGGGGTGGTCAGGTTGGCGCGGGCGATGGCGCGGGGTGGGGACGAGAAGGGCCGCGCACGCATGGAGCTCGTCTTGCCGGCGGCGCTGAAGGCCCGGCTAGCGCGCGAAGCGTTCGAGCGTGGGCGGCCGGCGGCGGGAATCGTTGAGGAAGCGCTGGCGGGGCGGCTGCCACCGGCCCCGGGCGCGACACCGGAGGAGCGCGCGGCTCTGTGGGTGGCAGCCCTGGCCGGCCACGTGGAGTGCTTCCCACAAGTGGGGCGGTTTGGGGTGGCGGACGGCGCCGGGCGCGCTGCGGTGGCGGCGGCCGATCCGCAGGCGCGGGCGGCGGCCCTGGCGGCCCTGGCGGCCCTGCGCGCTGCGGTGGATGGCGCGACGGCCGCCCTGGGCGGTGCGCAGCTTACGGCGGACAGGCCCAAGCGCGGCCGGGCCGCCCCTTGACAAGGGACCGCGTAGGAATTGTCTTGTCAAGTGCCTTGTCAAGGGGGTGTTGAACCAGGCTTGTCCACTAGGGGTTGCGGGGAGCCCTGGCGGCCGTTGACGATGGTCACCATGCCGGCGGCGGGCGGTTCGGCGGGGAGGTGGTCCTTCCGAGCCCGCCGCAGGGCCGGTTCCACGCCAGGGCCGCCTAGCGCGGCCACAGGCGCACGCTGGCCACGAGGGCGGCTCATTGGGCACCTGGCGGCCCTATCGCGTGCCTACGGGCACCCTGCGTGGGGGGGCGATCCTGGCGGGTGGCGAGCGCGGCGCGCGGCAAGGGCCGCCCCCGGTCGGAGCGGCCCCTGTCGGCGATTCTACACACAATACGCGCGGGGCTACCGGCGCGCGGCGGGCGGCGCTGGCTGACCCGGATATTGAGCCGGCCGACCGCGCGGACGCCGAGCGCCACCTGCGGGAGGCCGAGCGCCGGGCGGCGGCCCCGGGTTGGGTCGTCGGCACGGACGGCGTGCTGATCCTGCCGGGGGCCGCCCCGCTGCTGGGGCCCGTCGTGCTGAACGATCCCCCCGGGGGTGGCGCCCGTGAGTGAGCCCAGGCCCACGGAGCCCCTGGACCGCACTGAGGCCGCGCTGCGCCGGGTGCGCGACCAGACCCGTGCCCTGGAGGTGGACCTGGACAAGCTGGCGGCCGTGTGGGTGGGCGGGCTGCAGGGGCTGGTGCGGGAGGCCCGCGCGGCGCGGCGGGCGATGGAGGAGGGGCGGTAGCGGGTGTACCTGCGCCAGCGTGGCGAGAAGAACGGCAAGCCCGTCTGGTCGCTCCGGTTCGAGAAGCCGGACCCCGGGACCGGCAAGCGTGCCTACGTCTACGAGACGTTCCACGGCAGCAAGCGCGAGGCCGAACGCCGATGGATCGTGCGGGAAGCGGAGATCAAGAGGGCTGGCGCCGGCTATGCGGCACCGTCCAAGCAGACGCTCGCGGCCTATCTGCGCGCGTGGCTGCGGGACCAGGAGCCAAACTGGAAGAGAACCACGCTCGCCAGTTACCGGACGCACGTAGAACTGCACATCATCCCCGCCCTGGGCGCCGTCCCCCTGTCGGGTTTGACCCCGCCGCAGGTGGCCGCGTGGCAGGCGGACATGCTGCGGAAACCGGGCCGGCGGGGCAACGCCCTCTCGCCGAAGCGCGTCCTGAATGCGTACCGGGCGCTGCACACGGCTATGGAGGAGGCCGTACGACTAGAACTCATCCCGTCGAACCCCGTGGGGAAGGTGAGACCCCCACGCCAGGCGCCCGAAGAGGTCGTTGCGCTGGACGCTGACCAGGTGAGCGCCCTCATGGCTACGGTGGCCGGGCACCGGCTAGAGGCCATGTTCGCCGCGGCGTGGCAGACAGGGTTGCGCATGGGCGAGCTACTTGGGCTGCGATGGGAGGACGTGGACCTGGGCGGCGCGACGCTGCGAGTTGCCCAGGGGGTGGCAAGCACAGGCGGCCCAGCATTCGTCCAGGCCCCGAAAAGCAAGCTGTCGGCGCGGACCATCGCGCTGCCGGCGGCCGTGACCGCAGCCCTGCAGGCGCGCCGCGAGCGGCAGACAGAGGAGCGGCAGAAGGCGGGCGGGCGGTGGCGCGACCACGGGTTGGTGTTCCCCACGTCCAGGGGTACGCCCGTCCTGCCGTCCAGCATGGAGCGCACCTGGTACACGGTGCGGGACCGGGCCGGGCTGCCCGCCTATGGCTTCCATTGCCTCCGTCACACCTACGCGAGTATGGCGCTGTCTGCCGGCGTGCCGCTGGAACTGGTGTCGGAGAACCTGGGGCACGCCGGCCCGGGCTTTACCAAGCGCGTCTACGCGAAGTACCTGCTGGACGCGAAGCGGGCGGGCGCGGACATCATGGACGAAGTGGCGCGACGGATGAAGGCCGCGGGCGCGGTCGATGAGTGATGCGGCCACGTTCGTCGGCGGTCGGCACGGATGGCCCGCGAAACCACTCCGGCTACAAACCGGCTACATTTGGGGTCGTCGCGGCCAAGAAGCCGCGTAACGACGCGCTTTTTTGGCCGCAGTGGTTGGGTCTGCAAAACCCTTATGCGGCGGTTCGAATCCGCCCGTCGCCTCCAGAGGCAGCAGGGCCCTGGTCTACAGCGCGTAGGCCGGGGCCTTTCTTTATCCTGCCTGCCTAGGCCGATGCGGCGGGGCCCTGCGCCGGTGGGAGGAGGGGCGGCGGCCTGCGATGGGCTGTCCTTCCGAGTCGAGCGGGCGGGGGATCCCGTCTGATCCCGCCGAGGAGCGTCGGGTAGTCGCAGCAACAGGCGAGCGCCGCGCCACCGTGCGGCGGGCAACCAGGGCCAAGGAGCTCGCCGCCCTGCTCCCGCCACCCCGTCATCTCTCTGGCGGCCTGCGCCGTGCCTCAGCGCGCCCGGTTTCCCTGCCGCGTATACGCCCGTTGGCTGCATGGGCGCCTCCGGCCTGTCCTCCGCGCGCCGGGCGCCGGCCGGTGCGCGGAGGCTACGGCGGCGCCCCCCCCTTCCCCAGCGCCGCGCGGCGGTGTGCATCCCTCCCCGTAGCCGCTGGCCAAGGTGGTTTTGGCCCTTGCAGATGGCGGTCCGCTTAGGCGGCAAGAGCCGGCCTTCCCCGGTGATCCACGGTTGCTGGCCGTCTCCACCCCTTGCTTCCCGGCCGCCCGTCTGGTAGGCTGACGGCGCGGCGTTCTCCTACAGGGCATAGTTTGCGGCAAGGCGTCGGGGTATCGGGTCGGCCACAAGTTCCGAAGGTGGAAAGGCCCCGCGGGCTGCGCGGGCGGTTAGCTCAGTCGGCTAGAGCGCGTGATTGACGTTCACGAGGTCAGTGGTTCAAGTCCACTACCGCCCACCATAGAGCCCATGCCAGGGCCCGCCGAAAGGCGGGTCATTCGCTGTTCGGGCGCTCGGCCGCGTCCTACACCCGCATACCGTTGATGCCTTGGCACGCCACGGGACGTTGGGGCAGGGTCCGGTCGGCCGTACCAGGCGGCCGTCCACGGGTGCTGTGGACCTTCATATGCCCTGTTGATCACGCGGCCATCCCGGCTCCGCGATGCCTCCCGCTGCGCTGTGGTGGGGGGATCTGCACCGTATGTTACCCCCTGGCGGGCGACGCCCGTTCTCCCACCGCGGCAGCTGCCCCGGGAGAAGTGGCCACGGTGCCGCTGCCCGTCACACCAAACAGGGCCGGCCATCGTGCGGTGGGTGGCGGCGACCCGGGTAGAGGCTCCCCCTAGGGGCGCGTAGCGTCTCACACCACCACACGCAGCGATCAGACTGCCGGGCGACGCCGTCTCCGGCGCGCGCGGCAAGGGTACGGCTGCTGCCGCCACCGCAGAAGACACGGCCTCCCCTCCAAACAGACCTCCTGCGCCCGAACTGCCCTCCCCCGACCCCGCAATGCGCGACGGGCAAGTCACTGCCGGGCGGGTGTGTTGGGAAGGGGAAGCGACGCGGGCGCGGAATAGCATCCTGCGATTCCCCCAAAGGAGTCGCCCGCGACCCGCCCCCTGGGCGAGCGTGGCGCCTCTGCCCGGCCGCGGCATGGAGTGCACGAGGGGCGGAAGCCCTGTCGGCAAGTCGGGTCCGAAGGGGGGTGAACCGATATGCTCCCTGTCGACCGCCATTCGGAAATCCTTCGCATGCTGGACAGTAGCAACGTGGTCAAGGTGTCGGATCTGAGCGGCCGATTCAAGGTAAGCGAGGAAACCGTGCGACGGGACCTCGAACGGCTGGAACAGGATGGCGTGGTGCGCCGCATATATGGCGGTGCCGTCCGTGTGAGCGGTCGGGCCATGGAGTTATCGTTTCAAAAACGCCAGGCCCGGAACCTCGAACAGAAGCGCCGCATCGCGCTCCTCGCCAAGGAACTGGTGAGTGACGGGGAATCGATCCTCATGGATTCCTCGACGAGCGCCCTCGAACTGGCGCGAGCCTTGCCGCACATGCGGGTCACGGTGCTGACAAACGCGGTGACAACTGTGATCGAACTCGCCAACAAGGGCATCGATGTCATGAGTACCGGCGGGGTGCTCCGCCAGAACAACCTGTCATTCGTCGGACCGATCGCGGAGCGCGCGCTGGAGGGCTATTACGTGGATAAGGCGTTCGTGTCCTGCCGTGGCCTCACCCTGCGAGAGGGCGCCACGGACGCCTCGGATCTGGAGGTCGAGCTGAAGCGACGCATGTTGCGTGCCGCCAAACGGGCCATCCTGCTCGTGGATAGCACCAAGTTCGGCCAGGTGGGGTTCTGCTCCATCTGCCCCCTGTCCGACTTTCATACCGTCATCACGGATTGCAAGGCTCCCGCGCACGTCGTGGACGAGGTGCGGGATGCCGGGGTGACCGTCCTCATCGCATAGATCAGGCCGCCAGTGTGTGATCGCGGAGGGAGGGGGGGCGCGTTGGGCGCCCCCCCTCCCTCCGCTTTGCTTCTTGGCGCGCCGTACCCCGCCCTCGCGCGCCGTGCCCGGGCTGTCGGCGGGCGGGGGCGGGAGTGAACGAATCGTGTCCACCGACGGCCGAGTGGGCAGGGCGCGGCGTATCCCCGAGTGGGTGCCGGGCCGATGTGCCCTTGGTGCAGCGGGCTCAGGGTAGCGAGCGGCGGAGGGCACGGCGCCGGCCCAGCGAGCCGTCCATCACGGTGGACCAACGGGGCGGCGCCGGCGAGACAGGTCGGCATGCGCCCCCAGAAGCAAGGCGCCCCGACCGTCTGCTGGACGGTCGGGGCGCCTGCATGCGGGTCAGGCTGCCCGTGCCGAGAGGCGGCTCAGCCCGTGAGCCCCGCATGGGCCATGGTCTTGATGACACGGCTCTGGGTCGCCAGGAAGACGATCATGGGTGGGAGCGCCATGACCATCGCCGCGGCCGCCTGCGCACCGGCCATGGCGACACCCGTCTGCCCTGGAACACCGGCCGCTCCAAGCGTGGCGAACGCCACCGGCAGCGTCTTCAACGAGTCGGTGTGGATGTACAGCTGGGGGGTGACGGCATCATTCCACACCATGTTGAACGTCAGGAGCACCAACGTCGCCCACGCCGGTTGGGTCGCCGGGTAGATGATCGATTTCAGGATCTGCCACTCGCTGGCGCCGTCGACTCGCGCCGCCTCGAGGATGTCCGCCGGGATGGAATCGATATACTGCTTCATCAGGAACAAGCCGAAACTGGAAACAACCACCGGCAGGATCAAT
Organism: Bacillota bacterium; assembly: GCA_021797775.1. Classification (GTDB taxonomy): domain Bacteria; phylum Bacillota; class Sulfobacillia; order RBS10-35; family JAJYVN01; genus JAJZZC01. The sequence goes on from JAJZZC010000005.1 coordinate 37,398, forward strand.
GCCCAGTAGGTGTTGATCAGGCCGAGGCCCTGGATGACGAGATAGCGCGGGATCGTGGTCGCCGGACCGGAGTACATGAGGGAGGCGATGATCAAGAACCACATGATGCCATGGCCGGGCATGCTCTTGTGCTTGGAAAGCGGATAGGCCGCCACGGTCGAGATGACCACCACCCCGGCCACCACGGAGACAGCGACGAGCAGGCTGTTGAAGAGGTAGCGGGCAAAGGGCACGGACAGCCCGGACAAGGCCAGGATCAACTGGCTGAAGTTCTCGGTTGTCAGCTGGTACGGGATGATAATCGGCGGGAAGTGGAATAGCTCGGAATAGGTCATAAAGGCATGACCGAAGAGCACCACGAACGGCAGCGCCATGAAGATCGCAAAAACCACCAGCATGAAGGTTCCGAACAAGGACAACTCATCGGTCTTAATCTTACCGTGGCGGCGGATTCGCTGCACGGCGGCCGGGCCCGCGCTCCTGGAGGCCGACACTGATGCGCTGGCCAACACGCTTCCCTCCTTCAGCCTATACAGCCGTCGCTGCCGGCTGATTGCGTGGGGCGCCTAATCCGAAGAAGCCAACCACTTGTATACCGTCATGCCCATGCCGTACGACCAAGCGAACATGAGCAGGGCGATTGCTGCGGCGTATCCCATCATAAAGCGTGTCGTCGCATAGTCGTTGGCGTAGTCATTGATCGAAAGCGCGGCATAGTCCGGACTGTTGATGCCGCCCGCGAGGCCGAGCAACCCACTGCCACCGAAGCTGTTGACCACCGCGAAGATCGAGTTGATCAGGAGAAACGGCTTCATCTGGGGCATGGTGATATACCACAACTCTTGCCATGCGTTCGAGGTGCCGTCGATGCGCGCCGCCTCATAAAGGTCAGGCTTCACAGTCTGCAGCCCGGCGATGAAGATGAGAAAGCCGGTTCCCATGCTCATCCAGAGCGTGATGCCAATGAGCACCGGCATGATCAGCTTGGGGTTTGCCAGCCAGGCGATGGGGGCGTGGATGAAGCCCATTTTGTAGAGCGTGTAGTTGATCAGGCCGTATTGGTCTGTGGAGAAGAAGTACCCTGAAATCAGCCCGACGGTGATGCTGCTCTGCAGGGAGGGTGCGTAGAGCGCGAGCGTCAGCGGTACGCGCCACGTCAGGCGTACGCGGTTTATAACCCAGGCGAAGAAGAAGGCGAGGAGCAGCCCGACGGGACCAGTCGCCAGACCGTAGATGAGCGTATTGCGCACCGCGATGATAAACACGTTGTCGTACAGGAACAGGGTGCGAAAGTTCGTCAGGCCGATCCACGTCGGCGGCTGCAGGATGTCGTAGTAGGTTAGGCTGATGGCGAGGGCAGCCAGAACCGGAAGAATCGTGAACAGGAAAAAGCCGACGAGGAACGGCGAGAGCATGATATAGGATGCGCGGAATTGCCAAACCTTGCGCAACCAGCGTTGCAAACCAGGGCCGGTACCACTCCGTCGGACAACCCCGGAAACAACCTCGGCCTCTGCCTGCATCCGGCGTCCCCCCTTTGACCGCAACGACCGCCACGCATCTGCGAGTTGCGTCTTGTCGCGCCGCGCGGGGGACGGGCACACCGCCCATCCCCCCACGACAGCTGGGCGGCGCTACGCCCCGGCGATGCCGTAGCGATTCTGTCCGGCGCCCACCCTCGCCAGGCCGAACTGCGCCTCCATGCGATACAGCTCGTCGTTGATGTTCTGCACCCCCCACAGCAGTTGCTGGCGGGCGTTCTCACCGTTGATCACGACATTGGTCCAGATGTCGTTGATGTAGCGATCCGAGATGTACCCGCCCGGGACCATTGGCTCAGGGTGCAGGTTCGTGCGGGTCTGCTCCATGACTTTCAGGTCCTGGGATGGCCAGGGTAGATCGGGTAGCGCCTGGATGTTGGCCGTGTTCCACGCCAACTGTGTGCCGCCGATCGCCTGAATGTCGTGAGCGAATTCCAGCTGGACCGGGGCACTGGTCCACCATTCGACCCATTTCCACGCGGCGCTGGGGTGCTTGGCGTTGGTGGGGATGATGACCGACGTCGACTCCTGGAGATCGCCGGCCGTATCATTGTACTTGCAGTAGTTGCCCCCCGAAAGCACCGGCGGATGGTTGGGGTTGCCAAACGCGCAGGCGCCCTGGGAGACCACCTTGCACGCACCTGCGGCGGTGCACAGATAGGGCGTGGCCGGGATGGGGGCGACGCTCCAGAGCCCGGCCAACTGCGGCGCGGCGACCGTAATGGTCACGAAGGTCGGATAGTCGGTGATCCCGATCGGCATCTCCCCGGTTTCGAAGCGCGTGAAGAAGTTCGCGACCAGCGGCACCTGCCACTCGTCGAAGAGGTTCGTCCAGGCCTTGAAGCCGAGGTAGCCGCCCTGGTTGTCGATCGCCGAACGCAGGCCGTTGGACGTCTTTTCGTAGTAGTGCCCCCCGTTCTGGTACAGGAAGGGGAGGAAGCCCTGGGGGCCAGCCGGGTAATAGAACTCCATCCCGTGGGCTTGGAGGATCGGCATGAGCTTGTATACTTCGGGCCAGGTGCGTGGCACGCTGACGTGCAGCGACTGGAGGATGTCCTTGCGGTACAGCATCATCATCATGCCTTCGGTCTCCGGAACGCCGTACGTTCCCGTCTGTCCGGCGGCGTTGGTGTACGTGTACGGCGTGAGCATACCCGGGGCGAAGCGGGCCGCGACCGTCGACCAGTTCGGGAACTTGGTGAGGTTATACGCCCCGCCGCGTAAGGCGAAGTCGACTGGGTTGGTGGTCGTCATGCCCGTGGCGACGTCGGGGCCGTGGCCGGAGGCCTCGGCGAGCAGCACGATGCCGGAGCCGCCGGGAACCACGTTGTAATTGACGTGGACGCCGGTGACCGGCGTGAACTCACTGTTGGACATCTGGGACATCACCTTGGCCCAGGTCTGGCCCCAACCGACCCAGACGGTGATGCCATTGCTGTATACGCTGCCGATGTCGGTGTAATTGCGGTAGAAGGACAGGATGAAGGTACGCCAGGTGGTGACCAGGCTCTGCAGGGGGCTGGCGGAGGCGGACGGCCAGCGGTAGCTGGGAGCGGCGAAGCCGAACCAGTCGATGCTGAGAGCCTGGTCCTGCATCTGGGTGAGGACGCCCGCCAATGCCGACTCGTCGTTCTGCCATTCGGTCATACCGAGGGGGATGTTACTCGGGTGATCGGCGAAACGGGTGAGGTCCTGGGCGGTGATGCGCATCGTGTTCGCCGCGTCTGGTACAACACCACCCGTAATGTAGGTGAGGAAAGCGGCCTGTTGGTTGAGAACACGCACCGCGGACCGCATGTCAGGGATGAGGAACGGTAGGGAACTGCCAAGGTCGTAGGTAACGTTGGGATTCGGGTTCGGACCAGTGATCAAGAGGATCTGGCGCTGCAGCTCCCCCAGAAACTGGGTGGTGCGTTGAAGCGTCGACAGTGCCTGGCCGAGGAGCCCCATCGTCGTTTCGAAGCGGATGGTGTGGGGGCCTTTCGTTAGGCCGACCAGGGCTGGCTGACCGTTCGGTTGCGAGAGGGTCAGGATCTGCCAATTGTTATTAAAGGGAAACGTAACCCACTGGGCGCCGTTGAATGGCACCCTGCCGTCGATGAGGATACGCCTGGTCACCGGCGTGCCGACCAATCCCCCGCCCTGTCCCGCTTGGAGCACCCGGAATCCAAGCTTGTATAGGCCGGTGGTTGGTACCGTGAATTTGTATTGTACCCATTGTGCCGGATACTGGAAGGTGCGGCCGCTGAGTTCGTTGAGAATGAAGTAGCCGTTGGCCGGAGGCGTCATGCTGGGATACGAGGAGGATCCCGGCTCGATGGTGGGGTCGGACATCATCGAGATGTTCTCACCCTGGACCTCGGTGCAAAGGCCGCAATGGACCGGCTTCATGCCGGAGGCCTTCCACTGCGCGAGGGCGGCTTGGTAGCTGGGCGGATTGCTGAGGCCGTGGAAGGTGAAGCTGGTGATCGCCATGGGCGAGCTGATCTGCGTGACTTCGAGCACGTGCGAGCCGGCCGTCAAGCAGAACAGCAGGGGAGTCTCATACGCCCCCAGGGCATCGCGGGCATTGACGGTCTGCCACGCCTCGGCCTCTACGGGCACGGGATAGAGGTTGTTGCCCTGGTTGTCCTTGGGGAATTGAACCAGGCCGTTGGGCAGTACCTTCTTGCCGGTGAGTTTCCAACGCTCGGGGAACGGTGATTGCGCGGTCTCCTGGTACTGGGTTCCGTTATAGCTCTGGGTGCCGGTCGGGCTGGTGAGGTCCAGGGCACACGGCTGGCTTTCGGGGTTCTTTGTAGAGGGGACGGCCCAAGCGGGTGCCGTAGCGGTGGGGGATGCCGAGGCCGATGGATTGATCCAGGCGGGCAGTTGGGTCGGGTTGAGCCCGGCTCGCTTGATGGCGGCGAGGACCTGCGGAGAAGTTTGCGCCGCGCCCGAGCCGATGGTCACGACGGGGCCCGTGCCGGGAGGATCGATGAGGAAGCCACGTTCGCCCGCGGTGTCCTTGCCGCACCACACTGGGTTGACGTTGAGGGTTTGGTTGGTCAGGAAGCTGCTGGCGGAGCGTTCGCCAGGCTTGAAGCAGCCGGGGTAGTCATAGTAGTTGAGAGACAGCGCATAGAGACCGGTCTGCGGCACCTTGAAATGATAGTAAAGGTCGTTGACGCTGGTCGGCCAGCCCAGGGCGGCCTGCTTGTTGCCGGCCAACTCGCCCGCAGGGATCTTCTTGACCCCGGGACTGCCACCGCTGGTCTTGTAGTAGTCGACGGCGGGGATGGTCACGTGCACGCCAGGCGCGACCACCTTCGCGCCCTGAGCCTCCCACTGAGCGAGGGTGGAGAAGAAATTGCGCTGGCTCAGCACGCCGACAGGCAGTACGCTCTGGTCGACGCTCGCCGAGTTGAGGGGACTGACGTTGTATCCGTTAACAGGCAGTGTGTAAGACGCGGTGTGCGTGTTGTCATTCAGTCCCACCGGGGGATTCGGGAGCCCGTATCCCAGGCCCGAGGCGGGCTGGGGTGTGCCTTTCCGTCCCGAGGTGGGCTGGGATGTCGGCTTGTGGCCCGGGGGCTGAGCGGCCATGACGGGCGCGCCGGCGGCGATCAACAGAGAGGTCCCCAAGCCCAGCGCGACTACGGCCCGCTCCCACGTGCGGCGCTGCCGCTTCGACATGCTCGTCACTCCTCGCTTTGGCGCGCACGGCTGCTGCGCAACTGCCGGCCATGAGGTCGCCGGCGGACCCGATATCCGGTCTCTGAATTCTGCGGCCTGTCGTCATTCCCCTGCATCGGGCAACGGGGTACCCACATCTGGCACGCCGTAGGATGGCGCGGTGCCGCCGGCGGCACACCTGCTGGAACGCTTCCTTTAATACGGCCTCCGGTTGCAACGCGGGTGCGGTGCCGCGGCGGCGGTCCATATGTGAAGTCCGGGACGGTGATATGCCCCGTGAGCGCGCGGACGCCGGCGTCCGCGCTGGCCGCTTGGGGAGGGGGTGGACCGCGGCCGCGCCGTGGGCGATTGGGTGGTCCGCCTGCTGCCTGCCCGGCACCCTGCCGGCCCACGGGCGCTCGGGCCACGGCCTCCAGGCAGGGTTCGCCGCCACGGGCGCATCGGCGCTCGCGTGGGCGGCTGGCGGCATCAGGGATCGACACGGGGCACGGACCGGGTGGCGGCCGGAGCCGAGCGAGCCGCCGGGTACGGGGTACGGGGTCAGCGGATACGTAGGGCGTTGCGGCGGCACGGCGCAGAAGAGTCGGCACTGCGCGGATGCGGCCAACGGGGCGCCGAGACGCGGGCGGACACGGCCTCGGGCACGCCAGGCGAGCAGGCCCCGCCCGGGCGGGCGCGCCCGGGCCGGACGGGGGGGGATACGCCAGAGCGTTCGGATCGGGGTTGCTCAGAAGGCACCAGAGGTGTGAAGGACGGAAGGAGATCGCTGGCGAACGGCCAATGGGGAACTCCACGTGTGGGGTGTCGAGGATCCCACTCGGGCCGGCGACCGCTTTGCAGTGCGTCATGGGATTAGTCCGTTCGGCACAGGCGGCGTACGGCCTTGTCGATCCGTGAGCCCTTGGCCTGTGGCGGCGGGGGCGGCGCGAAGAGGGGCGGGGTGCGCTGGCCGTGGGGCAAGCAGTGGCGTGGCAGGACAGTGAGGCGGTTGTCGCCGCCCAGGACGTGGTGCGGACGTACCGGCGCGGCGCAACTGCGGTCGAGGCGCTCAAGGGGATCACGCTGGTGATTCCGCGGGGACGGATGACGCTGCTGAAGGGCCGGTCCGGTTCGGGTAAGACGACGATGCTCAACCTCATCGCAGGGCTCGACCGGCCGACCTCCGGTCGCATCCAGTTTCAGGGACGCGAAATCAGCGGACTCGCGGACGCTGAGTTGACTCGCATGCGGCGCCAAAACATTGGACTGGTGTTCCAGACGTTTGCTCTGCTTCCGACATACTCCGCGTATGAGAACGTGGACTTGGTCTTACGGATCGCCGGCGTGTCCCTGCGTCAGCGGGACCGCCGCGTGCGGGAGGTTCTGGCGCTGGTCGGTCTGGCGAAGCGTATGTCCCACCGGCCCTTCGAGCTGTCGGGCGGGGAGCAGCAGCGTGTTTCCATCGCGCGCGCGTTGGCCCCGCACCCGAGCCTCATCCTGGCTGACGAGCCAACTGGGGAACTGGACAGCGGGACGGGCTTGGCCATCGTCCGGTTGTTTCGGCGGCTGATGGAAGAAGAGGGCGTGACGGTCTGCCTGACGACGCACGACGCTGCGGTCATGGCGCTCGCCGACCTGACCTATGAGATCGTCGACGGGCGCATCGTCGGCGAGGTGGGCGCGGGCCATGCGTGAGACGTGCGGTTGCGCTATGCGACGGGGCAGACCGGGACAGCGATGGACTCCGCGCGTGGGCGTCGTCGTCGGCCTGCTGACGTGTCTCGCGCTTCTCCCAGCCTGTGGAACCCGGACGGTGAGCGCGACTGTCGCCCAGTCCCTGGTGGTGCCGCAGACGCCGCCGCTAGCGCTCACGAAGGCATTCCGTGGGACAGTCAAGTCGACGGTGCAGGTCAGTGGTCAGGTCGTATCGCTGCGGACGGCCCGGCTGTACTTCCACAACGGCGGCACCGTGGCGAGCGTCAGCGTTCTCGACGGTGAAGCGGTGGGCAAGGGTCAAGTGCTGGCGTCCTTGGATACGGGGAATCTGCCCTATCAGATCCTAGCTGCCCGGCTCAACGTCCAGCGAGACCGCCTCAACCTCCAGAACATGCAGTTGTCGCAAGCCCCGCTGTCCAGCGCGGCGGCGGCCGCGGCCGCCGCGATCCAAGAGCGGCAGGCGATGCTGACCCTGGCCCAGGATGAGGTTGCATGGAAAGCCGATCGGCTGGCCTTGGCGGAGGACGAGGTGGTGGCACCCTTTGCCGGCCAGGTCAACGACGTCTCGGTTGCGCCCGGAGACCAGGTCAATGGCTTCCAGACGGTCATGGTGCTCAGCGACCCGTCTCAGGAATCCTTCGTCGCGAACATCAATCAGACCACCGCTCAAGAGCTGGCAGCCGGCCAGCACGCGGTTTTCACTTACAATGCCAGCAGCGGGTCAGCCCACCAGGCGGCTGTCCGGAGTGTCTTCATCCCGACGGCGGCGCAGATCGCGCAGGCGGAGACAAACGGGTTGACCCCGCCCCTGCCCAGCGTCACCTTGGCGGTACAGGGGTTGCGACGGCGACCCCCGCTTGGCGCCGCCTTCACCGCCACGATTACGTTGGCCCAAGCCGCGAACGTCGTCTACGTCCCCAGCGACGCCATCCGGCAGTTTAACGGGTTCACCTACGTAGACGTCTTGCACCATGGCACGATCGCAGAGGTTCCCGTGCAGGTGGGGTTACAGGGCGACACGACCACTGTGGTGACCAAGGGCCTTGTCGCTGGAGAGCGGGTGGTGGAGCCATGACGCCGTATGTACCCGGGGGCCCCGCGCCCAGATCGCGGAACCGGCCTCAAGGGCCGATACAGAATGCGCTCACCGAACTCGGCGGCGAGATGCGCCGGGCGCCCGGGCAGATTGTCGACCTGTTCCGGTTCGCCGCGGTTCGGCTTTGGGCGAAGCGCCGGATGGTGCTGGGACTGCAGGTGGGCCTGATCGTCGCAGCGACGGTGGCGGCGACCGTGCCCCTATACAGTAACGGAGCATTGACAAGGCTGTTGGCCGCGGCCTTGCAGCCGCAAAACGAGAGGCCCGCCGGGGCGGTGTTGCTCAGGTACCTGGCCGGTCAGACGGACGTGTTCACACCCGCCAAGGAGCAGCAGTTAGGGCATTTGGCGGCGTCGCTGGGCCGGCTGACCGGATTGGGAGCGACCCCGGCCGCCTTTTACTCGCAGACCGGGTCGAGCAGCTTCCTACCTGATTCAGGCTCTCCAGTTCCAGAGGATCCTTCTTACCAGCGTTCGGGATCGCTGAACATGGAGGTCGGTCTGAGTAAACACATCCAGTTGCTCGCAGGCCATCTCTATACGCAGGGATCCAGCGGCGGTGTGATCGACGGCCTGATCTCGGCCAGCACGCAGCAGAATCTGCACATGGTGCTGGGCCAGATCTGGGATTTCCCATCGCCGGTGACCCTGGGCAGTCAGGTCCGGGTGCGCATCGTAGGCGTCTATAAGCGCCTCGATGCCGGTGGACCCTTTTGGCCCTACCAGTATCAGAATTCCAACGTCTTCATCCCGCCGCACCTGTTCATCAGCCAATTCATGTTTAATCCGAACTATCCGCTGGAAGAGGCGTCCTGGTATAGTGTGCTGCACTTGGGCCACTTGTCGCCCAGCGCGGCGGGCAACTTGGTCAATGAACTGAACCGGATAAACACGCAGGCCGGGCAGATTATGACCAATACACAGCTCGCGGTGTCGCCGACCACGCAGTTGGATGCGTTCATCAGCCAGCTCCAGGTCATGGAGACCGAGTTGCTGCTTATCAGCCTTCCGATTCTGGCTTTGACGCTGTATTACGTCGTGATGATGTCCGGTCTTGCTGTGCAACAAGACCGCAATGAAATCGCGGTGCTCGTGAGCCGTGGATCCCGCACATGGCAGATTGTTTCCCTCTATTTGGCGCAGTGGTTGATCATGGGGGCGGTCGCCTTCGTCGTGGCGCCCTTCCCGGCGGCCCTGCTTACGGAACTGGTCGGAGCGAGTTCGGGCTTCCTGCAGTTCGTAAACCGAGCCGCGTTGCCCATCCTACCCAGCGCCGCCATGTACGGTTACGATGCCGCGGCTTCCCTGGTGGCCATCCTCGCGGCCCTGCTTCCGGTCGTGATCGCCGCACGGCAAAGCATCGTCAACTACCGTTCCGAGAGTGCCCGGTCGCTGCGCGCACCCTTCTGGCGCCGGGCATATGTCGACCTGGTTCTGCTGGCGATTTCGGCCTACGCCTGGCGACAGTTCCACTCCGGCGCCGCCGCGGCGGGCAGCTCGGGCGGTTCGCTCGCGGGGAATCCCCTGCTCTTCCTTGTGCCGGCAATCTTCATGGCCGGTGCGGGGTTGCTCCTGGTGCGTATACTGCCGTGGATCATTCGCGGGCTAGACGCCGTCGTCGGCCGGTATGCGCCGGTGACGTTGGTGTTAACCGCGCGGCAGTTGGCGCGCATGCCCGCGCAGTTCAGCCCACTCATCTTCCTGTTGGTGTTCACCGTGGCGCTGGGCTACTACAGCGCTTCGGCGGCACGCACGCTCAACCGCAACCTGGCTGATGGCATATCCTACCAGGTTGGCAGCGATGTGTCGATGTATGAGGTCTGGGCTCCTCCCGGGGCGGCGGGCTTGGGCGCGACAGCGGCCTCCGCAGGTTTGGAGGCCTCAGGCTCGGCTTCCACCTCATCCACGTCGGCGGGAGCCTCCTCCTCGTCCACATCCGCGTCGCCATCCTCGACGAGTTCGGGAATCCAGCAATTCGGCGGGGTGACGCAAGCCCAGGGTACGGGTCCTGGCCAGACGGCCGCCCCGGTCGGTCAGCAGGTCGAGGAACCTCCATTCTCTCCGAACCGGCATCTACCCGGCGTCCTGGCGGCTGCGCGCGTGTTTCTGGCACAGGCGCAGGTGGTGGTCGGTGGACAAACGTGGCCGACTAACGGCCAGTTGATGGGCATCGACCCGGTCGACTTCTACCACACGGCCTGGTGGCGGTCGGATCTCTCGCCCTTCAGCTTCGTCTCGTACATGAATGCGCTCCTTGGCACGTATGACGGGGTTTTGGTTGAGCAGAGCTTCATGCAAGCCGCGTCGCTGCAGCCGGGGGATACAATTCAGATCCAGATGAACGGGGCCAGCGGTGAATTCGAGGTACTGGGCCCGATCCAGTACTGGCCGGGTATGTACCCCTCGGGCGGTCCGATGCTGGTCGCCAACTGGCCGTATATCGTGAACACCTTTGGTGTGCTTCCATATTACGTTTGGTTTCGCACACACCCTGGCGCCTCAGACCAGCAGATGGTTAACGCGCTGCAACAAAAAAAGCTGTTTCCGACGCAGGTCGTAGACCGACGGGTCCTGCTCGGACAGGCGCACGCCAGCCCGTCGTGGACGGGCAGCAACGGGTTGCTGACCATCAGCTTCCTGGTCGCGGCATTGCTTACTTTCCTGGGATATCTGCTTTATGCGGTGCTCGCGTTGCGCAATCGCATGTTGCAGTTCGGCTTGCTGCGGGCCATGGGACTGGCACGCGCTGCCCTGAGCACCTCGGTCGCCGTGGAGCAGGCGTTTCTCCTGTTGGCGGGGATCGCTGGCGGGCTGTACGTGGGGGCTTGGACCGCGTTCCTCTTCCTACCGTTCTTCCAAAGCGCGAGCAGCACGACAGTGCCGTCCTTCATCATTGTCGGTGCGGGGTCCGCCCTGTGGCGCATGGGCGTGCTCATGGCCGTCCTCTTGGCGCTGGCGGTGTTGGGCTTGTTGCAGGTGCTGCGTGGTCTGCGCATCGGCGAGGCCGTCAAGCTGGGGGAGGAGTGAGCACGGTGGCCACGAGTGAGCCGGAGCCGACCGAGCAGGTGTCCAGCTCGGTCCCGTTCGTGAACTGCGAGGATCTGGTGCGGATTTATAAGGTGGCGGACCTCGAGGTCTTCGCGCTGCAGGGGCTGGACCTGCAGATCGAACGGGGCGAGATGATGGCGCTTATCGGCAATAGCGGAAGCGGCAAGTCGACGCTGTTGAACATCCTGGGCGGCATCGACCGGCCGACGGCGGGCCGCGTGTCGGTGAACGGGCGCGACCTGCTCAAGATGTCGCGTTCGCAGATGTTGCGCTATCGCCGAGACGACGTGGGCTTCGTGTGGCAGAACCCCGCCCGTAACCTGGTGCCCTATTTGAGTGTACTGCAGAACGTCGAATTGCCGATGTTGTTGGCGGGGTCGTCTGGAGCGTCCAGCCGGCGCTGGGCGACCGAACTGGTGGAGGCTGTCGGACTGGGACATCGGCGGCATCACCACATGGTAGAGCTGTCCATGGGGGAGCAACAGCGGGTCGCGATCGCCATTGGCCTAGGCAATCGCCCCGCGCTACTGCTGGCGGACGAACCGACCGGATCGGTTGATAACGCGAACGCGCAAGCTATCCTGGAGGTCTTCCAGCGGATCAACCGCGAGTACCGGACGAGCATCATCATCGTGACCCATGATGTCCGCGTGTCGTCGTTCGTGGACCGCGTGGTGGGTATTCGGGACGGGAAGACGAGCGTCGAGTTCCTGCGTCCGGCCAGTTTGACGGCGGATGACCTGGGTGAATCGGGCACGGACGGTGCCAAGGCGGCACATCAGGAGTTCGTCATGCTGGACCGAGCGGGGCGGCTGCAGCTTCCCCAAGAATTTGTGGAGGCGCTTGGCCTGAAGAAGCGGGTGCGCCTAGTGCTGGAGGATGACCGCGTCGTGGTCCTGCCGCAGGCAGTGGGCGAGGGAGCGACCGAAGCGGCGGCAGTTCCCGGTCCGGCGTGACGGCGGCGGGCTTGGGGAGGGGCGGCTCGCCCAGACTGGGCACAGCCGGAGGGCCGGCCCGCGCGGTGGATGCGGTTCTGGTGAAAGGACCAAGACGTGAGCGAGGTTGGAGAGCGCGCAGGTCGCGTCGGTGAGAGGGCGAGTCTGTGCCATAGTCGGTCCGCGGTCCGGCGTCGCGGCGGGGCGCGGGGGAGGGGCGGCCGCGGCAGCCAGGCCCTGGCAAAGGTCGGGCCCGCGCGGGGAACCGCCCCCGATCCGGGGCGCAGGACTGCGATGGCGCGAGGCTGGAGGGCGCACAGGTCGCGTGGTGGAGGGCGAGCCTGCGAAACGGGCGGACGAGACGTCGACAGGCGTCACGTCCGCGCGAACCCTTATCGACGATGCTGTTGTGCGCCGCCCGCGCCGCCCGCGCCGCCCCACGGGATGACGGCCCACGACGCCTGCCGGCATGCCGTGTGGAATGTGGCCCCCGTCGCCCGCGCGCCTGCTACGGAGCCTTCGTGCGCTGGGGGAGGGGCCGCGGAGCGCTGCTCCGGCTCGGCGGCAGAGCGCACGGGTCGTCCGGGGCCAGTGTTACCCGCCATCTGCGTCTGCGGCGGCCGGCGCCGCGCCGAGGGTAGCCCGCGCGGGGTTCGCCGAGGGCGATCGTGCCAGTGCCCCGCGCCGGTGCGTACGCGACCGTGCCATCGGGGCCAGCGGCGTGGAAGGGGCAGTAACGCCACCCGTGGCACGTGGGTGCCCGGGCCAGAGCCGCGGCCAAGCACAACTGAGGTGCCTTTGGCGTGACAGGGCGTGCCGCCCGCGAGGGCAGGCGCCGGCCACGCCTCGCTGACCTCACGCCCGGCGCGTGCCTCCGCGGAAAGGCGGGGGCGCGCCGTCGGGCTGGCGTGCGAGAGCGGCACCCCGTCGTGGAGGGAGGCGCCGCAGGATATCGCTGGGTTTGCCGGCAAGCCGACCGCCCTCGGAAGGGGTCCCTCGGCAGCGGCGCGTTGGACTGCCCATGCCTCCCGTCCTGCGCCAGGGGTCGGCGCGCAACGGTCGTTCTATGCCGCCGGCGCCGAGGACATCACCCGGACCGACCAACCCTCCTTCGCGGATGAGCGATTTTTGGCGACCGGACAGAGGAGTCCCGCGTCCGCAAGACGAACTCCCGAGCACCAGCACTTCCTTGCCGCATGAGGGATGGGGATGAGCTTGGCGGAGCTTTCCGGCGGCCAATCGGCGCGCGTCCCGTGGGTCCACAACATCGCTGCCGCCGAGGGCGGCCGGTCGGCCGGGGGGTGGATTGGGTGAGACGTGTGCGTGCGTGGTGCGTAGCGCTTCTCACGTGCCTGACGGCGGTCGCGGGCGCGGTGCTGTTGCCCGCAACCGCGGCGGCCGCTATCCCCACGAACTACTTCACGTTGGGAACGGACCTCCTGCCCGTGCCGGCCCCTGCCCCGTACCGACCGGTCAAGGCCGTCTATGCGGAGACCTACACGTGGCACGGGAAGCCGCTCGGGCCGTTCTCGAACATACAGGACATGCGCACCGACTCGCACGGCGACGTGTGGGTCGTGGATACCGGGAACAACCGCGTCATCGAGTTCAATCCGACGCTCACCAAGGTGCTCCTGGTGATCGGCGGGCCCAACGCAACGGGCCCGGCCGCCCTCAACGGTCCGCAGGGCATCGCGATCCGGGGCGGGCTGGTCTACGTGGCCGACACCGGCAACAGCCGGCTCGCCGTGTTCGCGGCGAGCAACGGTGCCTACATTGACCAGCTGCAGCCGCTGAACCAGTCCCTGACCCTGCGGACGTTGAAGGTGAAGTTCGTCCCCAATAAGGTGGCAGTGGGGCCGGACGGCACGATCTACGTCTCGATCGCCGGTCAGGCGTACGGCTTGGCGAAGTTCAGCCCCAACGGCCAATTCGACGGTTTCTTCGCCCCCAACGGCGTGGGGTACAATTTGGGATATCATATCGCCAAGCTGCTCGAATCGCCTCAGCAGCGGGCGCAAAACGCGGCGATCTTGCCCCCCGAGGTCAATAACGTGCTCGTCGGTCCCAACGGTTACATCTACACGACGTCGGTGGATACGACGACGGACCAGATCCGTCGCCTGAACGCCGTGGGGACAGACACCCTCAATCTGCCCGGGACACATCTCTTATATGGCCTGCCTGTCAGTAGCCTCCCCCAATATGTGTTCCAGAACCTCAACACGCAGGTGACTTCGTCGAGTGGGCCGATCGCGGCGAACGCCCTGCAGCCGTTGCTCGTGTCCATAGCGGTGAACAACCAGGGCATCATCACCGTGATCGACCAGTTGACGGATTACGTGATGCAGTACAGCCCGGATGGCAGGCTGCTCTATACGTGGGGCGGCCTGGACAACGGCAACGGCATTCTGGGGCTGTTCGAACAACCGACGGCCGTCGTGGCCCTCCCCAATGGTGAGATCGTTGTCGCTGACGGCCTCGAGAACAACCTGACGGTCTTCAAGCCGACGCAGTTCGCGCTCGACGTGCAGAAGGGCGCCGTGGACTACCACGCCGGTCTCTACCAGCAGGCGATCAAGCCCTGGACCGCGGCACTGCACTACGACAGCAACTATGACCTGGCTCACGATGAGATCGGTCAGGGTTTGCTCTCCGAGGGTGAAGGGCTGGGCAGTACGCCGGCTGTGTATACCGCGCAGCTTGCGATGTTTTCACGCGCCATCCGCCAGTTCTACCTCGCGGGAGACAAGGTCGGGTTTGGCCAAGCCTTCTCCTGGTATCGGCACATCTGGATGCGCCTGAACTTCACGTGGGTGTTCCTGACCGTCCTTGGCGCGTGGCTGGTGCTCTGGCTGTTGAATAAGTACCTGCGGGCCTACCTGCGGGAACATCCCATCGAGTTTTACGGCGCGTGGGTGCGCAACCAGTTCGTGCGCATGTGGCCAATGGCCTGGCGCGTGTTGCGCCATCCGGCGGAGGCCTTCTTCCAGTTGAAGTACGAGAACCAGGGCACCCTTTACCAGGGCTTGGTGCTGATCGCCCTGGCGTTCATCCTGCAAGTGCTGCGCTTGACCTGGACGAACTTCGACTTTAGCCCCTTGGTACCAGGCCGCACGAACCTCGTTGTGAACGCCGGTCAGTTCTTGCTCCCGCTCGCGACGTGGATCGCTGCCAACTTCATGGTGGGCGACATGTACGATGGTGAGGCGGATCTTTCGGAGATCATCTATGGCAGCGCGTACGCACTGCTGCCGTTCATTACCATGGCCATGCCGCTCACGATCCTCTCGCACACCTTCGTGCCGAGCGACGGATTCTACCCCGCCTTCGTGCTGATGCAGAAGCTCTGGGTGCTCTATATGTTCTTCACGCAGGTCCGCATCTTCCATAACCTGGAGTGGAACCAGGCCTTCAAGGCGAGCTTGGTGACGGTGGTCGGCATCGGCGTGTTGTGGACGATGATGGCCATCGGTATCGGCCTCGGGGAGCAGGTGTACTCGTTCGTGACCCAGATCATCCAGGAGATCATTCTGCTGCGCAGTTAGCAGGCGAGGCCACGCTGCGGCGGCGTTGACTCTGGCAGCAAGGGGTGTGGGGGCCTTGGTGGGTGGTCGCACGCTGAAGTCCATCACGTTCTGGGTCGGGGCGGCTAGCGTGGTGGCATGCACGGCACCGTTGGGAGTGGCTGCCGCCGCTCCTTCCGGGGGGGCAGCGGCCCGGGCGGCTGCCAGCAGGACTGCGACGGTCGCCTCCGCCGGCCCGTCGTCACCGAGAATCTCAGCCGGATCATCGCGGGTGACCTTGCCCCCGGTACCCAAGGGCACGGTTGTCGTGGCGAACGATGGGACCCTGCGCATGGCGGTCAACATGAAGACGGGATGGTTCCAGTTGGTGGATGAGCGGAATGGGGCGGCATGGTACAGTGGCCCGCCCGATCCGAGCCAGTACGCGCAGAACACCCATTGGCAGAACATTCTGCAAAGTGACTTCACTATGGGACGGACGACTACCGAGCGCACCAATGTCCAGGAGGACATGAGCGCGGTCGGCGTGCCGGACGATGGCGGTCAGCTCGCCGTGCATCGCATCGCTAACGGGGTTGCCCTGGATTACAACTACACCCTGGATAAGATCTCGTTCCAGGGCGATCTCACGATTCACGGGGCCCATCTGGTCGCGACCGTTCCGTGGTCGAGCGTGAAGGAGCAGAGCTGCCCTCGCTTCACGCCCCCCCCACCACACATGGCGCTCATCCTCTTCTACTTCCCGCCGGAATGCTACGAGCTGGTCGACATTCACTTCCTGCCCGCCCTCGGCTACGGTGCCCCGGGTCAGCCGGGTTATGCCGTGATCCCTGACGGCTCCGGGGCGATCGTGAATTACGCGAAGGATCACCCCGTCTACACGGTCGATTACAACATGCCTGTGTACGGGGACCCGACCACACCGCCCGGGCTGGACCAGTGGTATCCCGAGGCGAGCATGCCGATCTTCGGGCAGGTCCACCTGAACCCGAAGAACGCCGCGGGGAACGCCGCGATGCTGGGCGTCATTCAGAACGGCGCGTCGCAATCCAACGTGGTCATGATCCCTGCGGGACGCCAGGCGAATCTGTACTTGACGTCGGCGGACTTTGTGTACCGGCCGCTGTTCGAGCAGTTTCTGTCGGGCAGCCTGAACAGCAGCGGTCGCTACGCCTGGCATCCGTTGCCAGGCAATCGGCAGGTGACCTACTACTTCTTGGCCGGTCCACACGCGACCTACAGCGGCTTGGCCCTACGCTATCGGCAGTACCTGATACAGACCCAACACGTCAAGCCCTTGACCCCGAAGCCTACGGCGCCCTTCCTGCTGGAGGTGCTGAACGGCGCCCGGGAGAGCGGCGTGCTCTTTGATCCCCTGCAGGTGGCGACGAGCTTCAGCCAGACGCAGCAGATGATCCAGTCGCTTGAGGCCAAGGGTGTGAAGTCCCTGCGCGTGACGTTGGAGGGATGGATGCTGAACGGGATCAACTGGCGGTCGCTGCCGTTCATTTGGCCTCCCGACAGCGCCCTGGGTGGTACGGGTGGGCTGCAGCGGCTGGCGACCTGGGGCAGGGGGCATCACGCTTCGATCGTCCTTGCGTTGAACCTCTATCTCGGCTACAAGAACGGCCTTGGCTTCTCGACGCGCTACGGGTCGATTCATTTCGAGGACCAACTTCCCATGCAGGACCCGACGCTCCTGAACAAGATTGGATACCTGATTTCGCCCAACATCGCCAACCAGCGCCTCTTTCCGCCTCTGTTAGCGGACGCCCAGCGCGTCGGGGCCGCTGGCATGGACTTTCAGTATCTGGCCCGGGACGTGTATCCCAATTACCAGATCGGCAACGTGCTGTCCCGTTCGCAGTCCGCGGCGCAGTGGATGCATATGGTGAGTTCAGCGAAGTCGACGTTGGGAACGTCAGGGGTGCAGGGCGGCAATCTCTACGCCATCGGACATGCGAGCTACTTCTACCAAGCCCCGACCACCGACAGCGGCTTTGACTACGAAACACGGGCTGTGCCGTTATGGGAGATGGTGGTTCACGGCTTGGCGCTGTACTCGGGTACGGCGTCGAACCTCCGCAGTAATCCGACGCGCCAGCAGTTGCAAATGATCGAGGACGGCGCCCTGCCGGTGTGGGAGTTGACGTGGCGGTCGGCGGACGTGCTGCGCTATTCGCCTCAGTACAACTTCCTCTACTCTTCGCAGTTCAGCCAGTGGGAATCGCAGGCCGTGGCCAACTACCGCCACGAGGTCGCGAACGGGTACTCGAGCTTGGCGTATGTGGCCATCACGAACAACGTGCAGTTGCAGTCGGGCGTCTTCGAGACCGACTATGCGAACGGCGCGCGGGTCATCGTGAACTTCAACCGGCACCCGGTCACCCTGCCGCAGTACCACGGCGCGGTCGTGCGGGCGCAGAACTACATCGTGCTCGGAACGGGGGCGTCCTAAATGAGGGAAAGCGGCGCGGTGCGGATTCAGCAGCGCAGCAAGGGCCGGGGCCGTCTGCATCGGCGGCGTTTGGTGGAGTTCGTCGGTTTCATTGCCCTTTGGCTCATAGGGTTCGTCGCCTTTCAGGCGTATCCGTTGGTCCAGTCGCTGTACATCAGTTTCGCGACCCTGAATTTTCAGGCTTCCGGGGTGCAGTGGGTCTGGGTAGGACTGCTGAATTACCAGAATGCACTGACCGTCGATGTGAACTTTGTGCCTTACCTCGTGCAGGCAATTCTCTCGACGGTCGTCGAGATGCCGTTGATCATCTTCTTTGCGCTGGTGGCCGCAACCCTGCTCAAGCAGGGCCTGTTCGGGACAACGTTGTTCCGTGGCCTATTTTTCCTGCCGGTCGTCATCGGCTCGTCCGCCGTCATGTCGAATCTCTTGGGTGGCGGTGGCGTGCCTGTCCTCGTCCACGGCCGTTTTCTAGGCGTTATCATTCGAGTTGTCGGACCGACCATCGGGCAGGACCTGTTGACCGTTTTCAGCCAGATGGCGCTGGTATTGTGGAGATCCGGTGTGCAGGTGCTGCTGTTCCTCGCCGGGCTGTACGGGGTGAACCCGACCTATTACGAGGTCGCGCGCATCGACGGCGCGAACGCCTGGCAGACCTTTCTCAAGGTGACGCTGCCTGCCATTTCACCCATGATGGTGCTCATCTGGATCTACACCCTCGTGGATACCTTCACGGATCCGGTGTTGGACCCCGTGTTGCGTTACATCGAGACGGTTGGATTGCAGGGTGACTTGCAACTGGGGCTGGCTGGCGCGATGGGCTGGCTGTCTCTGGTGGTTGTATTTGTGATGCTGTTGATCATCTTCCGTTACGCGTCGCGGCACACTTACTACGCGGGGGAGAGGTAGTATGGCCAGAGAGCTCGCATCGGTCGAATTCGTTGCGAATCCCTTTCAGCGCGCGCTCGACAAGGCGCGAAGCATTGGCCCCCGCTGGGTGCTCAACCTCGTGCTGTACGCTGTACTCATCGACATGGGCTTCGTGTATTTCCTCCCGCTGGCTTTCATGGTCCTGACGTCGTTCAAGTCGCCGCTCGACCTGGAGAACCCGACGGTGGTGTGGCTGCCTACGCAGCTGTTCGTACAGAACTACACGTTCTCATGGGAACAGCTGAGCTACATCCCCGCTGTGGAACGTACGTTGATCTGGGTTGCGGTCGCGACACTGGGGCAGATCTTTTCGACGGCGCTGGTCGGCTACGGATTCGCGCGTTACAGCCGGCGTTTTAAAATTGCGGACGTACTCTTCCTGTTGGCCGTGTTCACGTTCTTGGTGCCGCCACAGACCATTGTCGTTTCACTGTTTTTAAACTTCAAGTTGCTGGGCTGGTTGAACACATACTACCCGCTTACGGTGCCGGAGTGGTTCGCTCAGGGCTTGCGCGGCGCGTTCTTTATCTTCATCTTCCGACAGGCGTTCAAGGCGTTGCCATATGAACTGGAGGAAGCGGCGCGGGTAGACGGCGCCGGTCCGCTGTCGATATTCTTTCGTGTGATGTTGCCCCTAGTCAAGCCGTCCCTGTCCGTGGCATTGGTGTTCTCCGTCGTCTGGCATTGGAATACCACGTTTGGGCCGTCGAACTTCCTGCAGGAGAACTACAAGGCTTGGCCGTTGTCGATGGAGCTGCAGGAGTTCCAGAATGCGGTGCTGACCCAGAACAACCAGATGGCGCAGGCGTCCCAGATGATGACGCAGAGCGGCGCCACTTCTTCTCCGAATACCGTGACATCGGCGGATCAGGGGGCGATCATGGCGGCGGTGGTGCTGGTGATCCTACCGCCGGTCCTATTCTATCTGTTGATTCAACGAACGTTCGTGCAGGGCATTGAGCGTACCGGCTTGATCGAATAGCGAGCGGCGCCGGCGAGGGGGGGAAGGGCGGTAGCGGGGGGTGGCCGCTCGGTGAGCGGTTGCCCCCCGCTACCGCGTCCGCAGGCGATGGGCCACGGGTGCGTGGCTGCGAGGGTGGCGTGCGGGGTGGGTCTGGGGTGCGTGGCGGTTTCGGGCGGCGCCTCGGACCAGGGGCGGGAGGGGCGCACGGCTCGTAAGCGTTCAGCCCGGGGGTGGAAGCGCTCAGGACGCGCGAAGCCGTGCGCCCCAGGGGGCTTCCCCGACGGCCGGTCGTCATGCGCGGGGGTACCGATCGCGCGACCGGCTCGTCTGGGCTCGTCTGCTAAGACAGAGTGTCCGCCAGTAGTATGCCAATATCCTTCGCAGCAGTACCTGTAGGGCCAGAGGCGGGTGCTCCCCCCCCCTGAACGCTTACCACGGCTCGGGCGCGCGGGGCTCGGCCGGTGGGCCGCGAGCCAAGAGCGGGGCGCACGGGACGGGGGGCGTGCGCGTGGCGGAGCGCCCGCAGGTAGCGGAGGGGAGTTGGGCGGGTGGGGAGCGGCCACGGGAGCAGGGTGGTGGCTTCGCGCTCGCGAACTGTATGGAGTGGAGAGGGGGCGGGCGCTGGCGGCCCAGGGCAAGGCCGCCGCGCGGAGGGGGCGCGGCGGCTGGGGTGCGCTGTCTGTGTCTTAGGGGGTTCCGGTGCTCGCGCTGGCGGGGCGTCGTGGCTGTCGGGTCTCTGGAGGGGGGCGTGGGTGTTGCCCGTGGATGGCCAGTCGTTCTTTTCGCGGATCCGGCCGGTGCCGCGTCCGGAGCATTTCGCCATGGTGGCCGTCAGGCCGTCGGAGCGGGAGATGGCCTTCCGGATCGCCGGCAGCGCCCCGGGATTCTGCGCCGTCCTGGATGTGGGCGCGGAGATCACGCTTCTGCTGCCCCAGGAGCGTTGGGCTCAGGTCGCGCCAGTCTTTCTGGATCCGGCCGTGCAGGTCGACTTCCGGGTGGTGACGCTGGACTCGGACGTGGAGTTGGAGGCGGTTGGGTACATTTCGACGGTGACCGGCGCGTTGGCGCGTGCCGGGCTGGCGGTGGCGGTGATGTCGGGGTTTTCCTGTGACCATCTGCTGGTGCGGGAGCGGGACCTGCATCAGTGTTTGGACATCCTGCAAAAGGCGGGTGCGGCGGCCCCGGGCCGAGCCTGAGTGGCGCCGCGGCGTGGTGGCGGGCGCAGGGGGAACTCCGCGCTGGACCTGTCGGCGCGGAGTGGCGGGGGCGGTCGGGGCGTGGGCCGGCGCGTCTGAGGTGCGGGCTGGGAGGGCGAGGCGGTGGGCGACGCGCTGCGTGAGGTGGCGGGCGCGGGTGGCGGTGCTGTCGCGCTCGCCAAGGGGGCCGGCCGCGTGCGGGCGGAGTTGCGCGTGAACGGGATTGCGCGCGAACTCTGGGTGGAGCCCCGCAGGACGCTGCTCGACGTGTTGCGGTCCGACCTCGGGCTCACGGGGGCCAAGCCGGGATGCGAGCACGGGGAGTGTGGCGCCTGCACCGTGCATCTGGCGGGGCGGGCCGTGTACGCCTGCCTGCTGTTGGCGGTGGCCTGCGCGGACCGCGAGGTCACGACGATTGAAGGGCTGGGCCGTCCCGGGGCCCTGGATTCGGTACAGCAGGCGTTCGTGGAGCACGACGCGCTGCAATGCGGGTTCTGCACGCCGGGCCAGATCATGGCGGCGAAGGCCCTGCTCGCCGAAAACCCGTCGCCGGACGCCCGGGAGATCCGCGAGGCCTTGGCCGGCAACCTCTGCCGTTGCGGGGCCTACCAGCGGATCGTCGAAGCGACGCTGGCGGCCGCGCGTGGCGTCGGCGCCGGGGAAGGCGCTGGAGGCGGACGGGCCGGGGGCGGAGAGGGGGATCTCCGTGCCTAGGATCGTGCGGACGACGTACGAGTACGAGGGTCGGACCCGAGAGAGCATCGCGGTCGTCGAGGACGACGCGCTGACCGCTTGGGGCGCCGAGGCGCGCCTATCGGTGGTGGGACGTCCCCACGCGCGCGTGGACGCCGTGGAGCGGGTGACCGGAGCGGCCCGCTTCACGGCGGACGTACAGCTGCCCGGCATGCTGCATGCGCGGATCGCCCGCAGCCCCCATGCGCGCGCGCGCGTTCGCTCGGTCGACGCCGCGCGCGCGCGGGCGCTGCCGGGCGTGCACCTCGTGCTCACCCCCGATGGGATCCCCGACGACTTGCCGCAGCCGCTGCAGACGGAGTTGCGGTTCGAGGGCGAAGAGGTCGCGGCCGTCGTCGCCGAAACGCCCGAGCAGGCCGAGGACGCGCTGTGGGCCATCGCCGTGGACTACGAGGTCCTGCCCGCCGTGGCGACCGCGGCACAGGCCCTGGTGGCGGGGGCGCCGGAGGCGGTGGAGGGCGGCAACCTGGGACGCGGTGGCAGAGCGGACGTGTGGGAGCACGGGGACGTGGGCGCTGCGCTGGGGCGGAGCGACATGGTATTGGAGGAAACATACACCACCGCCACCCAGTTGCACACGGCCCTCGAACCGCACGGCTCGGTGGCTTGGTGGCAGCCCGACCGTCTGACGGTGTGGGCCTCGACGCAGGATATCGGCGGCCTGCGCAACGGACTGTGTGAAGCCTACGGGCTGCCGCGCGACAGGGTGCGGGTCGTCGCGGAGTTCATCGGCGGCGGGTTTGGCGCGAAGTGGGGCCCGGACCGCCACCACCACGTGGCCGTCATCGCCAGCCGCCTGACCGGCCGTCCGGTGCGCCTGATGCTGACGCGTCGGGAGGAGAACCTCTGCACGGGCAACCGCCCGGGCACGATGCAACAAGTGCGCCTCGGCGCCAGCCGTGACGGCCGTCTGCTGGCCGTGTCCGTGCGGGCGTACTCGCTGGACGGGGCCCGGGGCGGCGGAGGCACGGTCGGCGGTCCCGCGCGCGACATGTACGCCGCGGAGGCGGTGCGTACCGAGGAATACAGCGTCTACACCAACACCGGGCCGGCGTGCGCCTTCCGCGCCCCCGGGTACCCTGAGGGCGCCTTTGCCCTGGAGTCTGCCCTCGACGAGTTGGCGGAGCGTCTCGACCTTGACCCGCTCGACCTTCGCCGGCGCAACCATGCGGAGAGCCGCTGGGGAAAGCCGTTTTCCAGCAACGCCCTGCTGGAGATGTACGATGTCGGCGCGCGGGCGATCGGTTGGGATCGGCGTAGCGCGATGCGGGTGGAGAACCGTGGCCGGAGGATGGCCCGTGGCCTGGGGGTGGCGGCTGGCTGCTGGGGGTCGGCGGGTTGGCCGCCCGCGCACGCCTGGGTCCAAGTCAACGGGGATGGCACGATCACCGTGAGCTCGGCTACACAGGACATCGGCACGGGCAGCAAGACAGCGCTCGCCGTATGCGCAGCCGAGGAGATGGGCCTGCCGCTGGATGCCGTCACCATGCGGATCGGCGACACGGATGGCGCGCCCTACGGCACCGGATCTGGAGGCAGCGGCACGGTGTCCTCGATGGCGCCCGCTGTGCGCGGCGCAGCGGCGGACGCGCGCCGGCAATTGCTGGAGATCGCTGGCGCTTACCTGGACATGCCGCCGGATGCCTTGCGCATCGAAGCCGGGGTGGTCCGTTCCCCGGAGCGACCCGACCTGGAACTGCCGCTGCGCGACCTGTTGCGCGATCTCGGTCCCCTGAACATCGTCGGCCGCGGCGGGCGCGCCCCCAACCCGTCGGACCTGGCGGTCCTGGCGGCCGCCGTGCACTTTGCCGAGGTCGAGGTGGACACATGGACCGGGGAGGTGCGCGTGGCCCGCTTCGTGGCCGTCCACGAGTCGGGGCGAGTCATTAATCCCCTCACCATGTCGGCCCAGGTGGAAGGCGGCGTCGCCTTCGGCATCGGCTACGCCCTGACCGAGGAACGCGTGGTCGATCCGTGCAGCGGCAGGGCCCTCAACGCCAACCTCGAGGACTACAGAGTGCCCACGGTGATGGACGTGCCGGTGGTGCAGGCGATCCTCCTGGACCGGCCGGATGAACGGCTGAACAACGCCGGGGTGAAAGGCATCGGCGAGCCCCCCGTGATTCCGCCCGCCCCGGCCATCTGCAACGCCATCCATCATGCCTGCGGGGTGCGCCTGCGCCACCTGCCCGTCACTCGGGCGCGCATGCTGGCGGGGCTCGGTGCGCGGGCTGTCCCTTGACCCGTCCGCCGCCGCGGCCGCTGTTCGGACTTGCGCCGGGGGGCGTGCGACGGCCCCTGCGGCGCCGGGGGTGGGCCAGGTGAAGCCGTTCGCCTACGAGCGCGCGCTGAGCATCCAGGAGAGCATGGGATCGCTGGCCGCCGGAGCCCGCGTCCTCGCGGGTGGAACCGACATGGTTCCACTGATGCGGCAGCGGTTGGTCGACCCAGACCGGCTCGTCGACCTGACCGCCGTGGGCGGCGCGCCGCGCGAGGTGTCCCCGCACGCGGGGGGGGGACTGCGGCTCGGCGCCCTGCTCACCCTTGCGGCCCTGGCCGGCGACGACACGCTGCGGCGGGACTACTCGGCCCTGGCCCAGGCCGTGGCCGGTGCGGCGAGCGCGCAGATCCGCAACGTCGCCACACTGGGTGGAAGCCTGTGCCAGTGGAACCGCTGTTGGTATTTCCGCGCTGGCATCCCCTGTCTCCTTCATGGGGGAGACGCCTGCCCAGCGGTGCCAGGCGACCACCGTTTCCACGCGATCTTCCGCGACGGGCCCTGCATCGCCGTGCATCCCTCCGATCCGGCCGTGGCGCTGCTGGCGCTGGGCGCCCGGGTGGAGGTCACCGGGCCCGACGGAGCACGCAGCCTCGACCTCGGCGCCTTCCTCCTGCCCCCAGGGCCGGGCCGCCCTGAACAGACTGTGCTGGAGCCCAGTGAGGTTGTGACCGCCGTGCTGCTGCCGGCGCCGGCCGGCCCCAGCGTGTTCCGCAAGGCGATGGACCGGGCCGCCTGGGCCTTCGCGCTGGTGAGCGTGGCGGTTTCCGTCACCGTGGAGGGTGGTCGTGTGGTCCGGGCGGCCATTGCCCTCGGCGGCGTGGCCGGCGTACCGCGCGCGGCGACGGCCGCGGCCGAGTCGCTGCGCGGGCGCGCGCTCGACGTGGACGCAGCCGCGCGTGCCGCCGACCTGGCGGTGGAGGGGGCCGATCCCCTCCACGGCACCGCGTACAAGGTCGATCTCACCCGCCGTCTCGTGCGCACGGCGTTGCTGGAGATCGCTGGCGCGCCATCAGGGGCCTGAAGCGGGCAGGAGGCCTGGGTCCAGCTCCAGAGTCACCCAGCGGATGGTCGCGTGGACCCACCCCAGCCGCGGCGGGGCGGCGCGGGGAGCGAGAGGCCCTCGCGCCGGGGCTCAGGGTGTGCGTCGGCCCCGGCTCGCGGTGACGGGCGGCCGCACCCGTGCCGCACGCCGGAGTGCGCGCGGAAGCCGCGCCCGCCTCGGATCAGCGGGACGCCAGCGCGGGATGCCAGCCGGATGCCAGCAGGAGGACAGCCGTTGCTCGCGCAGGAGCCTTCCCCCAGCAGAGAGACCGCAGCGGCGCGCCGCCCGTTACCGCCCGGGACGGATGTCGACGGTCGCGGCCACCTCATCGACGGTGGATGCGATGTGACGGATCTGGCGCGGCGATACGGCACGCCGCTGTACGTGTTCAACGAGACGGTGCTGCGCGCCAACTGTCGCGCCTACCGCGACGCCTTCGCCGCCTACGCGCCTGGCGCGATGGTCGCATACGCCGCCAAGGCCTGCCTGACGCGGGCCATCGCCGCCGTGGTGGCCGCCGAGGGCCTGCACATCGACGTCGTCTCCGGCGGCGAACTGCACGTCGCGCTTTCCGCCGGTTTCCCGGCGGAGCGTGTCGTCTTTCACGGCAACAACAAGACCGCCGCAGAGATCACCCAGGCGCTGGACGCCGGCATCGGACGCTTTGTGGTCGACAACCTCGACGAGATGGATCGGCTGGCGGAGGCCGCGACACGGCGCGGTCTCCGCCAGCGGGTCCTGCTGCGTGTGGCCCCGGGGATTGAGGCCCACACCCACGAGTACATCCAGACCGGTAGTCAGGACAGCAAGTTCGGCTTCGACCTGGAGAGCGGGCAGGCCCTGCGGGCGGCACAACGGTGCGCCGCCACGGGGGGCCTGCGCCTCGTGGGCCTGCACGCGCACATCGGATCGCAATTGCTCGACACGCGGGCGGTGCCACCCCTGGTGGAGCGCATGCTCGACCTCGCGCGCGCGGTGGAGTCCGCGTGCGGCGTCCGCCTGGGAGAACTCAACCTGGGGGGCGGCGCCGGCATCCGGTACGTGGACGAAGAGGCGTTGGCCCCGCGCACGCTGGCAGCGGCGCTGACGGCCGCGGTCGCCGCGGGCTGCGCCCGGCGGGGCATGGAGCCGCCTGTGCTGGCCGTGGAGCCGGGCCGCTCCGTCGTCGGCGAGGCGGGTATCGCCCTCTACACCGTGGGGAGCCGCAAGCGTGTGCCGGGGCTCGTGCCGTACGTCGCCGTGGACGGTGGTATGGGCGACAACATCCGCCCGGCGCTCTACGGCGCGGCGTACACCGTCGTGGCGGCGGGGCGCATGCACGAGCCCTGCGCCCAGCAGGTGCACGTGGTGGGCCGCTACTGCGAATCCGGGGACTTTCTGGCCCGGGACGCCATGCTGCCGGCCCCGGAGGTTGGCGACCTCCTGGCCTTCTATGCCGCTGGTGCCTACCAGGTTCCCATGGCGAGCAACTATAACCTCGTCCCGCGTCCCTGCCTGCTCTTGGTCGCCAACGGCCGAGCCGACGTGATGGTGGAGCGAGAGACCTACGCCGATCTCTGCGCGCGCGACCGGCTGCCTGAACGACTGCTTGCCCGTCCAGCGGCCGCCGCGGCGGGCATGGGCTCGCTGGGCTCGGCCGGCTGAACCCGCAAGCGGGGCGCCGCCGCCTGTCTCGCCGGCCGGTCAGGCGCCGCGCGACCTGCTGTCAGGTGATGTCGGGGGGCAAGGGCCACCCCTCTTGGCTGGGAACCACTCCGGCGCCCGGCTCTTGACCAGGCCCGTGCGCCGCGGTGGGGGAGGGGATCGCCCCGGCCCCGTACCGCGTGAGCCAGGTCAAGCCGTCCTCTGGCTGCGCGAGCGCGCGCCACAAATGGGCGAAGTGTAGCGTGGGCACGGCCGGCGGCTCCTGGCCCCCCGCCACCGCGTCGAGGGTGGCCAGGGCGTTGCCCCACGCCGTGGCCGCGTCGAGGCCCGCCGGCGGAGTGTCGATGCTCCAGAGGAAGGCGTTCCAAGCCGCCAGGAACCGGCCCGTGGCGGCGCGTTCCTGCAGGTGCCTGCAGGCGTAGCGCT
This sequence comes from Bacillota bacterium, assembly GCA_021797775.1. Lineage (GTDB taxonomy): Bacteria > Bacillota > Sulfobacillia > RBS10-35 > JAJYVN01 > JAJZZC01. The sequence continues at coordinate 64,605 of JAJZZC010000005.1, forward strand.
CCACAGGATCCAACCGTAGAGCGGCGGGGTCGTGCGCGCCAGACCCGTGCTCGTCCCAGGTGGCCAGCACCGTGCCCCAGGCCTGTGCCTTCGTCCGGTAGAAGGCGTGCTGCCCGCTCCGCTGCAGGATGTTGCAGGCGCTGGCCGCAGCACCGTAGTCCCGACGCCACCGACAGGCGTCAATCAAGCCCCAGAGCGCCACGTCGCGACCCGGTGCCCGTGGTGGCAGCCGGTCAACGGCCCGGACGAAATGCCGGGCCGCATCCCGGGCGTCGCCGGCGCGCAGGGCGTTGCGGGCGTCGCGCAGGTGCTGGGCCGCAGGGGTGATGCGCATGCCCCTCCGGGTTCGCGCCAGCGCGAGTGCTTCCTCCTGGGGCCCAGGTTGGCGTCCTGGTGGCGGGGGGCCTTCGGCCACAACCGGCGGCGAGCCGACGTGCCCCGGGCCGGACCCGCTCCACGGGCCACACCTCGCTGGAGCTTCGGCGCTGCGGGGCACCGCGCGCGTCGGCGGGCCCACGGCTGGACAGGACAGCCAGCGCGCCCCATACTGACCGAACGTCGCGACAGGTGAGCGAATGGTGGTGGATGGGTGGACGAGTGGGAGCGCTGGCTGGCGGTGGACCGCTTCAGGGGCTCGACCACCGAGGAGGTGCACGCGGGGATCGCCTTCATTGCCGCGGTGCGCGAGCGCCTGGTTCAGGAGGCGGCGGTGGGACCAGGCGACATCGTGCTGGAAATTGGTTGTGGGGCCGGGGAGTTCCTGCCGCGTTTGCTGGCCGTCGTGGGTGCAACCGGCCAGGTCCTGGCCCTGGACCACTCGCCTGGCCTCTGTGCGCAGGCCGAGGCCGCGCTGTCCGGCCACCCGGCGCGCGCCCGCTTGCGCGTCGACCAGGGCGACATGCGCCGGCTGCCCTACCCGGACGCCTCGGTAGACGTGGTCCTCTGCCGGTCTGTGCTGCAGTACGCCGAGGACGGGCTACCGGCCGTGGCGGAGGAGATCGCCCGCGTCCTGCGACCCGGTGGGCGGATGGCCGCCTTCGAGGTGCTGCCGGGGGACGGCACGCCGCTTCTGCCCGTGCCGCGGGGGGAGGGGCAGCGCCGGGCCCACGCGGAGGCCATGGCCCGTTGGGCCGGCCTCCCTTATGCGCTCTCTCGCGCCGCCCTGGCCGCGGCGTTCGGCCCGCCGCTCTTCCGCCCAACCACCATCTTCGCTTCGGTCACGGAGTGGCAGCAGCCATACGCCCGCGAGGTGTTCGCGACCATCCTCGATCAGGTGCCCCGTCCGGGCTGTCCGTCGCTCGCCGACCTGTACACGCGCGGGCTGTCTCCGGAGTTGCGCCAGGGGTGGGAGGCACTGCTCGCCGACGCCACCGACCAGGCGCAGCGGGGGGCCTGGGCGTACCTCTCCGCCCGCCGCTCCGTAGCGGGCTGACCCCGTCCCCCGACCTGCAGGCGCCTGTCCCGTCACCCCGCGGCACGGGCCCGTGCGGGCGGACACTGTGGACCACGCCGTCCAACGCCGTGCCTCCCCCCCGGCCGCCGGGGTGGATGGTGGGGGTGTGCGCGAGAGGCCCAAACTCGGGGCCGCTGCGCAGGCGCATGGCTGACCTTCCGACGGCTGATCGCCGCGCGGCCCTCTGGGAGGCGCGGCAGCCATGGCAACCACGCCGGTGCTAGGCAAGGCAGGTTGCCTAGCTGCCAGATGGCGTGGCCTCGCCGGCAGGGTCCGCCCAAAGTCCGCCGCGGCCGGGGCGTCAACCTGAATTTCGCAGTGTCAGGCGGGCGCCGTCGGCGCTGAAGAACCCGCGACGCGAGCGGGTGAGACCCTGGCAAGGGTGCGAGTCCTGGGCGCCAAGCCGACGGACCGTCCCTTTGCGAAAACCAGGTTCAATCGCCGCCGCCCGCGGTGGCGAGCCGCTCCGGCGCGCCGCTCGCGCGGCTCCGGTTGGCCGCTTCCAGGAACGCCACGATTTCCAGCGTCTCTCTCAGGTCCACGGGGGATGTGCGCGTCCGGCAGCACGCCAGGATGACGGGCAGCATGCAGGCGTAGTCGGGTGGGCCTCCGCGGTTGCTCGTCTGCGCCGCGCCCCCCGCGGTGAAGACGGTGCAGCCGAAGTCCCCGCATCAGAACGGACCCGGGCTGTTGGGTCGGGCTGGCGACCCAGGCCGGCAGCGCCGCCGCCCGAAGCCCGTGCTTGATCTGTGGGGATCAGTCGGTCCGTCGCCTTCAGGCGCGGGTACCGCCTACTGGCGCGGCGCCCTTCCCCGTGGTCAGGTCGGCGACCACGAACCCGCCGCTGGTGCTGGCGGGGGGTGCCACGGGGCCTTGCTGGGTGAGGTGGGGTCCGGGCTCGCGGAGCACGGGGCGCCAATCCACCCGGTTCAGCGGGGAGAGCGGGCCGCCGTCGAGGGCGGCTTGGGCGGAAACGAATCTCACCTGCCCAGGATCGGCGAACGGGGTGTAGCCAGAGCCGCTGGACGGGTCTTCCATGAGCCAGCCGGCGCTCTGGCGCGCGCTGGCGCAGCCGTAGCACCAGGCGTCGGCGCTCTGCGCCGTAGACGCGTCCGTCACGCTGAGTACCCAGGTGTTCGTGCGGGGGTCCGCCAGTTGCACGGAGACCTCGATGCGGTCGCCGGGGTGCAGCGCCAGGGGCAGTGGGTGTGGCGGCGTCGGTTGCTGGGGCTCGTTGATCCACCACGGCGCGACCACATCCCAGGTCGAGCCGTCCGAGTGCATCGATACGCCCGCCTGGAGCAACTCGCTACCGCCCTTGGCTTGCAGGCCGATGCCCGCCCAGATCGCGACCCAGGCCCCCGCGGGGGCCGCGCCGGGTGCAAGCGCCGCCGGCGACGCGGGAAGGACGAACTCCGCCGCCACCGCCGTAAAGCCGTGTCCGGGAGGGGCGTAGGCCACGTACCCGGCGGCCCACGCGCCGAAAGTGAGGGGCGATGCCGCCGTGCCGCGCCCCCCCATCGACCTCGCGGGCATGCACGCCGTGTTTCGGGTGCCGCTGCGCGGGGATGCGCGCACGGTCCAAAGGCGAGGTGCCAGGCGGGCGACAGACGGACCCACGGCGGCGAGTACGGAGGCCGTGGCCAGCGCCAAACAGGCCCGAAGCCTGGTGGCCCGGCGTGGGCGGCCCCCGGTGTGGCCGGAGACGAGGGATCGGGTGGGGGGGCATGCCCCGGGAACGCGCCATCCATGGCGCATCGACGGAGACCCCTTCTGCTCTTTGCTTTGGTGCGGAGCCCTGGGGGCGTCCGGCATCCATGCCGAGGCGCCCCCGCCCTATATCGGTGCCTCGGGTCCCTTCGTTGAGGCGCCACCTGCAGCGATGGCCCGGCACCGGCGCCCGCACGCTGCGGGGCGCGGCGACCGTCGACGAGCGGCTGCCCTGCCTCGGCACGCAGGGTCGCGTCGTTCTCGGCAAACGGCCTCAGCGACAAAGGCTGGCACGGTACACCCCAGACGGATCCGGCGGCACCGGTTGATACGTGCCGTCGGTATCGAGCAGCCAGAAGTCCGCCCGTTGGCATCCGGGTCGCGGGTCGACCACCCAGTACTCCCGTGCGCCACCTTCCTGGTATTCGTAGAACTTGTCCGCCCGATCGCGCGCCACACTGTCCGGGGAAACGATCTCCACCACGAGGTCCGCTGGTCCGTCGAGCCGGTCGGGCAGAGCCCTACGGCCAACGGCCGAAACGGGGGTGGACGTGCGTTTGCGAGCGGCCGGGCGCATCGCCGCCGTGGCCGCCACCCGAGGCAAACGCGCTGGGACTCAGTGCCACCCGCGCGCTGCGGCAGCTCCGCCCCACGCCATCGGTCTCCGCTCCCCTGCCAATGCCGCCAGGTGTGCACGGCCTCCGAGCCGAAGCAGGCCTCCGAGGCCGCCGAGCCATACGGGTCCGCGCGGCCGAGGGTGCAGCCGCCGGGAACGGGCCCTGGGGTGCCACCTCGCGCGGGTGCGAGGAGGGGAGCCGCGTGCGCGCGGTCGTGGTGGAGCGACCCGGCGTGTACCATGTGGGCGAGGTGGACGCGCCGCGCCCGGGGCCGGGCGAGGTGGCGGTTGAGGTCCGGGCCTGCGGGCTCTGCGGCACGGACGTGCACATCGCGCACGGGCAGTTCCCACCGGCCCCCTACCCGCTGATCCCGGGCCACGAATTCGCGGGCGTGGTCGTGGCGCACGGCGAGGGCGTGGCCTCGCCCGCCGTCGGCGCGCGGGTCGCGGTGGACCCCACGCTCGCCTGCGGCGGCTGCGAGCCCTGCCGGGAGGGCCACCCCAACCTCTGTGCCCATTGGGCGGCCATCGGCGACACCACTGCCGGGGGCCTCGCCGAGCGCGTGGCCGTCCCGGCGGCGAACTGCTGTCGTTCCCCCCAGGGTCGCGTCGTTCTGGGCGATTCGCTTGCGCCACAGGCGATTGCGGGCGCAGGCCGAATTCGCGGCGTACGGCCGTCAGTGGCCCCCGTGACCCCACGGGCGCCGCGGCCGCATCGTGGCGCCAAACCTGTGCGCAGCAAGCGGTGGCCCCGCGAGCGGACCGGCATGCCGGTCCGAAGTCACCCCCGCTCGTGGCGCCGTCTGGGCGAAGGCCCCCCGCCGGAATGAAGCCACCCTGTCGTTCCCCCGTGCCCGGCAGGTGCCCCGGCGCCTCCGGCGAACGGCGGCCTTCGGTCCCCACTCCACCCACGGTCCGACGAGGAGACAAAACCATGCGCCTGGCCGTGAGTTCCTATTCCTTCTGGCACTTCCGCGGGGAGCCCTACCCGATGGAGCAGGTGCTGGACGCCGCCGCGCGCCTCGACCTGGCGGGCGTCGAGGTCCTGGAGCGGCAGTTGGGTGCGGAGCCCGAACGGTCGCGCCTCCTGCGCCTGCGCCGCCAGGCCCTCACCCTGGGCCTCGACCTCTACGGCCTCTCCACGCACCAGGATTTCGTCTCACCGGACGCCGAGGTGCGGGCCGAGCAGGTGCGCCGCACGGTGCGTTCCCTGGAGCTGGCGGCCGATCTGGGCATCGCCTGCATCCGGCTGAATTCGGGCCGTTGGAAGACGATCACCAGCTTCGACGATCTGATGGCCGCCGGGGGCATCGAGCCACCCTTGCCCGGTTACAGCAACGACGACGCCTTTGGCTGGTGCATCGGCTGCATCGAGCAGCTCCTGCCCCACGCCGAGCGCCTCGGCGTCATCCTGGCGCTGGAGAACCACTGGGGGCTGACATCCCGCGCCGACGGGGTGCGCCGCATTCTCTTGGCCCTGCCGTCGCCGTACCTCGCGGGGGTGCTCGATACGGGCAATTACCTGCGCCAGGGCGGCGTGGACATGTACGCGGAGATGCGCGCGCTGGCCCCGACGGCGGTTCTCGTGCACGCCAAGGCTTACCAGGGCGGCGGCGAGTGGTACGACCTCGACATCGACTACGGGCGCGTGGTGGCGATCCTGCGCGAGGTGGGCTACCGCGGCTACGTGTCCCTGGAATTCGAGGGCCGAGCCCCCGCGGCCACGGGGGTGCCGGAGGCCCTGGCGGTCCTGCGGGCGGCGGGGCTGTAGCCGGCGGAGGCGCCGACGCGGCTGCGCCGGTGCCCGAGGCCCTCGGTGGCGCGGCCGAGCGGTCCGTCGCCCCACCCTGCTGGCACCCGGTGCGGTGTGCCGGACCGGAGGGAGCGATTCGGGTAGGGCCCGGTCGCGCCGGTGGATGTGGGCGTGCCGTCGTCGCGGGGGTGGGCGTGCCCGCGCCCCGGAGGGCGGGCCGGGGCGCTACGGCGAGCCGGCGCGAGCGGTCCGGGATGCCTGGGACCCTTGCCCGTGGCCCGGGCATGCCCCCCATCCGCGCGCGCGGCCGCCCCACGCGGGAGGCCGTGATCCCGTCGGCCGTCAACTGCCGCTGAGGAGAGAACGCCGTGTCCACACCCCCGCCGCCTCCCCTGCCCCTGCGCCCCCTCGGCCGCACCGGGCTGATGGTCCACCCTCTCTGCATCGGCTGCGCGGCCTTGGGGGACATGCCCGATACCTTCGCGTACTCCGTGGCCGAGGAGCAGGCGCTCG
>JAJZZC010000361.1 GCA_021797775.1 Bacillota bacterium
GAGCGGAAGGCTCTGGCCAGGAGAACGGCCTGGTGAAACCGGTCGCTGTGAAGCAGGAACCTTCGAGTCGGAAACCGGCCGCTGCGGCGGTTGGAAACAAATGACTATGAGAAGGGGAACGGTAGTAATAGGCGGTCCGCCTAGGGGCCGTCACCGCGGTCGCCATCCCCCGCCGGGGGGATGGCCGTTCAGGGCACAGGCGTTGGCGGCCAAGGGCCCTAGGGACGAGGGCCGGTAGCGGGTGCGGCCCTCGGGGGTGTCGGTGCGCGCCGCCACGCACAGGCCCGGCGGGCGGGAACCGGCGGCGGCCGCGGCCGCCGGGCCTGTTGTTCAGGGGGCACGCCCCCCTGGCCGCATGGCGCCAGCAAAGGGATGCCCGTCACGACCGGAGGAGCCGTTCGCCCGCCCGCCGAATGCGCCGACGGGACCGCTTCCGATCCGCCCTGCCCCGGACCACCGCCGCGGGCGAGAGGGGAGCGGACCGGGGAGGCATGGCGATGGCGCGACCCGTGACCCTCTTCACCGGCCAATGGGCGGATCTACCGCTCAGGGAGTTGGCGCCCAAGGCCCGGTCCTTTGGCTACGACGGCCTGGAGCTCTGCTGCTGGGGTGACCACGTGGAGGTGGCGCGCGCCGCGGAGGACCCCCGTTACTGCGAGGAGCGGCGGGCGATCCTCCGGGAGAACGGCCTGGCACTGTATGCGATCAGCAACCACCTGGTCGGCCAACTCACCCTGGACCCCAACGACCAGCGCTCCGACGCCTGGGCCCCCGCCGAGTTCGCCGGCCAACCGGAGGCCAAGCGCCGCTGGGCCATCGAGGAGATGAAGCGCACCGCCCGCGCGGCCCGCAACCTGGGCGTCCAGGTCGTTAACGGCTTCACCGGCTCGTCGATCTGGCACTGGATCTACCCGTTCCCGCCCGTGGCCCAGCAGGACATCGACGACGGTTTCAAGCGCTTCGCCGAGGTGTGGACGCCCATCCTTGACGTCTACCAGGAGAACGGGGTGCGCTTCGCTTTGGAGGTCCACCCCACGGAGATCGCCTTCGACCTGTATTCCTTCCAACTGACGCTCGATGCGGTCAAGCGCCACCCCGCCTTTGGCATCAACTTCGACCCCAGCCACCTGCTCTGGCAGGGAATGGACCCGGCGGAGCTGATCTACGCCTTTCCCGATCGCATCTTCCACGTTCACGTCAAAGATGTCTCGGTGAACCTCAACGGTCGGACGGGCATCCTCTCGTCCCACCTACCCTTCGGTGACCCACGCCGCGCCTGGGACTTCCGCTCACCCGGCCGGGGCGACGTGAAGTTCACACCCATCATCCGGGCGCTGAACCACGTCGGCTACAGCGGTCCGCTCTCCGTGGAGTGGGAGGACAACACCATGGAGCGGGAGTTTGGCGCGGCCGAGGCGGCGCGCTTCGTGCGCCAGGTCGACTTCGCTCCCGCGGCCGGAGGCAGCTTCGAGGAGGCGTTCAAGCGGTAGGGGGCCGGCGGGGCAAGGCGGGGGAGGGCCCTCCCCCCCGCCTTGCCCAGGTGCTGGGATACCCAAGCACCTGGGCAAGCCCGTGACCGCGGGACGAGCCGCTTTGCACGGGGTGGCTTCGGGTTGTCGGTGGCATGGCGCGCGGGGGGCAGCCGCGCAATTGCCCCGGGACGGAGCGCCGCGACGGTGCCATCGACGATGTCGGTCGGGGGGGACGACGGACTTCCAGACGGGCGCGCCTCCCGCGGGTGCGCTACCCGCGGGGCCCCGCTGGGCCGAGGCGAGGGGCGCGGGCGCGCGCCCGTGACCCCCCTCGCCTCGGCGACCGCTTGTGCCGGTGCGAGGCCAGCCCTTGCCCTCCTCGGGCAGGCGCTCCCGGAGGCGACGGCCACCCCCGCCACCATGGCGGGCTCGGAAGCGTTCGCCCCCATCCGGGCGGCGGGCTCTGGGGCCGCCGTCCAGCCACGCGGCCGCATGGCTGGCGTAGGGCCCTCAGCGGAGCGTCAGGGACCGTCCACTGCCGGCAAGCCGAAGAGCCGGGTCCCACGCGGTTGCGGCGGGGTGGGGGATGGGGTCAACCTTCCCCCGCCCGCGTGATGGGGTGGCGCTTACTGCCCCGCCGGCCGGGCCGGTTTGGCGCCGGGGGCCTGGAAGCCGATGCGGGCGTGAGTTCCGTCGCAGAAGGGCTTGTTGCTGGATGCGCCACAGCGGCACAGGGCGAAGACCGCCTTGTGCTCGAGTTCCTGGCCATCGGGCCCGACGACACGGGCCGGGCCCTCGACGAGGTAGGGGCCGTTCTCGCGGGGCGTGATGGTGACAGCGGCCTCGGACGCGCTCATGCTACGATGCCTCCGTTCCGTGGTGTCGCCCTAGTATCGCCCAATGGCGCCGTCGCGGGCGGGCCCCGCGGGCGGCCGAGGGGAGGCCCGCAGCAGCTTTGGCCCCTTACGAGCGCCTGGACCCCGAGCGGCGCGCTGACTTCGACGCCTTCGTCGCCGCGTCCCGCCGCCCCGACTTTCTGCAGAGCTGGGCCTGGGGCCAGGTCAAGGCCGGCACGGGTTGGCGTCCGCACCGCCTGTTGGTGCCGGCTGCCGGCGGCCAGCCGCTGGCGGCCTGTTCCGTGCTGGAGCGCCCGGTGCCCGGCGTGGGGCCACTGCTCTACGCGCCCAGGGGGCCGATCGTGGACTGGGCGGATGCCGCCGCCGTCCAGCGGGCAATGGAAGCCGTGACGGCGTTTGCCCGCGACCGGGAGGCCGTCGCCCTCAAACTCGACCCCGCGGTGCCCGCTGGGCCCGGCGGCTGCGCGACGGCGCTGGCGGACCATGGCTTTCGCCTCCAGGAGACCGGGGCCTCCTTCGAAGGGGTCCAGCCGCGCTTCGTGATGCACCTGCCGCTCGCTGCGCGCGACGAGGTCACGCTGCTGGCCGGCATGCACCCCAAGACCCGGTACAACGTCCGCCTGGCTGAGCGCAAGGGGGTGCGTGTGCGGGCGGGGGGGACCGGCGATCTGGCCGCCTTCTACGCCCTGCTCCGCGAGACCGCGGCGCGCGATGGCTTCCTGGTGCGCGGCTCGGGCTACTTTGAGGCCCTGTACCGCGAATTGGTAGCCGCGGGCATGGGCTGGCTCCTCCTCGCTGAGGCCGCCGACGGCGACCTTTTGGCGGCAGCCCTGGTCTTCCGCATGGGCGCCACGGCCTGGTACCTCTACGGCGCCAGCAGCGGCCGACGGCGGGAACTGATGCCGGCGTACGCGGTGCAGTGGGACGCCATCCGCCGCGCCCTCGGCGGCGGGTGCACGCTCTACGATTTCCGCGGGGTGTCGGGCGACCTGCGCGCGGACAACCCCCTTTACGGCCTCTACCGCTTCAAGCGAGGCTTCGGCGCGGAACTGGTGGAGTACGTGGGGGAATGGGACCTGGTGCTGCGTCCGGTCCGTTACGCGCTGATGCGCCACGGCCTCCCGCTGGCGCGCCGCGTGCTGGCGACGGTGCGCGGACGCGGGCCCGCGTCCGCCGCCGCGGAGGACTGAGGAGCCGCGAAATATTAGATTTGAGCCCGGGCGTGGCCGGAATGCGAAGTTCCCAGCGACTCTCCCCAAGAGAACCGGTTCGGGGTCTCGCGTGCCAGTCCAAGGCCAGACGCGCTGAACTTGT
>JAJZZC010000362.1 GCA_021797775.1 Bacillota bacterium
AAGAGGAGCGGGAGGAGGAGGTCGAGTCCTACTACCGCCCCGGGGAGACCCTGGTTCGCACCGTGACGCGGCTCATCATCGAGGCCCACGCGCCTAATGCGGCAGCGCAGCCGCTCCCGCCCAACGTCCCGCCGCACACAGTAGCGCAGCCGCTCCCGCCCAACGTCCCGCCGCACACAGTAGCGCAGCCGCTGATGCCCCACGACGGACCGCGCTGAGGAGGAGGGGCCCCCGATGACGTTGCGGACAGAGACGATCCTGCGCGTCGCGCTGAGCGAGGCCGAGGCGGCGGATGTAAGGGACGCGCTCTTGCGCGGGCTGGAGGCGCAGGGAGGCGTGACGGAGGACGCGCCAGCAGCGCGACTCGCGCAAGCCCTGGCCAATGCCCTGTGCCCGCTGGATGCCGACCCCGAGCCGGAGCCGGCGCGGCGCCCCAGGCGCAGGGCGGCCCGCACGGCCCGCGAGGAGGTCTAGCGCATGTGGCTGGTCCTGCAACTGTCCTGTGCCGTAGCCCTGGCCGAGGGTGGGTGGACACTGGGGCGCTATCTGTACCGTCGCCGCGCGGAGACCATCGCCGGGGCGCGCGCGGCTGAGGAGGAGCGGACTCGCGGGGAGGCGCTGGATGTCGGGCGCGCCTACGTCGCGGGCGCCGTGACGGCGCTGCGGGCGTCGCAGGGGGCTCAGGGGCCGGCCGAGGCCGAGGCGGTGTCCGCCGCGCTGGCGCGGATGGGGCTCCAGGAGGGCGCGTGCCTCCTGACGCAGACCGCGTTGACCGGCACCTCGTGGCGCGTCCTGGTGCGCCGATTTGGGGTGCAGTGGTCTGAAGCCCTGGAGGCACCGCAGGTGGATTGTCGCCTGGAGGCCGAGGCGGTCCAGGGAGGTCCAGCCCAGGGGTAGGCAGCGAACGGTACGCACAGACGTTGACGCGGAGGTGGCCGGGTGATGGCCGAGGGAAAGCGGACGCGTGCGATCACGCCCAAGGGCGAAGGACTCGATATGCAGTGCTGGGGGCAGTCCAGGTGCGAGGCCCGCGAGTCGGAAGAGCGCGCCGAAGACGCCGGGGATGCCGCCGGCAGTTTGGCCCACCTGCTGTCGGAGTGCGGCATCACTCTATCCGCCTGCGAGGCTGAGACGCAGGGCATCGAGCGAGCCATTTGGGGCCCGGGAGAGAAAGCCGAGGACCAGGGGGTGGACCCCGGCCTAGTCGGGGAGGCCAAGGCCCTGCTGCAGCGGTTGCAGAGGCACGGCCGCAGACTGCGCGCCATCCGCCTTGGGTTGGCGGCGTCCGATGATGCCTGAGCCCCCGCCCCTGGAGGCCTTGGTCTCCCGTGCGCTCGACCTGGCCCGCCTGGGCGAGCGGTCTGCGTGGCTGCAGGCGGAGGTGGCCGAGGAGGCCGCGCGCGTCCACGGCGTGCCGGCCCCGAAGTGGGCGACAGAGGTCGGGTGCAGCGCATCGAAGGTGCGGCAGATGGTGCGCTCGGTGCGGGCGTTCCCGGCCGAGGACGCGCGCGTCGCCCTGCTGTCGTGGTCACACCATGCGGTCTGCGCCCAGACCGAGGACCCCCGGGGTTGGCTGATGCGCGCCGAGGCAGGCGCCTGGTCGGTGGCCGACCTGCGGCAGGCCATCCGCGAGGCGCGCGACGGGCAGGCGCTGTCCGACGAGCAGATGCGCGCGGCCGGCGAGCGCATCCTGCAGCGGCTGCGCAAGTGGGCCGAGGGGGTTCCCGCAGCCGTGCGCCGGGAGGTCGCCGCGTCGGCGAGGGATTGGGCGGCGGGAGCGGGATGATGGACCTGCCGATGCCTCCCGGCTGGAGCCGTCAACACAAGCCGGCCGCGGGCGAGCCGCACGGCTGGATCCAGTGGAAGGGCACGGACGTGTGTATGGATGTGCGCTGCGTCTGCGGGTCCGCGTCCCACGTGGACGCCGAGTTTGCCTACTACGTGAGGTGCCCCGCATGCGGGCGCATCTATATGGCTAACGGGCACATCGAGTTGGTGGAGTTGACGACGCAGGAGAAGACAAGCCTTCAGGACGAAACCCCCTTTAGTGTCGTGACGGGGGTGGCGGTTCAGTGAACGCGTCGGTGGCTGACCTTGCGGTGTGGACGCCAGGGGCCGGGGCACGTATCGGCCCGCTGCCGCGCGACACGCTGAACGCCATATGGGCACGGCGCGTGGAGTGGACCCGCGTGCCCACGAGGGCCTGCCCGGTGGCCGCCGCGCAAGCACCACTGTACCCGGTACACCGCTGGGGCGCCTGGGAGTGGCGCACGACGCCGGACGGCACGGTAGCCGAGTGCCAGTGCGCCATGTGCGGCCAGATTGGGCGCCAGTGGGCCGAGGACAAGGACGCACCCACGGCGGCAGGCGGCGCGCCATGAGCGAAACCTACGATCCCGACAACGCCCGCCTGCTGGCCGAGGCCGCCCGGACCCAATGGGAGGACGCGGCGCACGACCTGCGGCACCAGCGGCTACGGTCTGCCCTGGCGGCGAGCCTCGGCGTGCTGCTGGCTGGCGCGGCGGTGGCCCTGCATCAGCCGTGGGCGGAGTGGCCTGCCATCGCGGGGGCCTTGGCCGGGGCGATTGGCGCGATGCCGGCCGGCGTGCCCTGCGGGGTGGACGTCCGCGCCCTGTGGGCCGCGCGCGGCGGTGACGATCCCGGGTATTTTGCCGCCTCGCTGGCCGAGCAGTGGCGGGAGGGCGCGGCCCGCATACGCGGTGCGGCGCACATGGCGGACGTGCTGGCGACGGGGGCCATGGTGATCTGCGTGGCCGGGGCCCTGCTGCTCGGGATGCGGTAAGGGGGGCATGCGCCGTGGCCGATACCGCCCCTGCGCCAGAGGTCTGCGGCCCGCCGTCCATGGACATGCAGCCGCTGGCTATTATCGAGTGCCCACCGCACTGGACGGCCGAGGATGTGCGGCGGTTCCGCGATGCGTTTCTGCAGGTCACGATGCGGCCGGCGCCTGGCGTCCGCGCGGTTCAGGATGGAGCGCCGACGACAACGCGAGGGACGTGAGGACGTGGAGGAAGCCCGAATCACGCGCACCTATCAGCCGATGCGCCGCGATGGCAAGCCGTACAAGCACCCGCCAAAGCCTGTCATCGCGTGCCTGTACGTGTGCGACGACAGTGATTACCTTGAGAACGCGATCCCCGCGACGGAGGAGGACCTCGCCGCCTTTGGCTTTGTCCGCGCGGAGGCCCTCCAGAGCGCAGGCGCGGGGCAGCCCCACGTCGGGGGTCCCGTTCTTCCGCATGTCATCACCGCGGACGCGGCCGAGGCCGATGTGGTGACGGCCGCCGCCGTGGCTGGGTTCGCCATCCTGCGGCTTGTGCCGCCCACCAAGGTTGCGAGGTCCGTCGAAAGGGACTGGGGCGCCGTCTACTACATCGTCCCCTACGCCAGCGCATCCATCGCCGGGTGCATCTGCCTCCGCCAGGGTGGCCTCCCGGTGCCGGCGCTGCGCTCTTGGCTGACGGCGTTGGCTACCGGACGGCCCGCGTCCGCAGGCCTGATCGACCTCGATGGCCAGACGCTGGAGGAAGCCTTCGCGGCCGCAGCCACTGCGATGAGGGATGCGCCGCTGCCTGTGGACGACGAGCGCATCG
>JAJZZC010000006.1 GCA_021797775.1 Bacillota bacterium
TCACGCGAGGCAGGCCGGGTGGATGCCGCGGTGTCGCGGGCCCAGGAGAAGACGGACGCGATGCGTTCACGGGCGGCGGCCATCGACGAGTTGACCGACAGCGGTGTGCTGTCGGGTGGTTCGGGGGACGATGTGGCGGCCGAACTGGCCAAGGTCAAGGCTAAGAACCAGGTGGAGAGCGACCTGGAGCGGTTGAAGTCGGGGAACCGCTCGGACTGAACCCCCTCGACCAGGGCACGGCGGGCGACACCGGAGCGTCAAGTATGGGGAGGCTGCCGAAAGGGGCGACCTCCCCGTGAGGCGAGGGCCATGGTGCATGTGCTGCCTCAGCGTCTGGCGGCCTTGGCGTTTGTGTTCAGTTTGCTGGGTAGCGTGGCCAGCAGCGCTCCGCCCCCTTACCGGATCGTGCACGGCGTCACGCTGGCCAGGATGGATGCGGCATCGCCGCAGGTGTCCCTAGCCGTGCCCGGCGCGGGGGATCGGACCGTGGCCACGGCGACCTACGCAGCGGTGCCGGGAATGGCGGTCGCCCCACGGATGGGACTGCTCGAGCCCGTCTCGGTGGTCGTGGGCCCCGGGGGGCAGGCGGTGGCCGTGTTGCCGTGGGCGACCGACGCACGCACGGTCACAGGGCGATTGGAGCGTGTCCGTGGTCAGTATGTGGTGGCGTCATTCTTTCCTGCCCGGCCGATTGTGCCAGCCAAGCGGGCGGCCATGCCTGCGATCCGTCGCGGAGGGCTGATCACCTGCGTGGTTGGTCGGGGATGTCGCGTTCTGCCATCCGCGCCCACCGGCATCGAGGTCACTCCGAGCTTGCCAGTTTTCTTCGGGGGTGCCACGCCGGTCGCTGCGGAGGCGCCGGTCCTGCGCAACAACACCCAGGTGCCGCTCGCCTCGGTGCTTGGCCGTTTCGTCTGGGCCGAAGTGCTGGGCGGAGGGCCGGCGGTGCCACGCTGTCTGTTCGTGGTGCCACGCTGTCTTGCGCGGGCCGTCCGGCCGGCCCGCCAAGGAATCTTGCCGCGGATCCCGTTGGGGCTGCGGCCCGGTTGGGCGGTGGCGCTTAAGGTGGTGCGAGCATAGCGGCCGTTCACCTCTCGTTTCTTCTTGCCACCGGTACCTCTGGTCAAAGGGAGGCGTCCGAGCTTACGCCCCGCTGCGGCCGCAGCGCCGGGTTCCTTTGCCTGCTACTGGGATGTCCGTACCCACACCATCCCGGACGCCGCTTGGATCGGTGGCCTGCTCGCTGCGGCGCTGCTCGCTCTGGGCCGCGGGTCGCTCTACCAAGTACTGGGCATCATCCTCTCCAAGGCCCGGAATGCCACAGGGCAGCGCGGGTGCTCGCCGACAGGATGTTCGCGAGAAGGGGGGCTTGAGCGGCAGCCCCGCCCCCCTTCTCGCTTGACACCGGCACGCGGCACCATGCAACAAGCGTTGCATCTCAAGGCATGGGATCGTCCACACCGCAGCCGCGGGCGGCGGCGGCGCGGCCCTGCTGGCGGAGCATCCGCGCAGCAAACCCAAGCTGGCGCCCTGCTTTCCGTGGGGCGTTGGTTTCGATCGGCGACCCTGACCTCCCTGCGGGTGAGTGGCCGGATATGATGCCGTCGGGGGGATTCAGCCATGGAGGTGCGGGTGGGGGATCAGGTGCGGTGGCACAGCCAGGCCGGGGGGCACGGCGAGTTTCAAGCGTGGCGTGATTGAGGCGATCCTTGGCCGCGCCGCGGCTGGTGGGGAAGACGTCCGTCGTGCAGGTGGCGCTACGGCGGCTGCGCGACGGACGAGGGCGCGTATACGGCCGAGATCGACCTGTCCGGCGTCTTGTCGCACGCGCGAGCTACCCGATCGCCAGGAGGAACCACTTGGCGGAGAAGCGAATGCGGGCTCCTGTACGACCGAAGGGCCCTGATCCCGCCAGGTACGACGCGCCGCTACGCGGAGAGCGTTGAACGGGCGCGTCGTGAGTACCCTCCGCGCCTGCCTTGCTAAGACCCCCGCCACGCCACGGCGAGACGCGGGCCTGCCCCGTCGGTGTCGCCGAAGAAGCGGGAGGCGGTATGGCGCGCGGTCGGTCGCCGCCGAGCGCCCTGGGGATCGGTGGCCCGGTCCCCCGCGCGCAGGCAGCGGCGGTCCCGCGGGGGCTCCTAACGGCGCGCGCCTGCGGCGACGTCTCCTCCGTGCGACCTTTGGGCAGCGCGCACACACGCCGAACCGCGCCGCTGCGGTCGCCCTCCGCAGGGGCCCGGGCCCGCACGGCGTGGGGGATACGGCGGCGCGCTCGGCCGGCACGAGCGGTTGGCGCCTTTTCTGTGCGCCCTCCCGCGCGTTGACGCCCGGGAAGGTCCCGAGCCACCCTCTGGCGTACCGGAGCGGACGCGGTATGCCGCGGGCGCCTCCGGGGGCCGTGCTGTCGCGGTCCTTGACCGGGGCGTGGCGCGGGGCGGCGGCGTGGCCACCGCGACGGGCGTTCCTCGCCCCCAGCCGGACGGCCGCTTTGCCCGGTGCATCAGCACCCGTTCGGCCATCCCCGCGCGCCCGCGTCCCCCTCGGGAGTGGATGCCTTGGCCAACGACTCGCCCCCGCCCCCGGATAGCCCGGCCCTCGCCGTGCCCCCTGCCGCGCGCCCGCCCGACGCCGTGGTCCGCCTGCCGGGCAGCAAGAGCCTGACCAACCGCGCCCTGGTCCTGGCCGCGCTGGCCGAGGGGGAAACCCACCTGGAGGGCGCCCTCTTCAGCGAGGACACCTGGGCCTGCGCCAGCGGGCTGCGGCGCGCCGGCATCGCGTTGCGGATGGAGCCCGAGGCCGAGCGCATGGTGGTGCGGGGGCATGCGCAGGGGCCGCCGGCGGCCGCCGCCGCCATCGACGTCGGGCTGTCCGGCACCACCGCGCGCTTCCTGCCGTTCTATCTGGCCCTGGGCCGCGGGGTCTACGCGGTCGACGGCACGCCCCGCATGCGAGAGCGGCCCATGGCCGAGGTATGCGCGGCGTTGCGTGCGCAGGGGGTGCGCGTGGACGGTGGCCCATGCCTGCCGCTGACGGTGCACGGGGCGGGGGAACTGCTGGGCGGCGAGGCCGCGATCGACGGGGACGACACCAGCCAGCCCGCGTCGGGCCTGCTGATGGCCGCGCCCTTCGCGCGGCGGGACCTGGTGCTGCGCGTCGCCGGGCACGTGCGCGCCTCCCTGCCTTACGTCGCCATGACCGCCGCCCTCATGGCGCGCTGGGGCGTACCCGTGGCGCGCCAGGAGGCGGCCTACCGGGTGCCCGCCGGGGCCCGCTACCGAGCCGGCTCCTACCGCATTGAGCCGGATGCCTCGGCCGCCGCGTACTTCTGGGGCCTGGCCGCCGTCACCGGCGGCCGCGTGCGCACCCCTGGGGTGGGCGCGGGGTCCCTGCAGGGCGATGTCGCCTTTCTCGATGTGCTGCGCGCCATGGGCTGCAGCGTGGAGGACGACGGGGGCGCGGTGGTGACCGGCCCCCCGGGCGGGCGTCTGCACGCGCTGGACGCCGACCTGAACGCGATGTCCGACCAGGCCCTGACCCTGGGCGTCCTCGGCCTGTTCGGCGACGGCCCTACGCGCGTGCGCCGCGTCGCCCACGTGCGGCTCCAGGAGACCGACCGGATCGCGGCCGCGGCGACGGAACTGCGCCGGCTCGGGGCGCGCTGCGAGGAGGACGTCGACGGATTCACCATCTGGCCGCTGCCCCCCGGCGCGGAGCGCCCGGTCACGGTGCAGACCTACGGGGACCACCGCGTGGCCATGAGCTTTGCGCTGGCCGGGCTGCGGCGCCCGGGACTCGCCATCGCCGACCCGGGTTGCGTGCGCAAGACCTTCCCGGGATTCTGGGAGGCCCTTCGCGGCGCGGTGGGCGCGGGAACGGGAGCGGTGGCCGGCGGCCCGGGGGCGGGCGCGGGCCGCTGAGTCGCGCCCGGGCGGCTGGCCCTGGTCCGTCGGCGGTGACCGCCAGGGCGTGCCACCCTCCGCCCCGCAGAGAGGGCACGTCCCCGAGGAGGTGCACCACGCAGCCGGGCCCCGCACGGCACAGCGCCGGGGTCGCCCGGACCGCCGTCCGTACAGCCGGGGAAACCGGGTGCGCGCAGCCACGGCTGGTGGTGCGGTGCGTGGGCCGGGCACGGCCGTACCGTCTGCCCTTGGGGGCGTGCGGGGGGCCGGTCTGCGGGGGCACCTGGCGAGGCGCGCGCGGACGCTGCGTGGGCCCACGCCCGTGCGCTGGCAGGGGCCCCTCCCGCCGACGGGGGGCGCCGCGCGCCTTATGGCAGAGCGGGCGGCGGGGTCCCGGCCACGGCGCAGGCTCGCACCCGGGGGACGGAGTCGCTCGGATGCCTCGGGGCATCCGCGGGCCCCGCGATGCGGGCGGAGGGGCTCCACGGGGGAGCGGGGCACGCCCACGGAATGCGCGCGTGCGCGCTGTCCTCCTACGCGCAAGCCGGCCCTGTCCGTCAGGCGACCGCTCCCGGGTCGTCCGGCGCCTGCGGTGCCGGCGCCAGGGGGATCGCGCGCCTGCCGGTCGGCGCCACGGGGGAACGCGCGGCACCGGGCATCCCCGGCCGCGGCGGGCCGCGGCGCAAGGTCTGGGACACGTGGCGTCGGGACGGGTCGGCGCGGGGCTACGGACGGGAAAGGGGAGCGAGGCGTTGGCGGCGGGGGATGAGCCGGGGGTGGGCCGGACGGTGCCGGGCGGCACGCGCTGGGAGGTGGCCCTCCCGGGGGACGCGGACGCGGTGGCCGAGCGCGCGGCGGCCCAGAGCGAGCGCTACACGGGCGCGGCCCTGTCCCGTCTGATGCGCTTCATGGGGATGGTCACGCTCGAGTGGGAGGCCCACGGGGCCGTCGTGCGCGACGTGCACGGGCGGGAGTATGTGGAGTGCGGTGGGTACGGCCAGTTCCTGCACGGCCACAGCCATCCGCGCGTGGTCGAGGCGGTGCGGCGGCAGGCTGGCGCGCTCGCCCTCTCCACCCGCCTGCTGCCCAACCTGCCGCAGGCCGAGGCCGCGGAGTTGCTGGCCCAGGCGTGCCCCGGGGACCTCACCTACAGCTTCTTCTGCAACTCGGGTGCTGAGGCGGTCGAAGGGGCGCTGAAGCTGGCGCGCGCGGCCACCGGCCGGCGCGCGATACTGGCCACGGAGGGCGCCTTCCACGGCAAGACCTTCGGCGCGCTGTCCGCCAGTGGCAAGGCCCTCTACCGCGACCCCTTCGCCCCGCTGGTCGAGGGTTTCCACCACGTGCCCTACGCAGACGCCACCGCCCTGGCTGTGGCCGCCGAAGAGCTGGCCCGCGCGCCCGGGGGGCTGGCGGCGATCATCCTCGAGCCCATCCAGGGCGAGGGGGGCGTCGTCGTGCCGCCCCCGGGCTACCTGTCCACGGCGCGGCGGCTGTGTGATCGGCTCGGTGCGCTCTTGGTGCTCGATGAGGTGCAGACCGGGGTCGGGCGCACCGGCGCGATGTTTGGCTGCGAGCACGAGGGCGTCGTCCCCGACATCCTCGCCACCGCCAAGTCCCTGGGGGGCGGCGTCATGCCGGTGGGTGCCTTCGTCGCGCGGCCGTCCTGCTGGGGGCCCTTCGACGAGAACCCGTTTCTGCATACCTCCACCTTCGGCGGGGCGCCCTTGGCGTGCGCCGCCGCGGCGGCGGCGTTGCGCGCCGTGGCGGAGGAGGACATGCTCGGCCGCGCGCGGCGCCACGAGGTCACCCTGCGGCAGGGCCTGGGGGAGATCGCGGCCCGGCACACAGCGGCCGTCGCCGAGGTGCGCGGGCGCGGCCTGCTATGGGGGCTGGACCTGCGCGGTGAGGGCGTGGGGGGCATGATGCTCTCCAGTCTGCTGGAGGCCGGGGTGCTGGTGGTGCATTCGCTCAACCAGCCCCGGGTGATTCGCGTGATGCCGCCCGCGGTCATCACCGAGGATCAACTGGCCTTTGTGCTTGAGGCCATCGACCGCGCGGCCGAGGCCGCGGCGGCCGTAGCCGACGACCTGGTCTGAAGCGGAGCCTTGCGCGGCAACCTCCTCTTGCCCCGCAAGGTCCGTTTTGGCGAGGCGCCATCGCACCGGGGGTATCCTCGATGTCGCCAACGGCCCCACTGGTGGTGGCTGCCGCAGGCGAATGGCTTTTTGCGGCGCCGCCCCAGTCCTACCCTCCGCACTGACTGATCCTAGGATGCGCCGCTGCCGTCTTGGCGTCCTTGACATCCGTTCACCGTTGCCAAACCGCCTCTTGCCGTGGTCTTGGCCAGTTGTTCACAGTCCTTTCCGTCACCAGTCGCTTACAGTGCGGAGGACAGTACTAGGGGCCGCCCACGGCCGCGCCGCCGCTCCGAGGAAGCGGCGGCGCGGCCCCCTCGGGCTGCGCTCTCTGCGGGGCCGCGGTTTCCCCTCAGTGGATGGATCCGGGCCGCACGAAGAAGATGTGCTGGGTGTATCCCTGCAGGTTCTGGGCCGGCACCGTGTCCACGTGACCCGGCGCCTGGTCGAACATGGGCTGGTAGCCGCCGTTTAGCGGGAAGAAGCCCATGACCCCCGTCACTTGGCCGTTGCGGGCGATGGTGAGCGACACGCCGTACCCCGGGTGGCCGAAGGTGGCGCCGACGCCCGCCAGGAACGGCGTCAGCCTCCGGGCACGCCGTAACGTGGGGTTGAAGGGCAGCAGGGTCCGGTAGCTGCCGCCGAGGGAAGTCCCCGTGGCGGCCGTGCCCGTGGCGGTCTTTCCGGCTGTGGCCGTGCCGGTGAGGGTCTTCACGTTCCTAGCGGTGCGGCTGGTGGTGCCGGTGGTGGTGGCGGTGGTCGTCGTGCCGCTGGTGGCCGTTCCCGTGCCGGAGCGCCGGACCAGCCAGATGGTCTGCGTGTAGAAGTTGCCCGCCGGGCTGCTCCCCGCGACCGTGCTCGAGCCCGTGTTCGGCTTGGCCGTCGATGTGGTGGCCGCGGGGGCCCCGGGGGTTCCCGTCGCCTTCCCCGGCACCGGTGTGGTCGTCGTGGTCCTACCGCTGGCCGTACCGCTCGTCGTGTTGACCGTACCGCCGGTGGCCGTCCCCGCCGCCTTGCTCGTGCCGCCGCCCGCCGCTGGGGCGCTGGCCACCGGCGCCGTCCCCCGTGTGGTGGCCGTGCCGGTCGTGTTCGGGCCGGTCGTTGTCTTCGTGCCTCTGGTGGCGGCGCTGCCGCCTGCCGGCGAGGGTGAGCTGCCACTGCCCATGCGGCCCGACGCCGCGCCAGGCCGCGCCGGGAGGGTGGACCCGGAAGGGGAGGTGCGAGAGGGCGCCGTGCCGGTTTGCGACACGGTCGCCGCCGGAGCCGAAGGCTGCGGCGCGGCCTGGTCGAACCAGGGTTGGAGGCCCACGGCCTTCGGGAACACCCCGCGCACCCCCACCACCCTCCCCCCGACGGTGAGCACGAGCTGCAGCCCGTCCGTGCCGGGGCGCCCGTAGAGGGTGAGGCCGGGCCATGACGAGCCGGGCAAGCGGACATATCCGGCTGCCGCTAGCCGTGGCGTGTTGGCCAGCACCGTGGACAGGGTGACGCCGCCAGCGGTCCGCGTCGGCGCCGGCTGGGGGGCGGGTACCGCGCCGCACCCCGCGAGCAGCGCGAGGAGCCCCGCCGAGACGCCGCCGGTCCACCGACGCCGAGGGAGCCCGTGAGCGCACGACATGTTTCTATGCCTCCGCAACCCCGTGTGGCGGGTGGGACGGCTCCCCACCCGCTTCCAGGCTTTCCAGCGCGGGGCCGGAGCATGCATCGCGGGATGCGTCGCCGGCGCAAACCCCGGCTTGCCCCGACCGGCAGGACCGGCAACCGCGAGCGGGTGCCGGGAGCGAGGGCGGTGGATGCTGGCGGCCGCTGTCCGCCGCTCCACACAGGTTACCGCCCTCGGCGCTACGACCTCGACACCCTCTACCGATCCCCAACGCGAACATGCGGATCCCGTGCCCTGACAAGGGGACGAGCGGATGAAATGATGCTTGCCGCGCATGGCCTAGACTGGGCACGGTCACGGAGGCCGGCGCCAGGGGGACGTGCGGGCGCCGTCCAGCGTGCCCGCGCGGGCATGACGTGGCGGGCGCCGCCGCCCGTCCCCCGGTTGCATTCCCCCACGGGAACGGTCACCATCGGGGCGGTCCAGCAGGTTCCATGCGGCGGGCTGTCGCTGGCGCCGCCCGCTTCCGGTGTGCCGGGACCGGGGTATGGCGGTGACAGCCTTGGCGTGCACCGCCCGAAGGGTGGCCGCCTGCTTCTGGAACCGGTGGAGCGCGGCTTCTCAGTGTGGGGCCGGTGGCGGGTCTGTGGGTGACGATGGGCTAGGTGGGCCGCGGCGCCCCTTCCGGGGCGCGGGACCGGTCCTCCGGGTCCCTCGGTCCGCGGGGGGCCGCAGGCGCCGGCACGCGCCGGGCCGCAAGCAAGAAGCGAGGGGGACGCCATGCCGGTCCTGCGTTCGTTCCTGCGTGCCAAACTGCATCGCGCCCGGGTCACGCAGGTCGACCCGCATTACGAGGGCAGCATCACGGTCGACGCGGAACTGCTGCGCGCCGCAGACATCGGCGAATTCGAGCGCGTCCTGGTGGCCAACGTCGCCAACGGCACACGCTTCGAAACCTACGCCATCGCGGGGGCGCCCGGCTCCCGCGTCATCGGCGTTAACGGTGCCGCGGCCCACCTGGCCCGGGTTGGTGACCCGCTCATCGTGATGGCCTTCGCGCTTGTGCCCGAGGGTGAGACGGTGCGCCCCCGCGTCGTCGTGCTCGATCCGGACAACCGGCCCAAGTTGCCCCAGGACGATGCAGACCCAGGGGCCACTGGCGAACGCTGAGCCCTGGGCCGCTACGGCCGTCCAGGCGGGGGCAGAAGCAGCGCGGCGGCGGGCTGCTCGGGGCCGCTGAAGCTCGAGCGCGCCACCAGCAGCACCACGCAGCCCCCCTCCGCCAGGGCCGGGGCGAAGGCGGCACGGCTGCCCTCACCCAGCCCCTGCAGGGTGCCGCCGCCGGTCCACACCGAGATGCGCCAGAGCCCCTCGGCCTCCTCGGCGATGTTGACGCGCAGCCCCGGGACGACGAAGACCGGGAGATCGGGGAAGGCCGCGTGCAGCGCGCGAACCCCGATGCCGGCGGCGGGGTCGAAGTCTTGGACGGGCAGCGCGTCGCCCAGGCCAAGGCCGACCAGGGCCTCACCGACACCCGTCTCGTCGGCGTACTCTAACGACGCGGCGGCCAGGGCCAAGCGCCCGGCCAGCCGCCCGAGGCGCGCCAGCGGGAGGCCGCCGCGTTCAACGCCTTCGGGCGCTTGCTTCGACGGGTGCGCGGCGCGCGCCCGTGGGCGCGCGGGATCGGCCCCCGCGCCATGGGCGCACGCCTGGTGCGCGGGCAGCGTCGCCCAGCGGTGTGGCAGGGGGCGGCGCACCAGCGCGATGTCCTCGGGGGCCAGGGCCCCGTCGCAAAGGGCGCAGCGCAGGCGGCCGGACGCCGCAAGCTCGGCGAGGTGGGCCTGCAGTTCCGGTTCGCTGATCGCGTACCGACCGGCGTCGCGGCTGACTGCGAACATCGCGTCGACCTCCGCGGCCGACAGGCCGCCGGGCGCACCAGGGCCGTCTTCGCGTTCCGTCTGATTCGCCTGGTTAGAAAAATGTGTACAAACCGGCTCTCGGTCTTCCACACCGTCCGTCCGACCAGGCTTTCGCCCCTTTCGGCCTTTGGATTTGCCCCTCGCGGGGCGTAAGCGACGGGGGGCTCGGGCTACGCGGCGCTCCCGCGCCACGCACGCCGGGACTCCCACCCGGACCGGAGAGCGGATTCACGGCCTGCGTCCGTTGCCTTTGCGGCGGGATCCCCCGGTGCCGCTGCGCGTGGCGAGTGGCTGACGTCGGCAAGGCGGCGCGCATCAGGCGGGCTCCGCGGTGCCGTTCCGGCCGGCGGTGAAGAGCCGTATCACCATCGCGGCCGTGCGGCGCAGGTCGTCGAAGGTGGCCGCCAGCGCCCGCGCGCGCGTCCGTGGTCCCGGGGAGAGCGGGAAGGCCGCCGCGAGGCCCCCTTTGCCGCAAAGGGCCTCCCACCCGGGTCCCAGGCTGCCGGTCAGGGCGCAGCAGGTGGCGCCCGCCGCCGCCGCCGCCGCCGCCACGGCCGCGGGCGCCTTACCGCGGGCGGTCTGGCCGTCGAGCGCCCCCTCCCCGGTGAGCACCAGGTCCCCCGGGCCCAGGTGCCGGCGGAGCCCCAGCAACTCGACGACGAACGCCGCCCCCGGCCGCAGCGGCGCCCCCAGGGCCGTCGCCAGGGCGAAGCCGGCGCCGCCCGCCGCCCCCGCGCCCGCCAGGCCGCGCACGGAGCGGCCCGAGGCCCCTTCCAGCAGGTCGGCCCAGCGCGAGAGCCCGCGCTCCAGCAGTTGCACCTCCTCGGGACCCGCGCCCTTCTGCGGCGAGAATACAGCGGCGGCCCCCTCCGGCCCGAGCAGGGGACTTCGCACGTCGACCAGCGCCTCCAGGCGCACCCCCTCCAGCCAGCGCAGCCCCGAGAGGTCGACCGAGGCCGCACCGGCCAGGGCGCCTCCTCCGGGCGCCAGAGGATGACCCGCGGCGTCGCGGACCTCGGCCCCGAGCGCGGTCAGCAGCCCCGCACCCCCGTCCGAGGTGGCGCTGCCGCCCAACGCCACGCGCACGGTGCGCGCACCCGCCTGGACCGCCGCGCGCACGAGATGGCCAGTGCCCAGCGTGGACGCCGCCAGGGCGCGAACGGGATCGGGCCTCTGGCGTCCGAGGCCGGACGCCGCGGCTGCGTCGACAACGGCACTGCCGTCGGGTAGCAGCACGAAGGCCGAATGCCGGACCCGGCCCCAGGGGTCCTCGGCGGCCGCGGGGCGGGCACTGCCGCCCAAGGCGGCCCGCAGGACCTCTGCCGTGCCGTCACCGCCGTCGGCCACCGGCACCGCGAGCACTTCGCCCGCGCCGGCGTCGCCAGCGCCCAGCACGATGGCTTCCGCTGCCCGCGCGGCCGGGAGGGCACCCTTGAAGGCGTTGGGCGCCGCCACCACGCGTGGGGCGGCCGCCCCGGGGCGGCCGCGGCTGAGGCCCGGTGCCTCCGGCATGTCTCCCGCTTCACTCCCTGGTGCTGGCCCTTGGCGCAGCGCCCGCACGCCTACGACGGGCGGGTGGCGCGGGTGGTCCAACAGTACGCCCCGCATGCGCCCAGCCCCTGCCGGGGGCTCTGCATCGCTGGCGCGTGCGGCCCGGGATGGTCTCGGCGCTGTACACGCCGCGGGAGGCTGCGGCCCTGGTCCGCCCCGCGGCGCAGACCCGCTCTTTGGCGCGGCATGGGAAAGAGCCTGCGGCTGCCGTGGAGCCGTCGGCTGGCACCGGACCGAAAGTCCTTGAGGCACAACGGGAGAGGAAACCGGCCCCTGGCAAAAGAGGACTCTCGCCGCAGCCAGCGAGGCAGCGTTTTCCGCCCGCGCCGCGCAGGATGCCCCGGTGCGCGGAGCGAAGGGCGGAAGTTGTCGATGGGTGCCGGCCGTGCGCAGTGCAGCTCGCACGCGGATCGGGGCACCGTTCTGGACGGTCGGCGACAGGGACGGTACGGAGACCACGCGGCTGCTCGCCACACGGTGTCGCCCGCGTGTACGCTCTTGGGGCCGGGGGTGAGCCGTGCCCGGAGGCGAACGTCCGCCCCGCCGTCGACGATCCTGAACGACGCGAAATGCGGGCGGAGGGCCCATGGATCGCCGACCGCTCCCACGCACCCGTGGGTCCGGGCGGCACGGCCTCCGCGGGCGGGGTGGTGAAGAAGCATGACAGAGGAACGGCGCGCGGCGCCGGCCCGCCACCTGGCCGAGGAGGTCGGCCAACGCTTGCGGGGGGCCCGCCAGCAGCGCGGTGAAAGCCTGGCCGACGTCGAGGAGGCCACTCGCATCCGGGCCGCCTACCTGGAGGCGCTGGAGGAGGGCCATCCGGAGCGCCTGCCCGCCGAGGTGTACGCCCGTGGCTTCCTGCGCGCGTATGCCGACCATCTGGGGCTGGACGGGGCGGCACTGCTGGAGACCTACAAGGGAACCGTGCCGGCGGATGTCCCCGTGGCGCAAGGGGAGGTGCCCGCGACAGTCAGCCGCCCGGGGCCCGCCCGTCCCGCTGGCGACCGGGGCCGCCGCGCCCCGCGGCGCCGACGGCCCAGCGCCGGGTCCCGGCGCGGGCCGGCACCCTATGTGGCGTGGGTTCTGCTGGCCGCGGCCGTTGGGACGGCGGGTTGGGTCGGCTTCGCCGTGAGCGGCCGGTTCCTGGCGCAAGCGCACCGCCGTGCCAGCCCGGGCCGCGTGCGGACCGTGGCCAAGCAAGGGGCCACTACCGGGGGTGGAGCGGGCACCGCGTCCAAGACGTCGGCCGTCGGCGGACGGGTGGGCTCGACCACGTCGTCTGCGGTCACGCCCACGAACGGTACCGGCGCGGCGCTCCAGGGCGTGGCCCGGCACACCTCATTCGGCTGGGTCACCACGTACGTCGTCGCGGGGGCAGGCCCGCTGAACGTGCAGGTGCTGGCGACCGGCCGTTGCTGGACCCGGCGTTGGGCCGATGGGTCCGCGCAATACAGCGACGCGCTGCTTACGCCCGGCACCTCTGTGGTGTGGACCGCGGCGCAGGCCCTGCGCGTGGAACTGGGCAACACCAACGTGCGGCTGCGCGTGAACGGCGTCGACACGACGGCCCTGCCGCCACAGGGCCCGCACAACCCGGAGTGGGTGGACATCCGCACCGCCTCCTCGGCCAGTTCGACCTCCCGCTCAGCAGCGGCCAGCGCGTCCGGTTCCGCCGCCGCCACCGGCTGAGGCCCGCCCTCGTGCGCGGCATGCCCGCCAGGCACCGGCCATAGCCTGGGAAACCGGGTGATGGGGCCATGTGGCCGCGCGGCGTGGCCGCCTTGTTCGTGGGCTTGGTGCTCTGGATGTCTGCCGCTGGCGCCAGCGCCGGATCCCCGCCGGCCGACGTGGCTGGGGGCCCGCCGCACATCACGGCGGACGCCGCGGTGTTGATCGACTACGGCACAGGGCGTGTGCTCTGGGCCAAGGCGGCGTGGGAGGCACGCGCCCCGGCCAGCACGACCAAGATGATGACGGCGCTGGTCGCCCTGGAGCACGGCAACCCCGGCGCCGTGGTGACCGTCAGCCGCGCCGCGGCTGCGACGCCTGGCTCGTCGGCGCACCTGCGCCCGGGCGACCGCTTCACCCTGGGCGAACTCCTGGAGGCGCTGCTGCTGCGGTCTGGCAACGACGCGGCCGTGGCCATCGCCGAACACGTGGCCGGCTCGGTGCCCGCCTTCGCCGCCCTGATGAACGCCAAGGCCAAGGACCTGGGCCTGGCGGAGACCCATTTTGTCAATCCACACGGCCTGACGGAGCCGTTTCACTTCAGTAGCGCCTACGACCTGGCGCTCATCGCCCGTGCCGGTTTGCGCGTACCGGCCTTCGCCGAGATCGTGCGCAGCGCCGAGCGGCAGGTGCAGGGCTACGACGCACAGCAACGCCTCATCTCCCGCTCCCTCTCCAACACGAACAGGTTGCTCTTCTCCTACGGCTGGGTCGACGGGGTGAAGACGGGCACGACGTCCGCGGCGGGCAACTGCCTCGTGGCGTCGGGGACGCGGGGCGGGATGCGGCTCATCGCCGTGGTGCTGCACAGTGACGACCGTTGGGGCGACGCCGTCCGCTTGCTGGACTGGGGCTTTACCCACTTCAGCTACGTACGGCCGGCCGTGGCCGGGCAGATGGTGCGTGAGGTACGCCTGGCGGGGACGCGCCGGCACGCCCTGTTGCCGGTGGTGGCGGCGGCCCCGCTCGCCGTCCCCGTCAGCCTGGAGGAGCTGCCGCGCCTGCGCGTCACGGTGCGGTTGCGCGCGGGGCTGCGCGCGCCGGTGGAGAAGGGGGAGCCGGTTGGGAGTGAGGCGGTGCTGGTGGGCAATACGCGGCTCGGGACGGTAACGCTGGTCGCGGGCGCCGCCATGCCTCGCGCCCCGTGGCTCCTGCGGCTGTGGGATGGCATCCGGAGGGCGTAGGCGGGGCGGGAGGGCGGGCCCGGGAAGGGCTCTGCCTGCGCGGGCCGCCCCGGGCCCCGGGGCGCAAAGCGGGCCCGTCGGGGGTGGGCGGTCCGCGGGCGTGCGCCCTAGGCCACGGGGGACCCCGGTACGCCGCCGGGTGCGACACCGTGTCGGCGGTTCTAGATGGGAGGCTGCCCCAGGCCAGAGCCGCAGGGCCCAAGGTCCCGGCCGTCCCAGGGGGCGGGCAACAGACAGCGCAGGCACGGCCGCCGTGGGACCGCGGCCGCTGATGCCCCGGGGCGCGCGTCCGCGCGAGGAAACCGCGACCACGGGGCCGAACGGGCGTCGGCGGTCGCTCGGTCTCCCCCGCGGCGGCCAGCGGACCGCTGCCGCGGGCGTCGCCGCCCGAGTGCGTTTGCTCACGGCCATGGTGTCACGGGGGTGTAGACCGCTCGGCCCCCTGGGCGGCCCTTGGTGACGCTGCAGCGGGCGCGGTGGGGAAGGGCGCTACGGATCCGGGTCCACAGAAAACCCGCAGGGGGCGCCGGATGCGGGGAGCTGAAACCGCGTGCGCGGCGGGAGGCGACCTGGGGTCTGGATGACGGGAGCGGAGTGCGCCTGTGCGCATGAAGCGACATCTGGCCGAGGCCGCGCCTGGATGGAGCAAGCGGCGAGGCGGAGGCGCCTGGATGGATCACGGCGAAGGACTCACCGGCCGTCGGAGACTCGGACGGGGCGGCGGGCGCAACGGGGCTGACCTGGCAACCGGCGCGGGCCGTGCCTTCGCTCTCCGGTCCCGGTGGGAGTCTCAGCGCGTGGCACCTGCTGCCGCGTAGCCCGAGTCCGCCTGTTGCCTAGCGCCCCGCAAGGGGCAAATCCAAGGCCGAAAGGGGCGAAAGCCTGGTCGGGCGGACGTGTGGAAGACCGGGAGATCGGCCTGTACACATTTTCTCTAACCAGGCGTTCGGGGTTGCGTGCCTACGTGGCGGACGATGCAGAGGCGTTGGGGCGATCCGTGGCCCGGGAGGCCGCCCGCCTCCTGCGTGAGGCCGTGACAGAGCGGGGCGTTGCCCGGTTGCTCCTCTCCACGGGCCGGTCACAGTTCACGACGTTGGCGGCCCTGGTCCAGGAGCAGGTGCCCTGGGAAGCGGTTGAGGCCTTTCACCTCGACGAGTACGTTGGGATCGGCCCCGACCATCCGGCGAGCTTCCGGCGCTACTTGCGGCAGCGGTTCGTGCGGCACGTCCCGCTGAAGGCCATGCACGAAGTGACCACCGAAGGCGACCTGGCCGCCAGGGTGGAGCATCTGGCCGCGGAGGTGCGGCGCGGGCCCGTCGACGTCGCCCTGGTCGGGGTCGGGGAGAACGCCCACGTGGCCTTCAACGACCCGCCGGCCGACTTCGCGACCCAGGCGGCGTACCTCGTGGTGACCCTGGCACCGGAGTGTCGCGCCCAGCAGGTGGGCGAGGGGTGGTTCGCCTCCGTCGCCGAGGTGCCCGAGCACGCCGTCACCATGAGCGTCTCGCAGATCATGGCCAGCCGCTCCATCCTCTCGCCGGTGCCATACGCGGTCAAGGCCTTGGCGGTGCGGCGCCTGTTGACGGAGGACATCGGCCCCGGGGTGCCGGCCAGCATCCTGCGGCGCCATCCGGCAGCCACGCTCTACCTGGATCGGGACTCCAGCGCGCTCTGCCCCCCGGATGTGCTGACCGCCTACGCCGCGGGCGCCTGAAGCGCCGGGGGTGCGGCACCAGGCCCTGTGCGCGGGGCGTGGCGGCAGATGCGGATCGGGCGGCCGGCGAAGGGAGAGCGCACCCACGCCGGCACCTCTTTGGCGCGGCGTTGCCACAACCTCGATAGGTCGGTGGCTTGACCTCCTCCGGCCGCCTGCCTGCAGATGCTGGTCGTCGCGCACGCGCGGCCGTACCGGTCCGAGCGCGGCCTAGCCGGAGCGCGCGCACGACCCGCAAACGCACGTGCCGGTTACGCGCCAAGGTGGTGGCGCACATACCCTGCCGGGCTCTGCGTCACGGCATCCTGGTGGTCGAATGGCAGCTGCCTGCCCCCGTACAGCCTCCCGCGCTACAGCCATCTCAGCAAAGAGGTGAGGGCCCGCGACGAAGCGGGGTGGCGAGCCCGGTGCCGGGCAGCGCGCGGTCGAATCGCCACGCGGCCGGCCTTCAGCCGCCGGCTCGACCCGCCGACGTGGGGGAGGGCGTCGCGGTCGCCGCCCCATCCGCCAGGGCGAGCAGCCCGTCGAGAGTCGTCAGGTCCATGCCCCTAGCCCGCAGCCCCTCGATGATGGCGGGTAAGGCCTGGACGGTGTCCGTGGTGCAATGGAGCACGACGATGTCGCCAGCGGTGGCGGCACCGAGCACCCGCCCGATGACCACATCCGCCCCCTCAGGTGCCCAGTCCTCTGGGTCGACGCTCCACCCGACCACCGTCAGGCCTGCGGACTGCGCGTCACGCACGGTCCGTCCGCCGAACCCTCCGGGGGCCGGTTGCACGAAGTGGGGCCTCCCCGCCAGCGCCGAGAGCGCTTGGGCTTCGGAGTGGAGGGTGGCTTGGGCGGCCGCCGCCGCCGGCCCGTTGCCGCCGAAGCCAGACGGAGCTTGCAGTTCGACCTCGTTCCCGGCGGCTGCCAGGGCGCGCACGGTTGCCGGCGCGCCGCGCACCAGGCCCGTGCCGACGAAGAAGGTCGCCGGCACGCCATACGTCGAGAGCGTGCGCAGGACGCCGTCCAGCGACAGCGAGGGTCCGGTGGCATCGAAGGTCAGCGCCAGCGCCGGGTCGTGGGTGGGCACAAAGGTAAGCGGGGCGGCCACTGCGCTGGCCACCTGGATGTCAAGGCCGACGGCGTTCGACCCCCATCGCAGCACGGCGGCGATCAGCCCGCAGGCCAAGGCGATGGCCACCCAGCGCCAGAACCCCTGTCCCAGGCGCACCACCAGCACGGCGGCCTCACCCCCGGGACAGGGGTATGCGGCGGCGCGGGCCGTTCAGACCGGCTGGGAGGGCTCGGTCGGCTGATCCACGGCTGCAGCCGGGGGCTGGCACCGCGGCTCCGCGGTCATGAGGGGGCGTGCGCGGGGCACGCGTTGCCCGGACCTTGGCTGCCTGCGGCAGGTTGTGGCCGTCGCCCGCCACGTAGCGCAAGACCAGTGCGCGCTGCACCTCGTGGGTCACACACGCCCCGGGCACCCCCAGGTCCGGTGGCATGGCCACGGCTGCTCGGCCCATTGCCTCCTCCGCCAGCGGGATGACCGCGTACCGTTCACGCTTTGCCGCCGGCTCGCGCCGCGATATGCCCTCTGCACCGGCTCCCTGGCCGTGCCCCTCGCACCACCCCGAGCAAACGTTCCGCCCCCCCCCCAGTATAGGCCTACAGGATTCTCCTGACAACAATCCTCGTCAAATCGGTTGGCTGCTCCGTACCCGTGCGTGCCTCTGGCCACGAGCGGTCCTGCGCACAGGGCGCGGTGGTCGCATCGGCCCGCGACGGCGACCGGGGTGCGGTCGTCCCCCACGGTGCGGCGGGCGGCCGCCGCACCCGGCACGGGCCAGGCGATTTGCCCGGGGGCCGTCCTGCGGTAGAATGGCGCGGACGGGAGCGAGGCCATCCTCGCTCCCGCCACTTTGCGTAGTCGGCCCGTCGCGGGACGAGGCCTGCGCCGCGCATGGAGGGATCCGCATGGCCTCGCGCAACGGCTCGATCCGCAACGTCGCCATCATCGCCCACGTCGACCATGGCAAGACCACTCTGGTCGACGCCATCCTGCGCCAGACAGGGGCCTTTCGCGCGGGGCAACCCGTGGGTGAGCGCGTGCTGGACAGCAACGACCTGGAACGGGAACGCGGCATTACCATCCTGGCCAAGAACACCGCGGTGATGTACCGCGGGGTTAAGATCAACATCGTCGACACACCGGGCCATGCCGACTTCGGCGGCGAGGTGGAGCGCATTCTCTCCATGGTGGACGGGGCGCTCCTGGTGGTGGACGCGGCCGAGGGCCCGATGCCCCAGACGCGCTTTGTGCTGGAGAAGGCGCTGAGCAATGGGATCCGCCCAGTCGTCTTGGTGAACAAGCTGGACCGGCCGGACGCCGATCCGGCGCGTACCGTGGACCGGGTGCTCGACCTCTTTCTAGCGCTCGGGGCCGACGAGGATCAGATCGAGTTTCCGGTGATCTACGGGTCCGGGCGGGCAGGCGTCGTGCTACGCGAGCTGCCGCGGGGCTATCCCCAGACGGAAGTGCGCGGCGACATTCTGCCGCTGCTGGATACGATCCTGGACGCGGTCCCGGCCCCCGAGGCGGAGGACCAGGGCACCCTGCAACTGCTGGTCACCACGCTGGACTACGACGAGTACGTGGGACGCATCGGCATCGGCCGCATCCTGCGCGGCGCGCTGGTCGCCGGCGAGCCCGTGGCGGCGGTGCATGGCCAAGGGGCCCCGGTGCGCATCGCCCGCGCCGCCCAGCTGTATACCTTCGAGAACCTGCGCCGCGTGCCAGCCGAGCGGGTGGCGGCCGGCGACATCGTCGCCCTGGCCGGCATCGCCGACCTCACGGTGGGCGACACGGTCACGGCGGCCGAGGCGCCCGCCCCCCTGCCCCCGCTGCATGTCGATCCACCGACGCTGACGATGACCTTTTCCGTGAACAGTTCCCCTTTCGCGGGGCGCGAGGGGGCGTTCGTCACCTCGCGCCAGATCCGTGAGCGCCTGCTGCGTGAGGCCGAGCACAATGTCGGCCTGGAGGTGGAGGAGGGCGCGGGCGCCGACAGCTTCGTCGTGCGCGGGCGCGGCGAGCTTCACCTGTCGGTGCTTATCGAGACCATGCGCCGCGAGGGCTTCGAACTGGAGGTCAGCCGCCCCGAGGTCATCCTGCGGCAGGGACCTGACGGCTTGGAGGAACCGCTGGAGGATCTGGTGGCCGACGTGCCGGAGTCCGCGGTAGGCGCGGTCATGGAGGCGCTGGGCTCCCGGCGCGGCGAACTGCAGGCCATGGAGCCGGTGGGGGAACGCGTCCGCCTCCGCTTCTCGGTCCCTGCCCGCGGGCTGGTTGGCTTCGCCTCGGAGTTCCAGACGTCGACCAAGGGCTATGGCATTATGAGCCACACCTTTGCGGGCTGGGGCCGGCACCGTGGCCCGATCGCGGGGCGGGCGCGCGGGAGCCTCGTGGCCTGGGAGCAGGGGCCGACGACCGCCTACGCCTTGCAGAACGCAGAGATGCGCGGCGTGCTGTTCGTCGGTCCAGGGGTGCAGGTCTACGCCGGCGAGGTCGTGGGCGAGCACGCGCGCGAGTCCGACCTCGACATCAACGTGTGCAAGAAGAAGCACCTGACCAACATGCGCTCCAGCACAGGTGACGAAGAGATCAAGCTGACGCCGCCGCGGCAGATGTCGCTGGAGCAGGCGCTGGCCTTCATCCGCGACGACGAGCGGGTGGAGGTGGCCCCGCACTCGATGCGCATCCGCAAAGCGGTCCTCGACCGCCACCAGCGGGCGCGGGCGCATGAGGCGGCCGGCGTCGGGCGGTGAAGGGGCCCAGCGGGCGGCGCGCCGGACCGGGGGTGGGGGCGGGCGCACCAGCGGGGAGTGGCCCCGGCGAGAGAGCGCACAACGGTCTGGCGCGCCGATGGCCTGAAACGGCCCGGCCGGCTGGCGCGGCGTGGGCGGCACCCGTCGTCTCTTGGCAGTCCCCTACCTACCGGCGCCCCCCGCGTAGGCGATCGGGTCGGCCATCCCCGCCTCTGCGAATCCCTTGAGCCGCAGTTGGCAGGCGTCGCACCGCCCGCACGCCGGCCGCTGCCCGAGGTAGCAGCTGAGCGTGAGGTGCAGGGGCGCGCCCAGGGAGGCGCCAAGCCGCGCGATGTCCGCCTTGGTCATGTGGGCCAGCGGGGCGTGGACGCGCACGCCGGCCTTCGTGCCCAGGCGCGCCGCCTGCTCGAAGGCGGTGATGAAGGCCGGGCGGCAGTCGGGATAGCCGGAGTAGTCCAGCGCGTTGACGCCGATGAAGAGATCCCCGGCGCCCGCCGGCTCGGCCACGGCCGTCGCCAACGCCAGGAAGACGAGGTTGCGCGCCGGCACGTAGGTGATGGGGATGTCCCGGGCCATCTCCTCCGCCGCCCGGTCGAGTGGGACCGGGGCGTCGCCGGTCAGAGCGGAGCCGGAGAAGACCCGCCCGAGGTCGAGGATGCGGTGCCTCGAGGGCGGCACCCCCATGGCGGCGGCTACGGCGCGCGCCGACTCCAGTTCCAGCAGGTGGCGCTGCCCGTAGTCGAACGACAGGGGCCAGGTCTCCATTCCCTCCCGCTGCGCGACCGCCAAACAGACGGCGGAGTCCATGCCGCCCGATAACAGGACCACGGCCCGCTTTGCCACCGGCCACCGCTCCTCGGATCGACCTGGGGCCGAGTCTTCGCTTCGCTCACGAGCGCACGCGGCTGAGGCGTCGGGGCGCCTCCACCGTGCCGCAGAGGAGGGGAGAACGCCCCTCCCTTCCGCGACCCAGACCATCCTCACGACGGGGGGCCACATACCGTCTCGGGCGTGTGGATGCTCTGGCGCCACTGTCCCTGCACGCCCCGCGGGGTCCGCACCCCGCACCTGCCGACCGCCTGACGCCTCTACCCGCCGTTTGGTCACGGCCGAACGCCGCGCGTGGGCAGCGCCGCCGCGCGTCCCCGCGGGGTCTCTGGCCGCCGGGGAGGGCCGTGCCCCCGTAGGCGGGCTGGCTGGCGCGGCCCTCTCCCAGCGCGTGCACACCTCGCCGGTGACAAGCGGTTGCTCCCTGGCCCCTTGAACCGACTGCAGGGTCTGTCGCGGCACTGGCCGCCAACCGCGGCCCGCCACGACGCGCCGCTGCCGCACCCTGCACCACGGGGTGACCCGCCCGCCCGGACGGCGGCCGGCCGCCCCGCTTACACCCCGCGCCTGTTGCCCCAGAGCAGCACGTGCAACTGGGGCAGCACCCGCACGTCCTGCATGCCACCGTCGGACAGCGCGCGGTCGGCCAGCCAGCGCAGGCGCTCCAGGAGCGTGGACGCGTCATCACCGCCCACACGGTTGCCGACCTGCAGGCAAAGGGGCACCGTGGGATGGCGGCGGTGTACCTCCTGCGCGTACGCGTAGTCGTCGGCGTCGAAGACAACCACCTTCAACTCAGGGAAGCGTGCGGCGGCGAGGGTGGCGGCGAGGGCCGCCCAGTCGGGCGGCATCCCCGCACTGGGACCCTTGGGTGACACCGTGATGCTGTCGACGGTCGAGAGCCAGGCCGGCGCCCGGCTGCCCTGCGTCTCGACGTGCACCCAGAAGCCGCCGGCGTGGAGCAGGGCCACCAGTGGGCCGCAGTCGTGCAGCACAGGATTGCCACCGGTGAGCGTGACGGCGCGGCAGGAGGCGTCGAGGCCCTGAAGCCGCGCCCGGATGGCGGCCGGGGCCAGCCGCTCCACGGGAGCCATCTCGCCCGGGCGCCAAGCGTACCCCGTGTCGCACCAGGAGCAGGACCAATCGCACCCCGCGAGTCGCACAAACAGCACCTTGCGGCCGATGGTCCGACCTTCGCCTTGCAGGGTCGGGCCGAAGACCTCGACCACGGGCAGCGCGCCGGGTGTGCGGTCCTCCACGGGCCCGCCAGGATCACTGGCCGTCATGTCGCCCCCGCCCCTCCGGGAATCCCGCCCCCGGGCGATCATCCGGGCGACCCCCAAACACCCCGCGTGGAAGCCCCGGCTTCAGCCCTGGGGAGGAAGTGCGCTGCCACTCCTCCACCCCTCGCGCCACCGCGAAGCATCCCGGAGTGGGTCCAGCATCTGCAGTACCGGCTAACCTCGGGCGCCTGGCCCGGTCCGTCAGCGACATCCCCCGAGGGCTCAGAGGGATTCCTCCCTCCAGCCGCCGGCGCCAGCCGCGGGATCCGCTGACGGCGTATAGACAATCTCGTTGCGGGGACTCTCGCGCACGGTGATCTCCGCCAGGCGCGGGTGGTGGGGCAGCGCGTCGAGCACGCGCTGGATCCGCCCGGCCAGCACCACCGCCACCCGTTCGGTGGTAGGGCGGTGCCCGTCCGCGGTGATCTCCGGGTCGTCGTCGAGGTTGGTGTGGTCCAGCCCCTTGAAGATGTCTTTCACCACGGCGAAGTCCACGACCATGTCCTCGTGCAGCCGCGCGGCCGTGACCACGGCCTCAAACGACCAGTTGTGCCCGTGCAGGCGCGCGCATGGGCCCGGATAGCCGGCCAGCGAGTGGGCGGCGGGGATGTTGTCCACTCGGATCCGCGCCAGGAAGGGCATGGGGCTATCCTTCCCCCCCGAGGCGCCGGGCGACGGCGATTTCGCCGGCGTAGTCCGGGTAGTCGTCCACCGGCGTCTCCAGGATGGTGGGCAACCCCCGCAGGAAGGGATGCGCGCGGACCGCCCGCAGCCCCTCCTCGCCGATCTCCCCCTGGCCCAGGCGCGCGTGCCGGTCCCGGTGCGAGCCCAGGGGAAAGCGGCTGTCGTTGAGATGCAGCACCTGGATGCGCCCGCGCCCCACCGCGTCGCCGAAGGCGGCGAGCATACGGTCGATGCCCTCGTGCGTGCGGATGTCCCAGCCGGCGGCGAACAGGTGGCATGTGTCCAGACATACGCCGAGCCGCGGCGGTTCGCCCGCCTCCCGGATGATGCGCGCCAACTGCCCCGGCTCCGCGCCGAGTTCCCCGGTCTGCCCCGCCATACCCTCCAGGCAGAGGAGGGTTTCGCCGTTGCCGGCGGCCTCGAGCGCGCGCTTGACGCCCTCGCCGACGCGTGCCAGGCCCGCCTCGGCGTCGACGGCGTGCCCCGGGTGCAGGACGATGGCGTGGGCCCCGAAGGCAGCGCAACGCTGCAGGTCCTCGCCGACGACACGCACGCCGAACTCCCAGATGTCACGTTCCGACCCCAGGTTGATGGTATAAGGGAGGTGACCCACCGGCGCGGCCAAGCCCAACTCCTGCCGCAGGGCGCGCCACTCGGCGATCTCCTCGGCGCTGATCACGCGCCGGGCCCCGCCTCGCGGGTTGCGCGTATGGAAACCGAAGGTGTCCGCGCCGATGGACGCCGCGAGCCGCGCCGCCGCGGGCAGACCCTTGCTCATGGTGAGATGGGCACCGAGGGGCAAGTCCACACCTCCCGAGGGCCGATCCGGTGGCCGCGGCCCGGTGGGCGCTAGGGGTAGCGCCCGCCCCGGACGCCAGCGTTCCCCCCAACCCTGCGGGGCGGGCGCGCCGCGCCGCTCTGCGGACCGCTGCCGGATCAGGTGATACAATAGCACGACTTGTTCTCGGCCGCCCGCCCCCGCGGGACGCCGGCATGGCTGGAGGGACTCTGGTGGCGGATCGCCGGACCTTGCTGGAGGCCGTGATCCGGATGGGCAAGCACATGCCGCAGAATCCGGACATGGCCTTCTTTCTCGGGTTTCTCGCCGGCAACCTCGACCGGCTGCATTTCGTGCGCTCTCTGGAGGGGGCCCCCGTGGCCATCCACCTGTCGGCGGGTCGCCGGCACATCTGGCCCGGGCCGATGTTCGACGCCAAGGTGCGCCAGGTTCCGGTCCCCATGCCTGGGATGCTCGTCTCGGCCTTGGTGGAGAACGATGACCCGATCTGTGTCCATGTCGCGCTCGACGATCCGCTGGAGGCTGCCTTCTTTGAGCCGCTCACGGTGGACTCGTACGATGACGTGCGGCCCGGGCGGCAGGACAGCCTGCGCGAGCGGGTGAACGACTTGCACCACCGCATTGACCAGGCCCTGGACATCTACCGCGAGTGCCGGCACCTGCTGGAGGCCAACGAGGGGGAGGATGAGAAGCGCCTGCGCTTCTTTCTTGGCTTGGCGCAGGACGAGATCGAAGGCCTTAGCCAACAACTCAAGCACCTGAACGTCCGGCTCCGGGAGCGGGACACGCGGGAGTCGCGGCCCGAGGGCTGAGACGGTCCCTCCGCCACCTACCGTGTGTGGGCCTCGGTGGGGCAGGTCCCCCGGGGCAGACCGGGTGAAGACACCCGTCGGGTGGACGTGGCCGGGGCGCGCGGGGCGGCTACCGATCCGCCGCCTCGCCGCGGCCCGCAGGCGCCCCCTCAGGGACACGGGTCGCCGGGCTTTCCCGCCGGATGGCGCTGAGGCCGCGCCCCGTGCCTGGGCGCGGCCTCAGCGCTGGCCGAGGGCCTGCAGGAGCAGGGCGGTGACGCCCGCGGCGATCAGGGGGCCCGTCGGCACGCCGCCGAGGAAGATCGTGCCCAGCACGGAGCCCACGATCAACCCCACCAGGGCGGCGGGGTAGCTCTGCAGGAAGTTCACACCCCCCCTGCCCAGATAGGCGGCCGCCGCGGCGATCGCCAGGCCCACCAGCCCCGACGGGCGGAGGAGTTCCCTGGCGAAGGCGCGCAGCGAGAGGCGGTCGCCGGCTACCGGCGCCAGGAGACTGATCACCAACAGGAAGATGCCCAGGGCCGTACCCCGCTCGTCGAGCCAGCGGATGGCCGTATGCAGGCCGAAGAGCCGCAGCAGGGCCAGGCTCACGGCCGCCGCCGCGATGAGCCCGTTGCGGCCGACCAGGCCCAGCCCGGCGCAGATGCCGAGGATGATCAGGGCGTCCAGCGGCCTCCACCCCCCGATCCCCAGCGCTTCCTATGACGCCGCCGGCGCGTCTAACCCGGCCCGACCAGGCGATTCGCGACCGGGCGCGCCAGGGTGGGCCGACGGGCCGGATCCCGCGTCGCCGCCGCTGCGCGCCGCGCATACCCTGCACGCGCGCCGGGCGGCCCGGCTGGCCGCGCGGGCGGGGGGGCGTGCAGGGTGAAGGGAGCGTCCGCGGACCCGAGGGCCCCGGGGGTGTGGGGGAGGGTATGCCCGTTCCCCGTGCTGGGCCGGACGGCGCCGCCGCGGGCGCGCGGCGTGACCATGGTGATCGATAAGGGCCTGGGGCTGGCGGCCACCGCAGACCTGCTGGAGGTGGCCGGACCCTACGTGGACCTCTTGAAACTGGCTTTCGGCACCAGCGCGCTTTACAACGAGAACGCGCTGCGCCGCAAGCTGGAGTTGACGCGGGTCGCGGGCGTCGCGTGCTACCCGGGGGGCACCGCGCTGGAGGTGGCCGTGGTCCAGGGCAAGGGCCGCGAGTTCATCGATCGCGCCGCCGACCTCGGCTTTCCGATACTGGAGGTATCGGACGGCACCATCCAGATGTCGATGCACACGCGCGGGATGCTCATCGACTACGCCCGGGCTCGCGGATTGCGCGTCGTCAGCGAGGTGGGCAAGAAGCACCCGGCGGACCGTGTGCCGCGCAGCAACATCCGCGAGCAGATTCGCTGGGACCTGGATCGCGGCGCCTGGAAGGTCATCGTCGAGGGGCGGGAGTCCGGCAAGGGCGTGGTGATCTACCGCGAGGACGGCTCCATCGACGAGGATGAGATGGAGGGCATCGCCGGGGCGGTGGCCGACGTCAACCAGCTCATCTGGGAGGCGCCCCTCAAGAACCAGCAACAGGACCTGATCCTGCGCTTCGGCACCAACGTCAACTTGGGCAACGTCCACCCCGAGGAGGCCCTGTCTGTGGAGGCCCTGCGTGTCGGGCTGCGCGGCGACACCCTGCGCGCGGCCATCCTCTCCAACGCCATCCCGGGTGGCAACCGCGCGGACGAGGCTGGCGCGTGAGGGGGGCGGCCCTGGGGCCGCCCGTGCCAAGCGGTTCCAAGCGAGCGATCCAGGTTGCGGGGGGGCCCGCTCCACAGGGGACGGGGGTCGCGAGCGTCCGTCAGCGGGCGCGGGCAGCCCATGGCTCCTGGTGGCGGCGGCCGGCGGGCGCAAGGGGCTTTGGCGGCGGCCCGTCATGGGCCCGCGCGGGGTCTGCGGGCATGCGCGCCCCGAGCAACGCTGGGGGTGTTCCTCCCGCTGCGAGGGCCCGTCGGTCGGCATGGGGGGGCGCGCGATGCCGCCACGGTGCCCACGCCGCACGGGTGCAGCCGGCGCCCGCCGGCCCGTCTCTGGGGCGGGCACCCCGATCGCCAGCCCAACCGCCCGTGGCTGGGCCGGATCGTGCGGTGAGGGCGACGACGCCGAGGATTCACCCTGAATCCCGCAGTGTCAGGCGGACGCCGCTGGCGCAGAAGGACCCCGCGACGCGAGCGGGTGAGGTCGTGGCGAGGGGCCGGCCCCCGGGCACCAAGGCGACCGGCCGCCCCTTTGCGAAAGTCAGGTTCACCGCCACCTCCGTCCGGGCGGCGGCCCGAAACGTGCGGTAGAATCGCGTGAGCTTGGATGGGGCGGCTCAGGAGGCGGCAAGGGCTGACAACTGCACCGGTCTTTGTGCCCGACGAGGAGGCCGCACGCCTCATCGACACCTTGCTCGCCGCTACCGACCCACAGGTGGCCGACGGGGTCTGGCCCGGCTGGTCGGCGGCGGACCAGGCCGCCGCGGTGCTCCTGCCCGACGGCCGCGGCGCCTGCCTGCTGCGCATGGCGTGGCCGGGCAGACCCGTGGTCGCGCGGGACGGCGGTCTGCTTGCCGGCCTGGTCTACTCCCCACTCCAAGAGGTGCGCCCGTTGGCGGACCTTTGGGGTATGCGGCCACCCCTGGAACTAGGGACGGGCCATGTGGGGTCGGAAGCGTCGGCGCTCGGGGGCCGGGCCGTCGTGGCGTTGCGGCCGCATCAGCCCTCGGCCGCTGATCTGGCCGACGCCTTTCACCGGGTGGCCTTCCGCCTGTGGTGGGCGCAGCGCCCAGGCGGGGAGGAGCCGGTGGAGCCCGAACCATCCCCGGAGGACCCGGTCCTCGCCGCCTTCGCCGCCGTGGAAGGGCGCCTGCTCCTGGAGGCCATGCGGGCCTTCGCCCGCGCGTCGGCCAGTGAGCCGCCGACGTTCCCGGAGGT
The DNA here is from genome assembly GCA_021797775.1 of Bacillota bacterium. Taxonomy (GTDB): domain Bacteria; phylum Bacillota; class Sulfobacillia; order RBS10-35; family JAJYVN01; genus JAJZZC01. The sequence continues at coordinate 26,898 of JAJZZC010000006.1, forward strand.
GCGGCGGCTCGCCACGGCGCTGGCCCTGGTGCGCCGGGAGCGCCGCGCGCCGATGGCCGATGCGGCGGTGGCGGCCGAGCGCACGGCGGAGGAGGCGTTCGGGCTGGCGGCTTACGTGGGCCGGCGCTGCGCCCACCGGCTCGGGGCACCGTTGCTGGACGACGCGACGGGTGACGGACTCGACGCGCTGATGCGGCTGACCCCAGAGACGCGGTTCGCGCTGTCCGGCCGGGGCCTCGCCCACCTGCTGGACAAGCTGGACGCGGCGGGCGGCGAGGCCGGCCCGCTCGCGGACTGGCGGGAGGAACTGGCCGGGGGATCCTCCCTGGACGCGGCGCTGGAGCGGCGCGTCTCCTTCGACGGCGGTGCGCGCGACGATGCGGCCGTCGCGACCGCGCTGCGCCGCCACGGCTATGAGCGCCTCGTGCGGGAGGAGCGCGCGCGCGCCGAGGAGACGCAGCGCGCGCGGCTGGCGCTGGTCGACGACATCCTGCGTGGCCCGGGGACCCTCGTGGTGTGCGAGGTCGCCGCGCTGGGCGCCCCGAGGGTAGAGAGCCCGCGCCGCCCTGAGGCCGTAAACGCCGGCGTCTCGCTCTACCGCGACGGCGGCAGCTTCCACTACCCGTCAGGCGCGTCGATCGTGGTCCGGGGGACGGCCTTGGTGCACGACCGTCACAGTGGCCTCCTGCAACTCCGGGTCCGGGCCCGCCTCGCCTTCCGCGCGGACGGCGAGGGCGTCGCCCCCCAGGCGTTGGCCTTTGCGGACGGCCTGTCCCTAGCGGTGGCGGGGCTCCGCATCCGTGCGGGCTGCGGCGAGATCCGCCCGATCGACGGCGGCTACCTCTTGCGCATCGCGCGCTGAGGAGCCGGGAGCGATCGAGGTGGGACTGGTTGAGAGAGCGCCACCCGAGGTAACCGCTCAGGCCCCCTGGGGGGAAGGGGCCGGAGCCGCGGGAGCGGCGGGTGCTCCCGGGCAGGGGCAGTGTCGTCCCGCGTGAGAGCGGGAATGGGTGAATGAGGTGCAGCGGGAGGAGGTGGGCGCCGACGCGGGGCCGCCAGCGCGCTGGCTAGGGTGACGCACCGAGAGGGACCAGAAGATGGCCGTGGGCGCGGGGCTTCGCTGGCTCTCGCTGGCCTTGGCGGGTGCCAGAGGCCGCGGAGCGGTCGACGAGTCGCGACAGGGGATTGTTGAGCGTGCTCCGGACGGACGGCGGCAGGATCGCGGCCAGGACGGGGACGGTGTCGGCGACCGCAGCTGGGGCGGAGGGCAGATCGGGGCAGACGGACGGCAGCGATGGCAGGGTCAGGGCAGGCACGTCGCGATCGGCGAATGGTCTGAGCAGTTGTCGCCGGCGATGCGGCGCCGGCTGCACTGTCGGCGGCAGCCGGAAACGGGGGAATACCAGTCGCCCAGCGAGGCGACGATCCGGCGCACGCTGCAGAGCATGGACGCGGAGGCCCTCGATCACGTGGTCAACGAATGGACGGCGAGTCGACACAGGGTGGAACCCGGGGCCGGCTGCGCGGGGCGCGGCGTGCGGACGGGCACCAGGTGCATGTCTTCGCGGCCATCCCGCACGGGCAGGGCGTGGTCTTGGCGCAACGGCAGGTTCCGAACAAGACCAACGAGATTCCGGAGTTCCAGCCCCTGCTCCGGCCGCTGGACTTGGAGGGGAGGGTGGCACCGCGCGGGCCAGAGGCGAGCCACCGCGCCGCGGGTGGCGCAAGGCTCAGGCTCCTGCGACCAGGCTGCCTGAAGGGCCCGGGCACGTGGCGGTCGTACCCGGCAGGGCATCGCCCACACCACCGGTCGCGCTGGAGATCGCCCTGTTCCCCTGAGCGCTGAAAGGCGCGTGGGGGGCCAGCGCGGCGCGGGTCGCCTCGGGGTCGTTGGACGCACACGGGGTGGAGGTAGGCGGGGGAGCCTTCGGCCCCCGCCTACCTCGTGGACAGGGCAGGCTGCCGGCGCGTGTGTGCCCCGTCTCGGCCGAGGCGTTCCCGCAACGCCTGATGGCAGACCTCGCGGTCATCCAGCGGCACGCTGCCGCCGGGGCCGGGCTGGCGCGGCTCATGGCCCCGGCCCGCCACGAGGACGACATCCCCGGAGGCGGCGATCGCGAGCGCCGCCCGGATGGCGGTCTCGCGCCGCAATTCCACATGGAAGTCGGCGCCGACGGCGCGCAGGCCGTCGGCCACGCGCGCGGCAATACGCTCCGGCGGCTCTGCGTAGGGGTCGTCGGTGGTGAGAAACACCTGGTCGGCCAAACGGCCGGCGACGGCGCCCATGCGGACGCGTTTGTCGTCGTCCCCGTCCTCGCCCTTGCAGCCGAACACCAGCAGCAGGCGGCCGGCGCAGCGTTCACGCGCAGCCTCCAGCGCGCAGCGCAGGCCATGCGGGTTATGAGCGAAATCGACCAGCACGGCAAAGTCCTGGCCACAGGCCACAGGTTCCAGTCGGCCGGGCACGGGCGGCATGCCCGCCAGCCCATCGGCCGCCGCGGCCGCCGACACGCCGTTGACCAGGGCCGCCGTCAGCGCCGCCAGGGCGTTGCGCGCGTTGTGCAATCCGGCGAAGGGCAGCGGCACCGCCCCGGCGCCCAGGCGCCCGCAGTAACGCAGTGTGCAATGGCCGTCCGCCCTCGCCTCCACATCGCCCTGCACGTCGACGCCCCGCTGCAACCCACAGGTGACGACGGTGCGCTGCCCGCGCACCAGGCGCGCCAGGAGGCGCCCGGCCGGTCGGTCCGCGCAGATCACAGCCGCCGCGGGGTGCCGCTTGGAGCCCGTTCGGGGTGCGAAGAGGCGGCGCTTGGCGGCGAAGTAGGCCATGGGGTTCCCGTGATAGTCCAGGTGGTCGCGGCTGAGGTTGGTGAAAATGGCCGTGTCCACCTCGACGCCCTCCAGCCGGGCCTGGCTCAGCGCGTGGGAGCTGGCCTCCAGCGCGACCCCGTGCAGGCCCTGGGCGACCCCGTCCGCCAGGAGTTCGTGTAGGCGCACGGGGTCGGGGGTGGTCAGCGGCGCCGGCATCTCGGTCTGGCCCAGCCGGTAGCACACGGTGCCGATGAGCCCGAGCGGCCGCGCCGCGGCCCCGAAGATGGCGTGCAGCATGAAAGCGGTCGTCGTCTTGCCATTGGTGCCGGTGACGGCCAGCACCAGCAGCCGCCGGTCGGGATAGCCGTAGAAGGCGCGCGCGCAGTGGGCCAGCGCCGCGCGCGCGTCGGGCACCTCCAACTGGGGTACCGCGGCGTGCTCGGGCAGATAGCGTTCGACCAGCAGCGCCGCGGCGCCGCGACGGACAGCCACCGCGGCCCACCGGTGGCCGTCCTCCCGACCACCAGGCAGGCAGGCGAACAGCCTGCCCGGCCGGACCTGGTCGGTATGGGACGCGATGCCGGTCAGGGGCCGCGGCTCGATTCCGTGGACCCGGCAATAGGGGAGGGCGGCCGCGAGCCGGCCGAGCTCTCGGATACCGGTCCCCGCCGTCTGGGTCACCGGTGCGGGCAGCGGCAGAGACACCTTTTGCCACCTCCGTGGCCGTCGGCGCCCTGATCCGTGGCGCCGGCCAGGCGATTCGCGGCGTCATGCTATGTGGGGTGTGAGGTGGTAGAGCCTGGTCCCCACTGGGCGCGCGGGTGCTGGCCGCGGCTCGCACACCGTGCGCCGCGCATACTAGGCCGGGTGATGCCGCGTGCGCGTGGCTGTCGTCGGGGGCACGGGTCGTCTCGGATCGGTGGTGGCTTGGCGGCTCGCCGAGCGGGGGCACCATGTGATCATCGGTTCCCGCTCGGCTGAACAAGCAGTGAACGCGGCGGGCTTGGCCGGTGCTCTGGTGCAAGGAGGCGCGCCCGTGGAGGGGGCGCGCAACCCCGACGCGGTCCGGCATGCGGAACTCGTGGTCTTGACCGTGCCGGCCTGCGGGCACCGTGAGGTCCTGCGTGCCATCGCGCCGCACGTCCGGGGGCGCGTCGTCGTCGATACCTGCGTCTGCCACCACCATGCGCGGCCCGGGGTTTGGGTCGGACCAGCGGAGGGATCCGCCGCCCTGCGGGTGCGGCGCGCGCTGCCGCCCACGGCCGCTGTGGCCGCCACGCTGCACGCCGTCTCGTCGCGCACCCTGCGCGACCCGGCGCGCTTTCCTCCAGGGGACGTGCCGGTCGCCGCCGATGGCCCGGCCTCCCTGCAAGCCGCGGCACATCTACTAGACGAACTCGGGTTGCCGTGGGTCGATGCGGGTGGACTGGAGGTCGCGGCGGTGCTGGAGAACCTGGCCGCGCTCCTCGCCGCCCTCTCCGACCGCCACGGGGTGCATCGCCCCGCCGCACGGTTTCTCGGCCTACCCGCCGGTGGCTCAAAGCCGGCCGCCGACGGGGATCGGCCGCCGGCTTTGAGCCACCGAGGATGGCCCCCCTCGCCGCGCGCCTGAGCGCGTGGTGGTGCAACGGACGGTAGCGGCCGGGCCGCGGTTCGTCCATCACGTGGCCGGGGGACAGGTGCATCCGGATGCGCTCATGCATATGCTGTAGTGGCGCGCGAACCCGGTCGGGGCGGGCGCCGCGCGGGTGACGGCACGCGACGTGGCACCTTCCTGATCTTAGGAACAACGACGGGCATCGCTGCCCAGTGCATGTACGTTCACCGCAGTAAAACGCCTCTTGCCATCGTCATGACCACCTATTCACTACCTCCCTCCGCCACCACACGCTGCCAACGCTAAGGGCGGTGCTACGGGGCGCCGCAGCGGACCCGGTGTGCGGGCAGCGGCCGACGCGTAGCGGCGGGGGCCCCGCGCCCGGGATCGGTGTGCGCCTCACCCCCCGCGCGTGTGTGGGCCGCCGTTGCGCCGCTCTGACCCTGGTGGTAGCGTGCGAGACGGGTGGCGTCGAGTCGCGGCTCCACCCGCTGGGCCCGTCGTCGGAGGTGCAGCGGTGGAGGCCGGCCTTACGCGCGAGCCGGATCGCGAGGTTTCCGTCTACGACACGACCCTGCGCGACGGGACGCAGCAGGTGGGCATCTCCCTGTCGTTGCAGGACAAGCTCGACCTGCTGCAGCGCGCATCCGCCTTTGGGGTCGACTACGTGGAGGGCGGATCGCCCGGCAGCAACCCCAAGGACATGGAGTTCTTCCGCGCTGCCCGGCGCCTGCCCCTGGAGGCGCGCTTGGTGGCTTTTGGGCCCACGCGGCGCGCGGGCGTGCGCGTGGGGGAGGACCCCGGCGTGCGCGCGCTGCTGGATGCCGGCACGCCCGCGGTCGACATCGTGGGCAAGACTTGGGAACTGCACGTCCGCGAGGCGCTGGGCACCACGCGCCAGGAGAACCTGGCCATGATCGCGGAGACCGTGGCCGCACTGAAGGCACACGGCCGCGAGGTCCTCTTCGACGCCGAGCACTTCTTTGACGGCTGCGCCGACGACCCCGAGTACGCCCTGGCCAGCGTGCGGGCGGCCGCCGAGGCGGGCGCGGACTGGATCATCCTCTGCGACACCAATGGGGGCAGCCTGCCTGAGCACGTAGGCCGCTGGACGGCGCGTGCGTTGGCCGCGGTGGGGCGCCGCGTGGGCATCCACACCCACGACGACGGGGGGCTTGCCGTGGCCAACGCCCTGGCCGCCCTGGCCGAGGGCGCGCGCCAGGTGCAGGGGACATGGAACGGCTATGGCGAGCGCTGCGGCAACGTCAATCTCTGCACCTTGCTGCCTGACATGGTGCTAAAGGCCGGCTACCGCTGCAGGGCGGCCGTGGCGCTTCCCGAGTTGACGGCCCTCTCCCGCGCCGTCAGCGAGGTCTGCAACCTGCCGCTGGCGCCCGGGGCGCCGTACGTGGGGCCCAACGCCTTTGCGCACAAGGGCGGCATCCATGTCAGCGCCGTGACGCGCAACAGCCGGACCTACGAGCACGTGCCGCCCGAGTCCGTGGGCAACGCGCGCGAGGTCGTGGTCTCCGAGCTCGCGGGGCGCAGCAACCTGGCGTACAAGGTGCTCGAGATGGGCGTGGGCGGGCTGAGCGAGGTGGATCGGCAGCGCCTGCTGGAGCGCGTCAAGCAACTGGAGTTTGAGGGTTACCAGTTTGAGGGCGCTGAGGCCAGCTTCGAGCTACTGGCACGGCGCATGCTGGCCTCGTACCGCCCCTTCTTCCGGCCACTGCGCTATTCGGTCTCCGTGTGGCGCGGCACGGGCCCCGAGCCGGAGGTCGAGGCGACCGTGCGCGTCGCCGTGGAGGGCGGGGTCTTCCACACGGCGGCCGACGGCGATGGTCCGGTCAACGCGCTGGACAGCGCCCTGCGCAAGGCGCTGCACGGACCATACCCGCAACTGGCGGACATGCGGCTCTGTGACTACAAGGTCCGTGTCATCGATGGGCGGGAAGGCACCGCTTCGCGCGTGCGGGTGCTCATCTCCACCGACGGCCCCGACGGCCGTTGGACGACCGTGGGGGTCTCGCACAACATCCTCGACGCCAGTTGGCTGGCGCTGGTGGACAGCGTGGAGTACGGCCTTTGGCGCCACAGGGCGCGCCAGGCCGGGGGGATGCCACCGGCAGCGATGGCCTCTGGCGGCGCGTAGGCCGCAAGGAGCCGCGAAATATTAGTTTGAGCCCGGGCGTGGCCGGAATGCGAAGTTCCCAGCGACTCTCCCCAGGAGAACCGGTTCGGGGTCTCGCGTGCCAGTCCAAGGCCAGACGCGCTGAACTTGTCCTCTCCGCCCCAACGTGTCAGCTCCCGGCGCGAGGTCAAGGTCCAGCATCCCGACGGTACCATCGTGCACCGCCCGCCGCTTGTCAACCGAGGAGCTTTGATGATGCGCGGCTCCTAAGCGCGCGTCAGGCGCGGCCCTGCCGGCGGGCGTGCGGTCGCGGGCCCCACGCCCGCCTTGCCTGCGCCCTTTTCGCCGTCCCGCGGAGGGCTGCTGGGAAGGGCGCCGCGCCGGAGGCGCCCTTCCCAGCAGCGCCCCCACCCCAAAGGCCAGGCCGGCCCGACCGGCACGGCTTCCCCCGCGGGATGATGTGGACGACCGTTCCGCGTCCATGGCGTTTTCTTCCCGACCGCCAGAGCGGCCAGTTTCCTGCTCGACGCTTCCTGCTTCACGGGAGTCCCCCATGCCGGCGGGGCCCGGCGCCACGCGGCATGAACAAGGCGGGACCGGCTCGCGCGCCGCCGTCTAGTAGGTCACTGCGGACACACCGACTACCGGCAGTGGTGTCTGGCGGCCTTTTTCGCAGGAGCGAGCCTGCGGCAGCGGGTCTTACCGGCTCCTCCACAGGCGTCTACTGTCTCCGGGGAACTCCCGGCGACGAGCCCAGCCTCGGACCTGTTCGAGCGCTCTGTGTTCTTACGTGCCGGACGCTTCTTCCCGGCACAGCCACCAAAACACAGGTTTTCAAGGTGCCAGCAGTTGGCGACCCTCAGCGAGGGGGGCCATCCGGGTGGTGTCCGCCGTTACCACTTCTGGTTGGATGCCGCGCGGCGGAGCACGTCGATCCAGACGACGGCCAGCACCAGCACGAACGCCAACAGGCCGTCCCATGCGCCCAGCGGGCGCGCCAGTACGCCCACGATCAGAAACGCGACCAGCAAACCGACAAGCTGCAGGGAGCCGCCCACGAAGAAGCGCCACAGATAGCGCCCGAAATCCGCGAAGACCTTCACGCCTTCACCCCCGCAGGGAGCGTACCCTGGGCTTCTCGCTGCCGGCGAAGCGTCACCACGGCGACCCAGCTCAGCGCGAGGTTGCCGATCGCGAGCCACAGCAGGGAGGCGTCACTTCCCCACCAGGGAATGCCCAGCGCTTCGCCGAGCCAGAAGGTCCCGAAGGTCGTCAGCATGATCCCGACCACGTACTTGAGCACCACGTCGGGCACCTTGGCCAGGGGGCCGCGCGCCGCCACGGCGCCGAGTACCACCAGCACGCAGGCCGCGACTGCCCCGAGGATCGCGGAGCGCAAGGCGGCACCGGCCGTCCCCACCGCCAGGACAATGAAGACGACCTCGGCGCCCTCCAGGAGGACGCCGTTGAAGGCGGTGGCGAACGCTAACTGGGGCGATGCCGACTCCGGCTCGTGGTGCCCACCCGCCGGCCGTGTGCGCGACAGGCGGAAGGTCGCCTTGGCCAGCCACTTGACGCCGAAGAGGACCAGCAACGCCCCGACAACCGCGCGCAATGCGGCCAGAGGGACCAGGTGCAGCAGCGCGAGCCCCAGCACCGCGACCGCGGCCACGAGGATCGCCGCGGCCGACGCCGTACCGAGCAACGCGCTGCGCCACCCCGCAAGGCCGGCCGCCGCTATGACGATGATCGCCGCCTCCACGAACTCCACGAGGGCACCCCCGAACGACGCCGCGGCGAACCCCCACTCCACTTTCCAGATCCCCCCCTGGTCGGGCATGTCGGCCCGAGCTGGCTGGGTCCTTTTGCGGCGTACCCCACCAAGGGCCCGCCTGTGACCGTACGCCCATGAGGCGCTGCCCACGGATGGCCGGCGCGCTTGGCACACGGCATGCGCCGTCGAGGCGCCCTCGGCGCCCGTCGCCTCGCCGCGACCCCGCGTGCAAGCAAACCCGCACCGGGGAACGGGTTTCTCCGGGGCACTCGCCCTTGCCTGCCGCAGCTCAAACGAGCGGAGGGTTGGATCGTGGACAAGTGAAGCACGATGCCCACGACGCCGCGACACCGGCGCATCCCCCGGTGGGCACGGCCGCGGGCGTTCGTCGCGGGGGTGTCCGCGGCGGCCCCGTTGGGCGTCCCGCCCGTCAGCGCGTGCCGCGCATGTGGTGGTATACGACCTGGAAGCCGAGAGAACGCCAGAAGGCCATGGCCGTGTGGTTGTGAGGCAGGACGTCCAGTTCCACGTGGGAGCAGCCACGGGCAACGAGGTAGTCGCGGGCGCGGGCGTAGAGCGCCCGCCCGCAGCCGCGGCGGCGCCAGGGGGCGAAGACGGTGAACTCGACGATGTAGCCGACAAGGCGCTCCGGGTCGAGCCAGTCGCGGTCGATTCGGACCATGACCAGCCCGACGAGGTCTGCCCCCGTCCGGCCCCAGAAGGTGTGACGCACGCGACCTTCGTCCTCGCCCAGCCTGGCGAGGTAGTGGGCGTGCCAGGCGGGGTGGGGGATAACGCCCAGGTCTTTCCAATAGGCAAACAGACGGCGCGATAGCTCCGGATCCTCCACATCGACCGGCTCGAGGGTCAGATCCGTCGGTCGCACCCCCGTCAGCAAATCTCGGCGTGAAGAAACCCCCAACCGGCGAGCACACAGGGCGGGGCAGGCTTCGGCGGTACCCGCGCGAGTCCTCGCGGACGGCGCCCCGGGTCAGCATGGCGTCGTTCGCGTTGGCCGCGTCCGCCCTGCGGGGTGGCGGCGTCGTCCGCAGCGAGGCTGCCGCGCGACGGGGGGGACCACCTGGACGCCCAGGATGCCGCGCGCTGGCTTCCGAACGCCCCTCTGCTGGCCGATGCTCGCCACCGCGATCGCTCATGCCCGGAATCACCCGCCGCACCGCTCCTCGGCGGAGAACGGCATGGCCTCCGGCCTTGGCTCGGCACAGCCATCGACATCGGGCGGGTACGGGCTGCTGCCCGGTCCACGGGTCCCCCCGGCAAGACCAGGAATCCCGCTCAAGGCCGCCCACCGCACGGTCCGCGGGTACCTGTGCGGTTAGCGGCGTCAACACCCCATGTCTTTGTGGATCGGTGGCGTTCCTACGGCGGGCATGGCCATACATGCTGGCGCGCGCTTCACCGAAGGCTGACGTTGGGTCCCCGCCCTTGGATGGCCCCCGCGACCCCGGGGCGCAAAGCCACGGCGGCCCCGCTCCCTGCTCGGCACCGGTCGCGGCAGGCTTGTGCCGGGTCGCTGCCGCGGGGTAGAGTGGCCTGCGCGGCCCCCATCGCTGGCCGGGGAAGGGACCAGGTGAGGCCCCCGTGGGGCAGGAGACGTCATCCATCCATCGGGTTTCCGGGGTGTCCCGCCCCGCGGTTGCTGACGGGCCGGCCCTTGCCTGGGGCAGCCGTACCTTCGTGATGGGCGTCGTGAACGCCACGCCCGACTCCTTCTCCGGAGACGGTTGCGGGGACGACGTGGAGGCCGCCGTGGCTCGCGGGCTGGCCCACGTCGCCGCTGGCGCAGCCATTCTGGACGTAGGGGGCGAGTCCACCCGGCCGGGGGCGGTGCCGGTACCCGCGGACGTCGAGGCGGCCCGGGTGCTGCCCGTGGTGGCCGCCCTGCGCCAGCGCACTGGCGTGCCGATCTCCGTGGACACCTACAAGCCGGAGGTCGCGGACGCGGCATTGCAGGCGGGGGCATCCATCATCAACGATGTGTGCGGCCTGCGCGAGCGCTCGCGCATGGCCGAGATCGCGGTGGCCCACGGGGCTGCGCTGCTCATCATGCACAGCCGTCAGGCGGCCCCGTCGGTCGATGCCCTCGGTGGCATGTATCCCGAGGTCCCGTACGCGGACCTGGTCGGCGAGATCGTGTGCGAGTTGCGCGCCGCCGCCGGACGCGCGATGGCGGTGGGGCTGGCGCGAAAGGCCATCTGGCTCGACCCGGGCCTCGGTTTCGGCAAGACACCCGCACAGAGCCTGGAGGTGCTGCGCCGCCTGCGCGAGCTGCACCTGGGCCACCCGCTGGTCATCGGCCCGTCGCGCAAGTCCTTCATCGGCCGCGTGGTCGAGGAGCCGCCGTCGCGGCGCGATCCGGGCACGGCCGCCGCGGTCGCGCTCTGCGTCGCCGGCGGTGCCGACGCCGTGCGCGTTCACAACGTGACGATGATGGTTCCCGTCGCCCGTGTGGCCGATGCCGTCGTCCGGGGCTGGCCCTGAGTTGGACGGGGCCGAGGTGTCCCCCCAGGCCGGCGCGTCGGCGGAGTACGATGGTTTCGAGGCGCTCCTGCCCCTGGCGGATAAGGAGCGCGCTGGCGCGGCCGCCTTGGGCTGGAACCACCGCCGCATGCGCCGTCTGCTCGGCCGTCTCGGCGATCCCCACCTCGCCATGCGCTGCACGCTGGTGGCGGGCAGCAAGGGCAAGGGTTCCACCGCCGTGATGCTGGCTGAGGCGCTCGTGGCCTCCGGCCGCCGGACCGGGCTCTACACCCAACCCCACCTGGCGCGCTACGCCGAGCGGGTCCGGGTGGGCGGGCGCCCCCTGCGCGAGCTGGCGCCCGAACGGGCGCGCGCGCTGCTGAGGGCGGTCCTCGGGGCCACGCCGGGCCCGGTCACCGCGTTCGAGGCCGCGACCGCCATGGCGATCCTGGCCTTTGCCGAGGAAGGCGCGTCCGATGCGGTGCTGGAGGTAGGGTTCGGCGGTCGGCTCGACGCAACCGCGGAGAGCGAGCCGGCGCTGGTGCTGCTGACGGCGCTGGAGCGCGAGCACGTGGATGTCCTGGGCCCGACGTTGGCGGCGGTCGCCTCCAGCGAACTCGCGCTGCTGCGTTACGGTCGTGCCTGCCGCAGTGCGGCGCAGGCGGAGGAGGTCCTGCGCCTGCTGTGGGCGCGTGCCCGTGCGCAGGGCGCCGACACCGCTTTGGTCACGCCGCCGGAGCCCCTGGGCCCCAGCCGGGTGCGGCTCCAGACACCCGGTGGGCACGTGATGGAGGCCACCCTGGGACTGCCGGGCTTGTACCAGCAGGGCAACGCCGCTCTGGCGGCGGCGGGGGCTGAGGTGCTGGGGCTGGCGCCGGCCGCCATCGCCGCCGGCCTGGCCGCGGCGCGCTGGCCCGGGCGCTTCGAGCGGGTGGCGCGGCGGCCCGATGTTGTGCTTGACGGGGCCCACACGCCGGGTTCGGCCCGCGCCCTCGCGGCCGCTTTGGCCGCGGCCTATCCCGGGCGGCGCGCCGCGGTAGTGGTAGGCATGCTGGAGGATAAGGACGCCGCGGGGTTTGCCGCCGCGCTAGGGCGGTGCGCCGCGTCCGTCTGGCCTGTCGCGCCGCGCCATCCGCGCGCCATGGCCACGGCCCGGGTAGCGGCGGCCTGGGGGATCTCCGCTGTGGGCGGGCCCCCGCCGCGTCACGCCGGCTCGCTCGCCGCCGCCCTGGATGGCGCTCGGGCGGCGGCCGGACCCGCGGGCCTCTGCGTCGTGACCGGAAGTCTGCACCTGGTGGCCGAAGCCCGCGCGTGGCTCGGTCTGCCTCCGTGCCCGCCGGGAACGATGTAGCCCGGGCGCAGGCCTGACCGGTCACGGGACCGACGCCTGCGCCCCTTCCCCGGCTGGCGGGGCGGCGCCGCCTACGGGCCGGTGGGCCGGAGTTCGCCCCGCGCCCGCATCCAACGCACGGCCCAGTAGAGGGTCCAAGCCGAGGGGCCGGCCGCGCGGAGGATCCGCCAGGCGTGGTGCCCGAGCCGCTGCGCGCTGACCTTGGGGTCCGTGAGGTAGAGGGCGGGCAGGCCGCAGACCACCATGCGGTGGAAGGCCGCGTTCGGCAGGGTGGACACGGCGGTCAGGGCCCGCCGTCCCAGAACGCGCAGCCGGCGGGCCGCGTCACCCGCACTGGCGTAGTACAGCGTGAAGTTCAGGTCGCCGCCGCGCAGATCCTCATCCCGGTCGATCCAGTAGTCGAGGAGGATGTGCAGCGTGGCCACCCAGGGGAAGTACGCGCGCACCAGAATTTGGGCCGCCTGCCCGTCCAGCCGGCCGCCGGCGGCGGCGGCGAACAGGGCGAAGAGCCCCAGGGTGGAGCCGGTGGCGGCGGCCGTCTCCCACCAGGCCAGCCCGGGGGCCTCGCGGGCCGTTAGCCCTTCGGCCCACCGGCGCACGGCCTCCTCGCGCCCGACCGGGAGGTGCTTGAGCTCCTGCAGGTCGCTGTACCAGCCGGCCAGCACCGCGGCGTGTCGGGCAAACACCTCCCTGCTCGGCTCCGGCAACGCAGCTACCTCCCGCTGGCAGGCGGCGACCAGACGGCGCAGGTAGCCGCCGTCCTCACGCAGGGGGTGAAGCCGGTAGTAGTCGGGGGACGCGGCACCGTCCGGCGACCGGACGGCGTCGCGCACGGCGTGGTGCAATTGGCGAAAGTCGGGCCCGCCAGCGGCCGGCGAACGGTCGCAGAGGTTGTCGAGGTAGTCGCTGATGGTCTGTAGCGCGACAATGAAGCGTAGCGCCGGAATCCGCCCTGGTCCCGCCGCGAGCGCGAATACCGATCCGCCCTCGCAGTGGAAGCGTTTGGCGGACAGACTGGCCAGGGCCTGGCGCCGCAGTTCCGGGTCGGGGACGCCGCTCGCCTGCGCCCCCCAGTGATCGAGCAGGCGCCCGGTGTCTCCGAGCACCTCGGGCAGCGCGCGCACGAGCGACACCGGACCGAGCGGCGCCAGGGCGCTCCGGCGAGGAACGAAGGGCGGGCAGCGGCTGACCATGACAATGCTCAAGAATACCCGACTGCGGGCGGGCTGTGGCTCCGTGGCGTCACGGGCGCGCGGCGCCGCCGGCGGATCCTGCAGGGCTGGGCGCGCGAGCCGCAGAACAGGGGTGTCCTTGGCCGGCGGACGCGTCCTCCGTCCGCGCGGCGGACTTGCGGACCCGCGCGGGCCGGCTCCGGCGCCGGTACGCGTGGCCGCCGCGCGGAGGGGGGCCCGGGTGTTGCGGGGCGAGGTCTCGTGCGTGGGGCTGCTCGTGAATGTGGACAAGCCGCGCGCCCTCTCCCTCGCCAGGACGCTGCTCCAGTGGCTGCAGGGCCACGGCGTGGCCGCCCTGGTCACACCTGAGGCCGGCCTTGCCTTGGGCGGGAACCCCCACACCGCCGTGTTGCCCGACATGGCGCGTCAGGCGGGTTTCCTCATTGTGTTGGGTGGAGACGGGACCCTGCTCGGCGCCGCCCGGCGCACCGCCGCCTATTCCCCGCCGCTGCTCGGCGTCAACCTGGGCCACTTGGGGTTTCTGACCGAACTGGAGGAGGGCGACGTGCTCGGGGCCCTGCCTGCTCTACTGGCGGGCCGTTCCGAAGTGGACGAGCGCATGATGCTGGCTTGCAGCGTCTGCCACGCCGAGCGCGAGCCCGAGCGCTACCTCGCCCTCAACGATGTCGTGGTGGCCAAGGGGCCGTTCGCCCGGCTGGTCCGCCTGCACCTGGCCGCCTCGGACGGGGCCGTGGTCGCGACGTACCGGGGCGACGGGCTCATCGCGTCCACGCCGACGGGCTCCACGGCGTACTCGCTGTCGGCCGGCGGGCCCGTGGTGCATCCCCAGGTGGACGGCATCCTCATCACGCCGATCTGCCCACACACCTTCTACTCGCGCCCCGTGTTGCTGCACGCGCGCCAGCGGTTGCGGCTGGACCTCGCCCTCACGGCGACCGGTCGCCACGGTGAGGTCGACGTGGCGCTCACGGTGGACGCCCAGGAGGGGAGGCGGCTGCGGCCCGGCGAGTGGGTCGAGTTGGCCGCGGCGCGCGAGCGCGTTCGCCTCCTGCGCCGGCCGGGATGGGACTTTTACACCGTCCTGCGCCGCAAGCTCGCGGAGCAGGAGCCAGGCGACGAGCAGCGCAACGACGGGCAGTGACGGCCATGCGCCGCGCTTCCCCGGGGGGCGGGCGCAAGCGGGGGGAAGGCATGGCGGAGCGGGGCAACGCGCCGCGCAAGGACCGCAGGCGCCAGCGCATCCTGGACCTGATCGCCGCCCACGCCATCGATACCCAGGAGGAACTGGCCGCTCGCCTGGAGGCCGCGGGCTTCCCGGTGACCCAGGCGACGGTGAGCCGGGACATCCACGACCTGCGCTTGGTGAAGGTGCCTGCGGGGGACGGGCGCTACCGCTATGCGCCCTCGGTGTCGCCGGACCCGGATGCGCGACTGTTGCGGCTGTTCCGGGACTGCGTGGTCAGCCACGACGCCAGTGAGAACATCGTGGTGCTCAACACCCTGCCCGCCACAGCGGCGGGCGTGGCGGAGGCCGTCGACAAGCTGGGCCTGCCGGAGGTCATCGGCACGCTGGCTGGCGAGCGGACGGTCTTTGTGGTCATCAAGCCCAAGCGGGCCGTACCGGCCTTCCTGGCGCGCATCGCCCATCTCCTCGCGCCGCGCGCCAACGGCCCGCTCGGCGCCAGCCCGCCGTAACGGCCCCCGCCCGGTCGTGCGGGCGTAGACGGGAGTGGGCGTGTGCGCCAACGGGGATGGCGGGCGGCACCGCGGGGGCGGAGGAACAGCCCGGAGGGGACGGCGAGGCCCTTGTTGCGGACACTTGAGGTAGAGAATCTAGCCGTTCTGGCCGGCGTCAGCATCGCGTTCGGCGCGGGCCTCAACGTCCTTTCCGGCGAGACCGGCGCCGGCAAGTCGCTGCTCCTGGACGCGATGCAGCTTGCGCTGGGGGCGCGGGGTGGGGCGGACCTGGTCCGCCCGGGCTGCCAGGCCGCCCGCGTGGCGGCGCTCTTCGACGTGGCGCCCGGATCCGCGGTCGAACGGGAGCTGCAGGCGCTCGGGGTGGAGCCGGGTGACGGATCCGTCCTCCTCGCCCGTGAGGTGGGTGCGGACGGTCGCGGGACATGCCGAGTCAATGGCCGGCTCTGCACGCAGGCCAACCTCCGCCAGGTGGGGGCGCACCTGGTCACCCTCGTCGGGCAGGGCGCGCAGCATCGTTTCGCCACGCCGTCCGGGCAACTGGCCTTCCTGGACGCCTACGGTGGTGCTGAGCTGCTTCTGGAGCGCGCCCGCGTGGAGCGCGCCCACGCAATCTGGGCGGAAGAGACGCGCGCCGCGGCGGCCCAGGGGGGCGCCGAGGAACGACGCGCGCTGCGCGAGTCTCTGGCCGAGCAGGTAGCTGAGATCGAGCGCATCGCCCCGCGACCCGAGGAGGAGGAGGACCTCCCGCGGCGCCGCGAGGTCCTGGCGCATGCGGAACGGCTGGTAGAGGGCGCGGAACGTGCGCTGCACCTCCTGCGCGAAGGGGATGACGCGGTCGGCGACCGGCTGGCCGGCGTGCGCCGCGAACTGCAGGCGCTGGCCCGTTTGGACTCGGCGCTCGACGAACCGGCAGGGCTCGTTGAGCAGGCCTGGATTGCCGTGGATGAGGCCTGTCATGCCCTCGGCCGCTATCGCCAGCGGACGCGCTTCGACCCGGATGAGCTACGGGCGTTGGAGGAGCGGTGGGGGGCGCTGCAGCGTCTGAAGCGGCGATACGGCGAAAGCCTGGCCGACATCGTGCAGCGCGCCGTGGACATGCGGGCGCGCCTGCGCGCGTTGGAGGAGACGGAGGAACGGGCCGCCCGGGCCGCGGAGCGCGTCGAGCAGGCCGGCTCCGCCCTGGGCCAGGCCGCGGCCGTCCTCTGCCAGATGCGGGCGCAAACCGCAGAGCGGCTGGAGGGTGAGGTAGGGGAGGAACTGGCGAGCCTCGGCATGGTGGCGGCGCGGTTCGGCGTCACGCTGGCGCGGCAGGATGACCCGGGCGGGGTGGTCGTCGGCGACCGCCGCGTGGCGTGCGGTCCCACTGGCGCAGACCGCGTCGAGTTCACCTGGGCGGCCAACCCGGGCTTACCGGAGGCCCCCCTGGGCCGCGCCGCGTCCGGCGGCGAACTTTCACGCCTGCTCCTGGCGCTGCACGCCCTGCGTGCCTCCGAAGTGGACGTGGCCACGGTGGTCTTCGACGAGATCGACGCAGGCGTCGGCGGCCTGGCCGCGCGGGCGGTGGCAGAGCGCTTGCAGAGTCTGGGGAGCGAGCGCCAGGTCCTGTGCGTGACCCACCAGGCCGTGATCGCGGCGGCGGCTGACCACCACTTCGCCATCCAGAAGGAAGAAAGCGTCGGAATGGTCAGCACGGTGGTGCGCCCGCTGCCAGCGGCGGAACGCGCGGCGGAGGTTGCCCGCATGCTGGACGGGGGCCGGGGACGGGCCTCGCACGCCCATGCCACGGACATGCTGCGGGGTCTGGCCCGGGCGACGGAACGGCCGAAGTCGGCGGCGCGCTGACAGAGTGGCCGCTCGGGTGGTGGTCGCCTCGGGAGCGACCGCCGCCCGGCGCGGTGCCGCCTGTTGGCGAATGACCGGACCGCAAGCCGGGTGGCGGACCCGTCAGGCCACCGGGGGAAAAGACGTTGGCCACCGGTCTACGACGGCAGCTTCCCGGCGTCTGCACGCGGCCGGTAGCCCCTCTTGCGGTGGGGCCCACGGTCGGTGGGTCGCGCAGGCGGGGGCGCCCCCCGCGCGCGTACGCGGCGCGCCCCCACGGTAATAGGTCGGCGGACGGGAGGGGATCGTTGGGAGGGACGGCCGCACGGTGTGGAGGAGCGCGCCATGGTGCTTGGGAGCAGGGTGCGGCGGATAGCGGGAGCGGTGGTCGCCGCCGTCATCGTGGTGGTGGACGCCTCGTCAGTGGGCAGGCACCTGCTTCGCCTGCCGGCGGCCCTGACCATCGCTGTCGGGCAGGAACAGGGCCTCGCCCTCGGCCTGCCCGGACGAGTGGCGGTCGCCGCCGCAGGGCCGCGCGCTGGCCTCGTCGTGGACGGGCGGGCGCTCGGTGCGGGGTGGATGGACCTGCCGGGGGGCGTCCTGCGCCTGCGACCGGAAGCCGCCGGGACCTACGTCCTGCGGCTGCGGCCCTGGGGCGTGCTGCCGTGGCCGGCGCTGCGCCTAGACGCGGTGCGCATGCCCCGCGTCGTTCCCGGGGGCCAGTCCGTGGGCCTGATCCTCCACATGCCCGGGGCGCTGGTGGTGGGGGAGGGCGGGGTGCCGACAGCCTCCGGCACGGAGCCGAGCCCCGCTGGCGCGGCGGGCGTACGGGTCGGAGACTATGTGCTGCGGATGGACGGCCGGCCGGTGGCTGACGCAGCGGACGTGGCCGCCGTGTTGGCGCAGGCGCGCGGCGCGCCGGTGAGCGCCGTCGTGCTCGACCGGGGCAAGGTCCGCCACCTCACGTTACGCCCGCTCTACGACGTGACCACGCGGCACTATGCCCTGGGCGTCAGCCTGCAGGGTGCGGTGAGCGGCATCGGCACCCTGACGTTCTACGACCTGCAGGCGCACGTCTTCGGCGCGCTGGGCCATGTGGTCGTGGACGCGGGCACCGGGCGGCCCGTGCGCGCGTTCTCCGGCCAGTTGCTGCCCTCATTCGTGGTCGGCGTGCAGCCCAGCCGTGACGGTGCGCCCGGCGAGAAGCTCGGTGTCCTGCTGGCCGGGGCACCGCCGATCGGGCTCATCCGCAGCAACACGCCGGTCGGCGTATTCGGCCGCCTGCTGCGCACTCCCGCCCCGGGTCCGGCCGAGGAGCCCCTGCCGGTGGCCCTGGCCGACCAGGTCCGGCCCGGGCCCGCCGAGTTGCTCACCGTGGTGCGCGGTGGCGCCGTGGACGCCTTTTCGGCGCGCATCCTCGCGGTGGACCCGGGAGGTCCGCCCGGCGGCCGGGGGTTCCTCGTCGAGGTCACCGACCCGCGCTTGCTGCAGACGTCAGGAGGGATCGTGCAGGGGATGAGTGGCTCACCGCTGATCCAGGGCGGTCGGCTGGTGGGGGCGCTGACACACGTCTTCGTCAACGACCCGGCCACCGGGTACGGGGTGCTGGCGGAGTGGATGGCGCTAGCCGCCGGCCTGGGTCCCGCACCCACAGCCCCCGGCAGCGCAACCGGCCGTTAGCCGCGGTGCCGGCCCGGACCGGCTGGGGTGAACCCCTGCCTCTATTCCCTACGGCGTGCGCCCTGGCAGCGCGCGGCTCTCGACTGAACCGACGGCCAGAGCGGGCCGCGGAGGAGCACGGAGGCGTGCGGCGTCGTGTGGCGGCGGTTTGGCCCTGTGGTCGCCGTTGGAACGGCGCGTCATGGCGAAATTTCGCTTACGAACGTAGGCAGCGGATACTTGGAAGATGGCAGGAGCCCCCCGGACCAACCAGAATTGTGCTGCCGTTCGCAACGCACGCGCACCGTGCCGGGCAGAGACCCCATGTGTTTCGCGGAGGTGAAACGATGGCCGTAGCCGGCCAAGCCGTCGCACCTTACCGGGTGCTGGTAGCGGATGACAACCGGGAATTCTGCGACTTGCTCACCCAGTTTCTGCAGAGCCAAAGCGACTTTAAGCTGGTCGGCGTCGCGCAGAACGGTCGCCAGGTTATCGAAATGGTGCAGAGCGAAGAGCCCGATGTCCTCGTGCTGGATATCATCATGCCGCATCTGGACGGGATCGGTGTCCTCGAACAGATGAACGGCCTGAGCCTGGCGCGACGGCCCAAGGTCATCATGCTCACGGCCTTCGGGCAGGAAAGCATTGCGCAACGCGTGGTGGGCCTGGGTGCGGATTATTACATCCTGAAGCCGTTCGACCTGGCCGTCTTGGCAAAGCGCATCCGCCAGATCGCCAGCGGTCAGGCGGTCAAGCCGCCGCAGGCCGAGGCGCGCAGCCTGGAGGTCGAGGTAACCGAAGTGCTGCACGACATCGGCATTCCCGCCCACATCAAAGGCTATCTGTATCTGCGCGAGGCCATCTGCCTCGTCGTGGGCCGCGTCGAGTTGCTCGGCGGCGTGACCAAGGAACTTTACCCCACTATCGCCAAGCGCTACCAAACCACACCAAGCCGCGTGGAGCGGGCGATCCGCCACGCAATCGAGGTCGCCTGGAACCGGGGGAACGTGGACCTGATCCACAGCCTGTTCGGGCACACAATCAATTCGGATCGTGGCAAACCAACCAACTCTGAATTCATCGCGATGGTGGCCGACAAGCTACGTATGGAGTTACGCCCGTGACTTCCGCTGCAGCGATACCGTGAACGCCGCGCCCCGCTGTGTCCGCGGGCGCAGGGAGTGGCGGCGGCAACGCCGCCCGGCGCTGTGGGAAAAGGGTCGCGGAGGCGGTATCCCGCATGCGTCCCCAGCCGCGGCCTGAGAGGGCAGCCGCGCGGTGGGGCGCCCCTCATCTCGCGGCGCACGGAGTGGCAGGCAGGACAATCTGTTCTCGCGTAGTATGGGTTTTCAAAACCCTCGCGCTGCGTCGGTGACGCGGAGAGGTGGGGGTGCTCAGCGAGGGTGTGCGCGCAACGGTTCCGCGTGCAGCTTCGGTCATCGGGGGGTAGGGCGGCATGGGGACAGGCCATGGAGGGTCAGACCCGCGCACGGCCACGGTGAGCGTCCGCGCAGTGGAAGCATTGATCGCCAGCCTTCCGGGTGTTACTGGTGTCCGCGTCCTGCTGGATCCGTCCGGCTCCCTGGGCGAGGTCCACGTCCTCGCGGACGCCTCACGCCCGCCGAAGGCCATCGTCCGCGACATTGAATCCGGCCTGGCCGCGCGGTGGGGGATGGCGGTCGACCACCGGCGCATCAGCGTCGCGCAGATGCTCGAATCCCCGTTGCGCCCGCGGGGGGGCCGCCTTCGGCTCCAGCAGTGGGCCGTGACCATCGATCCTCTGCGCGGCTGGACCGAGGTGGCGGTCAGCCTGACCCCGGGCCAACCGCGGCCCTCCGCAGGGGCGTCGGCCATCTGGCAAGGACGGGCGGCGGGCAGCAGCCAGGTGGGGTTGCGCGTAGCGGCCGAGGCGGTGCTGGAGGCGCTCAACCAGTCCGTGCAGCCGGATCATCGCTTCGCCCTGATCGATCTCTGCCGCGTGACGTTGGCGGGGCACGACGCGGTCGTGTGCCTGTTGCACTACCGTTCGACGCGTGGTGGGCAGACCCTGACCGGCTCGGCCCTCGTGCGCCACGAGGCGGTCGAGGCGGCGGTGCGGGCGGTGCTCAACGGCAGCAACCGGCTGGTTGGCTTGGTGGAGCGCGACCAGGCCATGGACGAGCCCGCGCGGACATCAGGAGCCATCCGGCCGCAACGCGCGGCGGCCGAGGCGGCCGCCGCGTTGGAGCCGCCGGACGCTTCCTCGGCGGAGTGAGGGCGGCCCTTGCGGTTTCAACCTGATTTTCGCAATGGGGTGGCTCGTCACCCTGGCGTCGAGGGGCCGGCCCCGCGGCGCGACCTCACCTGCTCGCGTCGCGGGGTCCTTCTGCGCCCGCCACGTGCGCCTGACACCGCGAGATTCAGGTTCAATTGGTACGCAGGAGGTCTGGCCACGCGGCCAGCAGGGTGCAGCGGCTGGCCGCCAACCAGCGGCGCAGGCCGCGGACCGTACCACGGTAGATCAGCGTGGTGCGGCCCGCGGCCCTGTGAACCGTGAGCATCATCAAGCCCCCCGTCCTCGCCTTGCGGTCCTTAGCGTAGAACGGAGTTGCACACGCTATGCAAAGGCCGGCCGGGCCCGGGAGCGGTATACTGAGTGGCGGCGGCGCGCCGCGCCGGAATCGCCCTCGTGGGAGCGAGTGACCCCGTGCGCATCGGTGTGCCCGTAGAGACCAAGGCGGACGAGAACCGAGTGTCCCTCACCCCAGCCGCCGTGCACGTCCTGTGTGGCGACGGGCACGAGGTCCTCGTCGAGTCCGGGGCGGGGTCGGGCAGCGGCTTCGCGGACGGCGACTACCTCGAGGCGGGCGGCGTCCTCGGCACCGCGCCGGAGGTCTGGTCTGCGGACCTGGTGGCCAAGGTCAAGGAGCCGGAGCCCCCAGAGTACCGGTATTTTCGCCCGTCGCTCACGGTGTTCTCGTACCTGCACCTCGCCCCGGCGCACGAGTTGACGGAAGCCCTGCTCGCGAGCGGCCTCACCGCCGTCGCGCTGGAGACGGTGCAGCGTGACGACGGGAGCCTGCCCTTGCTGCAACCGATGAGCGAGATCGCGGGCCGCATGGCCGTCCAGGTGGGGGCGCATCACCTGCAAAAACCCCACGGTGGTCGGGGCGTGTTGCCGGGGGGCGTCCCTGGCGTGCCACCTGCTCACGTCGTCATCGTCGGCGGAGGGACGGTGGGGCGGGGCGCGGCCCGGATCGCGGTGGGGTTGGGCGCGCGTGTCACCGTCTTGGAGGTGCAGCCGGACCGCCTGCGCGAACTGGACGAGGCGTTCGGCGGCCGCGTGGCGACGGCGGCCTCGCACCCGTACACTGTGGGTGGGGCCGTGGCCGAGGCCGACCTGCTCGTCGGCGCCGTGCTGGTTCCAGGGGCGCGGGCGCCGCGCGTGGTGAGCGAGGCGATGATCCGGCAGATGCGCCCTGGTGCGGTGGTGGTCGACGTCGCCGTGGACCAGGGCGGCTGTGTGGCGACCTGCGACCATGCCACGACGCACCATGACCCGACCTACCTCCGGCACGGTGTGGTGCACTACGCCGTGGCCAACATGCCGGGAGCGGTGCCGCGCACGGCCACCGAGGCCCTGGCCAACGCCACGCTGCCCTACCTGCGCCGGCTCGCTGCGCGGGGGTGGAAGGCGGCCGCGGCGGCCGACCCCGTGCTCGGCAGGGGGGTGAACGTCACCGGCGGCGTGATCACCTGCCGGCCCGTGGCTGAAGCGCAGGGGCGTCCCTACCAGCCGCTGGCGGGGCTGCTCTGATCAGCGAGCGTACCCTTGGCATGTGTTCCGTGGATGCGTGCGGCAGGACATACCCATAGGTCCCTTGCCCACACGGCGTTGTGGGTCTGGACCGCTTTGCCCGGTCCACGGAAGGGGCTTCCGCGCTCCCGCATCCCTGGGGCGCGTTCTGTGCCCCGATGCGCCAAGGAGCAGAACGTGTTTCCCCAAGGCGCGGGCCTTGCCCCGAGGCGGGGGTCGGCGTGTCCAAGCGCTAGGACCGGTCGCTTCCGGGCGGTGAGTAACCCTGTGGCCATGGAACGGGGGAATGGGCCTTGGCCGGCCGGCAAGCGCCTCCTGACAGTGGGCGAGCCGCATGCCCGTCGTCCAGCGTGGGCGGGCAGCGTGCGCCGGACGGGGCGCGGGCGGCCCTGCCCGCTGCTTCCGCAGCGGCCGTCGCCGCCTTTACCGGCCACCTCGTGGGTGAGCGGGGGCTCGCGGCCAACAGCGTCCACGCCTACCGCCGTGACCTGGAGGACGTTGCGCGCTTTTTGCATGCGCGCGGCCACACCCTGCCTGAGGGCGTGACGGCGGACGCGGTCGTCGCCTATTTGGTGGCGCTGCGCCAGCGCGGCTGCGCGGCCTCCACCGTGGCCCGGCGCATCGCCTCGCTGCGTGCCTTCCAGCGCTTCCAGGATGAGGAGTCCGGTTCTCCTCCCGCTGGTCATCCCATCACCGACGCGCTGGCCGCCCTACCGAGGCCGCGCTCGCCCGAACGCCTGCCGCGGGTGCTGAGCCGTCAGCAGGTGGCGGCCCTGCTCGCGGCGGTGGTGGGCGAAGGGCCGCGCGGCCTGCGTGACCGCGCGGCCTTGGAGTTGCTCTATGCCAGCGGCCTCCGCGTGTCGGAACTGACCGCCATGCGCATCGGCGACCTGGACCTGCGCCGCCGCATGGCGCGCACGCGCGGCAAGGGGGGCAGGGAACGCGTCGTGCTGTACGGGCGCTCCGCCGCCGATGCGCTGTCGGCCTATCTAGCCCACGGCCGGCCTGCGCTGGCGGCGCGCTGGGCCGCCGACAGGGGTGGCGTCCGCGCGGGGCACCATGGACGGCAGGACGCCGCCAGCGAGAGGGTTTGGCTCAACGCGCGCGGGCGGCCACTCACGCGGCAGGGGGCCTGGCTGATACTCAAAGGGGTTGCACGCCGGGCGGGGCTGGCGGCCCGCGCGGTCAGTCCGCACGTGCTCCGCCATAGCTTCGCCAGCCATCTGCTCGCCGGGGGAGCCGACCTGCGCGTCGTCCAGGAGTTGCTCGGCCACGCCGACATCGGGACGACGGAGATCTACACGCACGTGACTGCCGACCGTCTGATGGGCGTCTACCGCCGTTCCCACCCGCGCGCTACGCTGCTCCGGCGCGTGGCCCTGCGGCGCTGGACCGCCACACCGCGGGCCGCGAGCGGCCCGCCTGCGGGGGGGGGAGGTCGGTGAGCCAGGGGCCGCCGGGGCGCCCCGGTACCTCAACACGGCTCACGGGCACGCGCCCCGGTCCCAAGCCGCGCGGGGGCGAACCGGCGTCGCCCGTGGCTGCATCCGGCGGAGGGCGACCGACCGCGGCGGCGGGCCGGCGGGCCCTGCCCGCCATGCACGCCCTGCTCGCGTTGCCCGCGTTGGGCCCGTGGCTGGAGCGGCATGGCCGCGACCGGGTGCGGCGCGTCGCCGCGCGCGAACTGGACCGCTGGCGCGAGCGCCTGTCCGGCGGTGGGGGAGCGCCGGCCCCCGACGAGGTGCTGGCCTCCATCCAGGCCGCGCTGGAGGGGGAGAGCACCCCGTCCCTGCGCCGGGTGGTCAACGCGACAGGCGTGGTGCTGCATACGGGGTTGGGACGTGCGCCACTGGCCGCGGAGGCGATCGCCGCCATTGCCGCCGCGGCCTCCGGTTACTGCAACCTCGAAATCGACATGGAGACCGGGGAGCGCGGCAACCGCTCGGCCCTGGTGGCCGGACTCCTGCGCGAACTCGTAGGCGCCGAGGCGGCCCTGGCCGTCAACAACAACGCTGGCGCGGTCTTGCTGGCCCTGGCAGCCCTTGGCTCCGGGCGCGAGGTGGTGGTCTCACGGAGCGAGTTGGTCGAGATCGGCGGCGGCTTCCGTGTGCCCGAGGTGATGGCGCAGAGCGGCGCGCGTCTCCATGAGGTGGGAACGACCAACCGCACGCACCTCCGGGACTACGCGGAGGCCATCGGGCCGGAGACCGCCCTGCTGCTCCGGGTGCACCAGAGCAACTTTCGCATCGTCGGCTTCAGCGCGGCGCCGTCACTGGAGGACCTGGCGGGCCTGGCGCGCGCGCGCGGCCTGCCCTTGGTCTACGACCTCGGCTCGGGACACCTGGACCCGGCTGTGGGCTCCGTGGCCGCGGCCCTGGGCGAGCCGGGCGTGCGCGAGGCGCTGGCGGGGGGCGCTGATCTGGTCACCTTCAGCGGAGATAAGCTCTTGGGCGGACCGCAGGCCGGCGTGCTCTGCGGCAGCAAGGAGATCGTGGGCCGCTGCGCGGCGCATCCGCTACAGCGGGCGCTGCGCGTGGACAAGCTGACCCTGGCGGCTCTGCAGGCCACGCTGGAGCTCTACGCGCGGGGGGTGGCCGCCGAGCACATCCCGGTCTTGCGTATGCTGCACGCCTCAAGGCAGGAGTTGGAGACCCGTGCGGAGCGCCTGGCCGCGCTGGTGGTGGAGGCCGCTGGCGATCTGTGCGGCGTGGAGGTACGGGCGGAAGACTCCCAGGCGGGAGGCGGCGCCTTGGCGGGACGGGACCTGCCCACGGCCGTGATCGCGCTGGCGCCGCGGTGCTCGCCCGTCACCGAGGTGCAGGCCCGTCTCCGCCGCGGCCAGCCGCCCGTGCTGGCCCGCGTGCGCGCCAACCTGCTCCTCCTGGACCCCCGTACCCTTCTTCCCGAGGATGAGGCCGTGCTACCGGCCCTGCTACGGGCGGCGCTGGAGGATCCCAGGGCGGAAGCGCCATGATGCGTGCCGCGCTTGCCGCCGCCACGGCGGGCGCCGCCGCCGCGTTCAATCCCTGCGGCGTGGGGCTGCTCCCCGCCTAGGTGGCGCTCTTGCTGGCGCGGCCGCGCGCGGAGCGGTGGACGGTGGCCGCCCTGGAGGGCATGGGTGTGGGGGCGGTCATGACCGCGGGTCTGCTCGTGCCGCATGGCACGGTCGCCGCGACCCTCGGGGTCGTGGCCGGCACGCCAGGACCGGGGCTGCCCGCAGCCGGGGTGGGCTTGGGCCTACTCCTGGCCGCCTGGGGGGCGGCCATCTTGGTGCGGCCGCAGCGCTTCTGGGTGTCGCCGCCCTTGCCGCACCTGAAGGGCCCGCTCCGCCTCCGCGGCTGGGGCGGGGCCGCCCTCTATGGCGTCGTCTTCGGCCTGGCCTCGCTGGGCTGCACCCTTCCCCTGTTTGCCGCGCTCCACTTCCAGGCTGCGGCGTCCGGCAGCGCGGGCGTGGGGGGGGGAGGGCGTCGTCCTGACTTACGCCGCCGGGATGGGTGCGGTGCTGATGGGCTTGGCCGTGGCCGCGCGCCTGGCGCGCTCCGCCGTGGAGCGGTGGCTGCGCTGGGCCGGCGCCGTGGCCGCCCGCCTGGCGGGGGCCATACTGCTGCTCTCCGGGGCCTTCGTCGCCGCCTACTGGCTCGGGTTCGGGGGATAGGCGAGAGCCGTCTCGTCCGGCAGTCAGGGTGACGCGCACGAACCCGTCAGCCAAGTCTGCTTACAGTACTTGGCCACGTTGGGTCGGCTGCGCCACTCGCCGAACCGATCCCCTTGTCGGCTCCATCGCCCGCATCGCCGCGTGGCGCGCCCAGGCCGCGCCAGCCCATACCTGGGGCAGCCCGCGTGCGGTTTTGGTGAGGGCTATTTCGGTCCCGCCAGGGGGGGCGCGCCGGGCGGCACACCGACGGGCGCGCCCCCGGCCCGACGGCGCAGGACTGCCCGGCTGTAAAGCGCGGCGGCCGCGGCTAGGACGAGGAGGACGATCACCGTCCAGGGGACGCCGGGTAGCGGCAGGCCATCAGGGTTGACGGCGGCCCCAGCGGCGAGGACGCCGAAGACGAGCACCCCGGCGACGGGGATGAAGCGGCCCCCCGGCGCCCGCCAGCTGCGGGGCAGGTCGGGCAGCCGTCGCCGCAGGCCCAGGAGGGCCAGCGCCGCGACGACGTACATCGAGGACTCCAGGGTGGCGCCCGCGTTGATCAGGATCAGATAGCGGCCGGTCGCGAACACCGCCAGGGTCAGGACCACGGACGTGCCATACAGGATCCAGAGGGCGTGCGCGGGCACGAATCGCCGGTTGAGCCGGCCCAGCACCCGGGGCAGGTAACCGGCGCGACCGAGGGCGTAGAGCAGGCGCGAGGCCGAGACGAAGCCACCGTTAAAGGTCGTCCCCGCTGTCACCAGAGTCACCGCGAGCATGACCCAAAAGCCCACTGGGCCGAGGGCGGCGCGGCCGACCGTCAACTGAGGCGCGAGGCCCGCGGCGCCCCCGCCCGGGAGGCGCGCGGCTACCAGCGCGAACAGCCCGAAGGCCACGGCCAGAGCGAGCAGGGACAGCCCGAGGCCCTGCGGCATGAGCGCGGGGCGTCTGACCTCCTCCGCCAACGGGGTGACCCACTCAAAGCCCATAAAGATGAAGACGGCGACGGCAACCCCGGTCAAGAGCCCCCCGGACCAGTGGGACGGCGCGGGGGGCAGGTGGCCAGGGGCGAACGTCGCCGCGATACACACGACGACGAGAGCACCCAGCAGCACGTATGTGGTTAAGTCCTGGACCAGCCCGGCGGCCGCTACGCCGCGTAGGTTGGCGGCGAGGGCCGCCGTCAGGAAGAGCAGCACCCAGAGGGCCCCTGGTACCGTGGGCACGGCCAAGCGCAGCGCCGAGGCCAGGACGAAGCCGTCGGCGGCGATGACGCTGAGGACGGTGACCAGGTAGAGCAGGGTGAAGGACAGGGAAAACGGGTCGCCGAGGCCCCGCAGCGTCCAGACGCGGATGCCCGCGGCGGACGGCAGTGTGCCGTTGAGTTCGCCGAAGATCGCAGCGGCGAGGAGGCAGACGCCGCCAGCGAGCAGCACCGCCAGCGGGCCGAGGATGCCGGGCGCGTCGGCCCGCACCTCGAGCACGGCGAGGAAATTGACCGCCGCAAAGGCGAGTCCGGCGCTGGTTGAAACGACGGTGCGAAAGCCGAGGACGCGCCGGAGCACGCCGCCCCCGCCCTGCTCCGGCGCGGAACCCTCGCGGCCGGCCTGCACGGATCAAGCACCTCCAGCCGGGGGCTCCGGCCTCGAACGGCCGGGCGCATCCGTCGACATGGCGTACAACAAAACGCCGGACGCGGCTTGAAGTTCGCGTCGATGGCCCAGCCGGGGCTGAAGACGGCGCGTGCGGGCCCCATGTCGCACCGCGGCCGCGTTTGCTACGTGTACGAAATGGTCGTGCCGCGCCGTCCGCGTCGTCACCCCTCACCGGCAGAGGCGTACTCCGGGGCCCCTGGTCCGACGGCGGCGGCGACCGCGCCCATGGCTGGGACGGGCCCCATCTGACCGAGAGCCCACCCGGTTTTGCGTGTGACGTGCGGCCATACGGGCTAAGGTCGCCGGAAGAGCCCCGCACACAAGGCGGCCAGCGGGTGGGCTCCAGCGAAACGACCAAGAGGTGTTCCGAGGCAGGCGGCCAACCGGCCGGCGCCCGTGCTGCCTGGACGGGCGCCGCGAGCCGATGGGCCGAAAGCGAGAGGACCGCGATCCGAGCCGGCCATCGACCCACCGCCTCTCTCCCGCCTGGCCCTCGGCGGTCGCCCCACCGGACGCGACGGTCACTCAGCGGTCCTCCTCTGGCGGGCGACGCCGGTGCTCGGCGGCCCAGCGTTCCACCTCAGGCCAGCGCCACAGCTTCGCGGGACCGGACCTCCCCGTGCTGAGCGGAAAGCCGTAGCGCGGGTTCACGGCCCACTGGCGGACGCGTTCGCGTGACACACCCAGCCGGCGCGCCACCTCGGCCCCGCTCACCAGCTCGGGGGACGCCGCGTCGACGACATCGCGCGTGTACCCGGGCGCAGCCGCAGCGGCCGGTTCATCCCGCGATGGCGGTGGGAGCACCGCCGGGGCGGTGCCGGCCTCCTGGCCCACGGCGTGCGCGCGCCGCCGGGTCCGCTCCGTGGGCTCACTCGCCGCGGCGCGGGCTGCCGCACGCCGGCCGACGCGGCTGGTGCGCTCCACCTCCTCGAGGGCGGCCAGCAGCCCTTCCGCCAGCCGGGGAGGAGCGATTGGCACATCGGGTTGACGCGTCGTTTCACGGGTTCGCCGCATCAGAAACTCCTCACCTTCGCAGGCGATTATGGAAACCGCCGACCCGTTGGGCAAACCGCCCCTCTGTGTCCTCGGTGACGAGACTCACGAAGTTCGCGGCATTCGCCCACCCCATATCACAGGGAGAAACCGTCGCCCTCCTGGAGCAGAGTACCCCGCGGTGGCGCGTGGGCCTTCGGCCTCCACTGGCATCATCGCTTGTCCTCCGCAGAACGTCAAGAGCCAGGGAGTAGGAGGACAGGCGAGAGTCTGGCTCTGCGTTCCTTCCCGCAGCGAACGACCGGCTGCCGCGCGCGGCCACCACATCTGGGCCGCTAAGGGCCTCCGTCTGGCGCTCTTGTGGGCCGGTCCGCAGTTCGCTGGACCGATCGTGGGGATGCCGTGAGCGCCTGCCGTCCCCCCCCCGGAGGCGGGGGAGGCGGAGGGGATGCGGGCTTCCCCCTGGCGGCCGGCGCCGTCAGGCAGCCACCGCCGGGACCTTGCCTGTTGTGGGGAGAGGCCGCAGGCGGCGCGACCGGGGGCGCCGATGCTGTGCGGCGGCGCCAGGCAGCCTACCAGGCGGCGGACGCCGAATCTATATCTAGTTGTTGTCTGTGGCTTCCATGCGCTGTATGTTGTGGGAGGGGCGTGTCCGGGGCGCTTCAGACTGGCACAGAGAGGGACGATCCGCATTGCAGACGGTGATCAAGCGCGACGGCCGCCGCGTGCCGTGGGACGGGGAGCGCATCCGCCACGCCGTCGAGATGGCGTTCCGGGCGGAGGTCGGGTGCCCGTATCCCGACGCCCTGCCTTCCGACGTGGACGCCCGCGTGAGCGCAGTGGCGGACACGGTGATCGCGCGCCTGCAGGGCGGTGGCGACCTGCATATCGAGCAGATCCAGGACGAGGTGGAGCGCTGCCTCATGGCCGCCGCCGAGTTCTCTGTAGCGCGCCGCTACATCTTGTACCGCGAGGCGCGCGCGGCGCGGCGCGAGGGTGAGCGGCTACGTGTGCTCACCGATGGCGGCCACCAGGTGCTCCTGGAGCGATCGGTGTTGAAGCATGACATCGCGGAGGCGTGCTCGGGCCTCATCGACCGGCCGCTGGCCGAGGCCATCTACCACGATACGGTCGCCGCCCTCTACCCTGGGATCACGCTTCGCGACCTCGAGCAGGCCAAGGTGCTGGCCGCGCGCGCCCACATCGAGCAGGACCCGGCCTGTGCGTTCGCCGCCGGGAGGCTCCTGCTAGAGGCGATCTACACCGAGGCGGCCGGCCTGCCCCTGCGTTACCGCGACTTGGAGCGCACATACGGCGCCCACTTCTCGTCCTCCCTCCGACGGGGTGTGGATACCGGCCATCTCGATCCCCGGCTACTGGAGTTCGACCTGGAGCGGATCGGCGCGGCCATTCGGCCAGAGCGCGACCTGCTCTTCCGCTATATGGGCCTGCAGGTGCTGTACGACCGCTACCTGATCCACCACGACGGGCGACGGCTGGAGTTACCGCAGGGGTTCTGGATGCGCGTGGCGATGGGGCTCGCCCTGGACGAGCCTGAACGGGAGCGGCGGGCGATCGAGTTCTACGACGTCCTCTCGCGGTTCCTCTTCTGCTCGTCCTCACCCACCCTGTTCAACAGCGGCACCCGCTACCCGCAACTCTCCTCCTGCTTCTTGACGACGGTGCCCGACGACCTGCACCGTATCTTCATGGCCGTCCACGACAACGCCATGCTCAGCAAGTGGAGCGGCGGTCTGGGCAACGACTGGACCCCCGTGCGCGCGCTGGGCAGCCTGATTAGAGGGACCAACGGCCGGAGCCAGGGCGTGATCCCCTTTCTCAAGGTGGCCAACGACACGGCGGTTGCGGTCAACCAGGGCGGCAAGCGCAAGGGCGCGGTCTGTGCCTACCTGGAGACCTGGCACCTCGACATCGAGGAGTTCCTGGAACTGCGCAAGAACACGGGCGACGAGCGCCGCCGTACCCACGACATGAACACCGCGAACTGGGTCCCGGACCTGTTTATGAAACGCGTCGCGGCCGATGCGGATTGGACGCTGTTCTCACCGGACGAGGTGACTGACCTCCACAACCTCTATGGGCGCGCCTTCGAGCGCCGGTACGTCGAGTACGAGCGGCTGGCCGACGCCGGAGCCATCCGCAACTTCCGGCGCGTGCGGGCGGTCGAACTCTGGCGGCGCATGCTTTCCATGCTCTTCGAAACAGGGCATCCCTGGATTACCTTCAAGGACCCGGCCAACGTGCGCAGTCCCCAGGACCACGTGGGTGTGGTGCATAGCAGCAACCTCTGCACGGAGATCACGCTCAACAGTAGCGAGGAAGAGATCGCGGTTTGCAACCTGGGTTCCGTGAACCTGGCTGCGCACGTGGTGGACGGGGACCTGTGTCTCGACAGGCTGCGTGAGACCATTTCTGTGGCGCTGCGCATGCTGGACAATGTCATCGATATCAACCTCTACCCGGTGGAGCAGGCCAAGCGTTCCAACGAGCGCCACCGGCCAGTCGGGTTGGGAGTCATGGGTTTCCAGGACGCTCTTTACCGGCTGGGGATGAGCTATGCCTCGGACCAGGCCGTGGAGTTCGCCGACCGCAGCATGGAGGCCGTCTCCTACTTCGCGATCCTGGCCTCCGCTGAATTGGCGGCGGAACGCGGTCCTTACCCCAGCTATCGTGGCTCCAAGTGGGACAGGGGTCTGCTGCCCATTGACACCGTGGCGCTTCTGGCAGAGGAGCGGGACGGACACCTGGACGTGGACCTGTCCGTCACCATGGACTGGAGCCCCGTGCGCGAGGCGGTACGTCGCCACGGCATGCGCAACAGCAACTGCATGGCGATCGCACCTACGGCGACCATCGCCAACATCACGGGGG
Source organism: Bacillota bacterium (assembly GCA_021797775.1). Classification (GTDB taxonomy): domain Bacteria; phylum Bacillota; class Sulfobacillia; order RBS10-35; family JAJYVN01; genus JAJZZC01. The sequence continues at coordinate 58,387 of JAJZZC010000006.1, forward strand.
TCTCCCAGTCCATCGAACCGACATATCGCAACCTGTTTGTGAAGAGCAACCTCTCTGGCGAGTTCACGGTCATCAATGAGTACCTGGTGGCGGACCTGAAGGCGGCCGGCCTGTGGGACCAGCGCATGATCGACGACCTCAAGTACTACGACGGCTCGCTCCTGGAGATCGAGCGTGTACCGGACGAGTTGAAGCACCGCTACCTCACAGCGTTCGAGGTCGACCCGGCATGGTTGATCGAGTGCGCGTCACGGCGCCAGAAGTGGATCGACCAAGGCCAGTCTCTGAACCTTTACATCGCCGAACCCAGCGGGCGCAAGCTCCAGGACATGTACATGCTGGCGTGGGAGCGCGGCCTGAAGACGACCTACTATCTCAGGAGCCTGGGGGCGACCCAGGTCGAGAAGTCGACCCTCGACGTCAATGCCCGCGGTCTGCAGCCGCGTTGGATGAAGGCCCGCAGCGCCTCTTCCGCGATCCGGGTCGAACGGGAGCCCCAGGCCGTGGCGCCGTCTCCCGGGGATGGCCGCCGGCCTGGCACCTCCGACCCGGTCCCGGGCGCTGGCCTGGCGGACCCGCGGAACGGCCGCGGCGCCACCCAAGGGCCGAGCCCGAGCGATCCGTTCGGGGGGGGAGTCGCGCGGCGGCCTGCTGACGATGCCGGGCCGGGGCGGGCTTGCTCGCTGGATGAGCCGGAGTGCGAAGCGTGCCAGTAGGATCGCCTGGGCGGGAACGTGCGCACCGCGGACGCACCTTCCCGCAGAACGCCGCGGGCCGGGGCTTTGGCTGGGACGCGCGACCGTCCCGGCCGAAGCCCCGGCCGGGTCCCCCGACGGGGCGAGTCGTTCTTGAGCGGTTCCCGGGTGGTCATTTGGAGACCGATCGGCACGGTCCTCCGCGCTGTGGCAAAGGCGGTGACCTACCACCAGCCGGAATCCGTAGCTGCTCCGTGAGGTGGCGGGATGCGCGACGGTCCGTGCGGCGGAGCGGCGGAGCAGAGACCACATCGTCGCGAGCTCGCCACTGCAATGCCGCTGACTCGGGTAAGAGCGAGCAGCGCCCGGACGTCGTCAAGAAGGTTTCCGGCACGGTGGTGCTGGCCGGAGACCAGCTCAGGGCGCGCACAGGCCAAGGCCCATCGGGGCACCGCAGACCCGTGCGGGGGATCTCGTTCCAAGTCCGGAGGGGGGGCGACTGGTCCGTGCCGCAGGCGCGGATCCGCGTGGAGGACAAGCGGCTGATCAACTGTGAGTCGGTGGATGTCAACCAGCTCATGCCGTTGAAGTACCGGTGGGCGTGGGAGCACTACCTGAACGGATGTGCCAACAATTGGTTGCCGAGCGAGGTGCCGATGGGGCCAGATATCGCCACATGGCGGAGTGATCGGCTGACGGCAGCCGAGCGTCTGCTGATCATGCGCAACCTCGGTTTCTTCGCGACGGCCGAGAGCCTGGTCGCGAACAACATCATCCTGGCCATCTTTCGCCACGTCACCAACGCGGAGTGTCGCCAATACCTGTTGCGCCAGGCCTTCGAGGAAGCCGTCCATACCCATGCCTTTCACTACATCGTGGAGAGCCTCGGCTTGGACGAGGGCGAGGTCTTCAACATGTACCGCGAGATTCCGGCCATCACCGCCAAGGACGAATTCGAGATGGCCATCACCACCGACGTCCTGCGTCCGAGCTTCAGCACGGAGACCTGTGCGGGCGCGCAGCGCTTGTTGGAGGACCTGATCGGCTATTACGTCATCATGGAAGGATTGTTTTTCTACAGCGGATTCGCTATGATCCTGAGCCTGCACCGCCGCAACCTGATGACGGGGATCGGCGAGCAGTTCCAGTACATCCTGCGGGACGAAACCATCCACCTCAACTTCGGAATCGACCTGATCAACGGCATCAAGGAGGAGCAACCGGCTCTCTGGACGCCGGACTTCCAGGGACATGTGCGTGACCTCATGCGTCACGCGGTGGACCTGGAGATCGCGTATGCGCGGGACGCTCTGCCGGAAGGCGTGCTCGGGCTGCGCGCCGATATGTTTCAGCAGTATGCGCAACATATCGCCGACCGCCGGCTGGAGCGCATCGGCTTGAGGGCGGAGTATGGGGCCGGCAATCCATTCCCTTGGATGAGCGAGACCATCGACCTGGGCAAGGAGAAGAACTTCTTCGAGAGCCGGGTCACTGAGTACCGCAGCGCGGCGGACCTGCGCTGGGATTGAACCTGAATCTCGCAGTGTCAGGCTGGCGCCGCTGTCCGAGAAGGACCCCGCGTACGAGCGGGTGCGGTCGTGGCGAGGGGCTGGCCCCTGGGCGCCAAGGCGACGGGCAAACCCTTTGCGAAAGTCAGGTTGAAAACCGGCGGGCCGCGGCGCGAAGGGGGCGGCGGACCGGCCTGTACGTCGACGCGCCTGTCCATGGCGGGGTGAAGCAGCGCTGCTGCATGCTGCATCATCCGATCCGGTCGTTATCGTAGAAGCGGGTTCTCGGTACCTGCGGTGCAGGCGGCCGTCCCAGGACGACACCGCAAGAGGCAGCGCCTCTGCCGGGGACCAGGCCAGGCCTTGCAGCAGAACGCCGTTCAAGGGAACTTTCGCAGGCCGATCGAGTCCGCAAGGCATGCCGCGGGGCTCTCGACGCCTGGGAACCGAACGCGCGGCCTGCGGGAGGAACAGGCAACCCGGAGCGGAAGGCGATCGGGGCGGCCGCGCGGGCACGGGCCGATCCAGGCGATGGACGCGGGCCATCCGCAAGCGCTCCGGGTGAGCATCCTTGTACGGGCGGTGGGCAACCGCCGCGGCGTCCGAGTCCGCCTGTCGCCTACGGCCCCGCAAGGGGCAAATCCAAGGCCGAAAGGGGCGAAAGCCTGGTCGGGCGGACGGCGTGGGGGACCGCACGCGCGGTTTGTACACGTTTTCCTGACCAGCGGTGAAGGATTGGCATACGAGTTTGCCGCCCAGCGGTACGAGCGCATGCGCTACCGGCGGTGCGGCCGGTCCGGCCTGCTGCTGCCGGCTATCTCGCTGGGGGCATGGGAGACCTTCGGTGGATACCGGGGCGAGGATGTAGCCCGGGAGTGCCTGTTCCGCGCCTTCGACCTGGGGATTACCCACTTCGATCTGGCGAACAACTACGGACGGCCGCCGGGGAACGCCGAAGCGGTGGTCGGCCGCATCCTGGGGGAGATGCCCCGCGACGAGTTGATCATCTCGACGAAGGCCGGGTATCGCATGTGGCCCGGTCCGTACGGCGAATGGCTGAGCAAAAAGTACCTGGTGTCCAGCCTCGACCAGTCGCTCAGGCGTCTGCAACTGGACTACGTCGACATCTTCTACGCGCACCGCCCGGATCCAGAGACGCCGCTCGAAGAGACCATGGAAGCACTGGACCTCATCGTGCGGCAGGGCAAGGCGCTCTATGTGGGTGTCTCCAACTTCAGCGGTGTACAGTTCGCGGCGGCCCAGCAGGTGGTGGTCCGGCGTGGGCTGGCGCCAATCACGATCCACCAGCCGTATTACAACATGCTGGGCAGGCGGGCGGAGACCGACCTCTTCCCCCACGCCGAGCGCGCCGGCACCGGCGTGATCTGCTATTGCCCGCTGGCCCAGGGTGAGCTCACCGACAAGTATCTGGGTGACGCCCTCCCCCCGGACTCGCGGGCCGCGCTCTGGCGCGGCAAGCGGACCCTGGACGAAGCCGTGCCGCCCGAACGGCGCTCCAAGCTGCGAGCCCTGCACGAGCTGGCCCGCGCACGCGGCCAGTCCCTCGCGCAGATGGCCCTGGCCTGGGTGCTGCGGCTACCGGCCGTCACCTCGGCGCTGATCGGCGCGAGCCGGGTGGAGCACGTGGAGGAGAACATCCGCACGCTGGAGCACCTGGACTTCTCCCAGGATGAACTGGACCGTATCGAGGCCATCCTCCGGCGTTAGGGGAGACGGGTCGGCGGCCACCGATCGGGTGGCATGGGGTCGGGCGGAACACCGGGGATGCCCGGCGTCCGTCTCTGGCCCGCCTAGTCCAGGAGTCCGCTGCAAAAGTCCCTTTGGGCGAGGCCCGGCTCCGCCTGTGGTGGCCTCGACGACCGCCGCGGCCCCACAGAACGGCCTTGCGTCCACCGGGCTCGCGAACCGGACCCACTGGTGCTGCGATGGCGGCCGACGCCTCGTGCTCCTCGGGGACGGCCGTACGCCGACCGCGGGGGATGGGCCCGAAGGTCGACTCGGACGTGCTGGAGCCCCGTGGAGGCCCCCGAGCGCCCCGCCCTCCGGCCGGCGGGCGGGAGAGCCGCCTCTCCATCGCCGAGGAGAACGTGCGCGTGCTCCCGCGCGCCGGCCGCGAACCGGGGGGAAGGTCTTCAGCCTGAATCTCGCAATGTCAGGCGGGCGCCGCTGGCGCGGAAGGACCCCGCGACGCGAGCGGGTGAAGTCGTGGCGAGGGGCCGGCCCCTGGGCACCAAGGCGACCGGCCGCCCCTTTGCGAAAGTCAGGTTCAGAGCGACGGCATCCGCGACGTGAGGCCGCCGTCGACATAGATGATCTGGCCGGTGATGTACGAAGCGCCCGGACTGCAGAGAAACACACAGACGGGCGCGATGTCCGCGGCGACGCCCACGCGGCCCAGGGGGATGTGCTCGCCCCAGCCTTGGCGGTCGTAGTTCTCCATGTGCGCATAGCGCTCGACCTCGATGGCCCCCGGCGCGACGCAGTTGACGCGGATGCCGTGAGGGGCGTATTCCACGGCCAGGGAGCGGGTCATCATGTTGATGCCGCCCTTGCTGGCCTCATAGTGCGAGTGGCCGTGCGAAGCCACGCGGCCGTGAACAGAACTCATGTTGACGATCGCGCCGTGCGCCCTGCGCTCGCGCATGGAGCGCGCGCAGCGCTGCGACAGGAAGAACATGGCCCGCAGGTTGATGTCCAGCGTCCGGTCCCAGACCTCCGGCGTCACGTCCAGCGCAGGGTGCGGATCGGTAATCCCAGCGTTGTTAACAAGGAAGTCCACAGGTCCGAGTTGCTGCTCGCAGGCGTCGGCGGCGCGCCGCACCTCCTCCAGGCGTGTGAAGTCGGTCTGCGCGGCGGAAGCCCGGCCGCCCCCCCGACGGATTTCCTGGACCAAGGCGTCGGCTCCGCTGGCATTGCTGGTGTAGGTGAAGAACACCGCTGCGCCGGCGCGGGCGAACTCGCGCACGCAGCCCGCGCCGATGCCGGTGGCACCGCCGCTGACCAAGGCCACCGTGCCAGATAGGTCGATCGCGATGGACAACCCACATTCCTCCCGTCGATCGGTGCGCCAACGTCCCGCCGAGGACCGCCGCTGGCCCACCTGGTGAGCCGCCACTGGCCCGAGCCCGAGCAGCCTTGCTCGGCGTGGCGCGGCAGTCGCGGGGCTTCGACGCGGGGGCCCCCCCCCCTGCCGCAGCTGCCACCGTGTGGCAACACGCTACCGGCATGCGCCAAAAAGGACGCCGTGCTCAACCTCCCCGCCCGCGGCGTGGCGATGCGCGCCCGGCGACGTGCTCCCGTCCGGGCCTGCCGCGGCGCGCTCTGAGGTCTCTGGCCGCTCTGGAGAAGGCCAGCGGGCTCCACGCTTCCGAGGACTTGGGCCCGGAACCGGCCGCCCGCCGTGGCGAGAACGGTCAACCGTGCTTGATCAGGATCGCCTCGACGAGGTTGGCAACGTCCTCACAATGGTCGGACGCCTCCTCGAGACGCTCCAGGATCTCTTTCAGCTTCATGACCTCCAGCGGGGGGAAACCAGGGGTCCTGAACAGCCGCGCCACGCCTTCGCGGTAGGAGCGGTCAACCTCCGACTCCAGTGTCCGCAGGCGCTGCGCGGCCTCATCGACCCGGCTCGCCCTCATGGTGGACAGCGCGGTGAGTACGTCCACCAACATGCCGGCTTCCGTGGCGAGTTGATCGGCCATGGCCAGGACCTCGGGGGTCAAGGCACTGATGGCGTAGAGCTCCACGCGGTCGGCGGCGCCCTCCAGGATATCGAGGATGGTCTCCAGCTTGTTGGCGATGGCGTAGATGTCCTCGCGCCCCACCGGGGGGAGAAAGGTCTTGTTCAAGCGGTCAAAGATCGTCCGTTCCAGTTCGTCTCCGCGGCGCTCGATCTCGCGGATCTGCGCCGTATGCGCCCGAGCGGCCGAGTCGTCGCCGAACGACTGGAACAGGCCGCGCAAGGCGGCGGCGCCGGAGGCGACGGCCTCGGCCTGCTGATGCAGGAGCGCGAAGGCGGCCAGGTTCTTGGCGGCAAACCACACTCGAGGCGGCACTCCCCTTGGCAAGCCTTCCCCACGCGAACGGCCGCCCGCCAGCGGCTCTGCCCATTTCGCCCGGCTGGGCGGACACGTACACCGGCCATCGGACAGCGGCGACCGCGCGGAGCGCCACTGTCAACCCGCGGCAGGGTAGCCGGCCGCTTGGTGTGGTGCCCTAAGGACATGGCCAGCGCCATCACCGCCACGGTCGTGGTCGTGCCGCTGCGCGCTGGCCCTGGTGCGCCAAGCTCTCCCGCGCGGGGTGGCACCCTTGTGTCGTCACGGCCCCAGCCATCCCGTTCGCCGCGACCAGAGGGGGGTGGTGCGCATGAGAACGCGCGTCACCCCCCTCGGCCCGTGTCCCCCGCCTGCGCCGACGGGACCCACGGCCTGCAGCCTCGTGCCCGGACCCCGCCGCGGTCGCGCAGGCTGCACGCGACGCTACTTCTTTTCCTGCAGCGCCCGTGCCTGGCGGGCGCCACCGATATACAGTGCGTCGTACGCTTCCTGGGACGTCCGGAAGGGTCCAGACTCCTTTCCATGCCATTGCAGGTTGGTGAACATCGGGTTGGTCCGCCCGGTGGCCTCTTCCCGCCTGGCGATCCAGGCCTGCATCCGCGCCTGCAGCAGGGCGACGACCTCCGGCTCCTGGGCCGCCACGTTCTTCAGTTCCAGGGGATCCTTGATGAGGTTGTACAATTCGATTTCCGGCTTGAAGTGGAAGTCCGGCTCCAGCGCGTGGATGAGCTTCCACTCTGGTGTGCGCCAGCCATGCTTGCGCATCCAGGTCGCCTCGGTGATGTAGAACTCGGTGACGCGGGGCAGTTCCTTGCCGCGCATCAGCGGCGCCAGGCTGCGGCCGGTGAAGCGGATCGGCGTCCTGATGCCGGCGAGGTCTAGCACGGTGGGCATGATGTCCGAGATCAGCGTCACATCCGTGATGCGCCGGCCCGCGGGCACGTGGCCGGGATAGCGGATGATGAGCGGGACGACCAGGGTGCATTCGTACATGCCGTGGTGGTCAAAGTAGCAGTCGTGTTCGTAGAGGGTCTCCCCGTGGTCCGCCGTGAAGACGACAATGGTGTCCTTGTCGAGTCCCAGAGCGGCGACGCGGCGCAAGATGCTCTCCACGCAGGCGTCGAGGTACGCCACGGCACCGTCGTACTGGGCCGCTATGTACTCCTGATCGGTGCAACCCTCAGGAATCCATGAACTGAGATAGTCAGCAAACGGCTTAAAGGCGTACACGGGTTCCATCGAATGGTTGGCGGGGTCGAACTCGTCGCCCCCGTAGAAGAGGCGCTCGAACGGCCGGGGCGGCAGGTACGGCGAATGCGGATCCATATGGCGCAGGAAAAGGAAGAACGGCTCGTCCGCGCGGGCCAGGCGTTCGAGTTCCGGGATCGCCACGCGGTTGAGGTTCTCCGCCTTCGGGCTGCGGCCGGAGTCGTCCGGACCCCAGCCCGCGTAGTCCAGGTACTGCTGAAACCCACGAGACGACGGGTTTCCGGTAAAGCCGACGCAGGTGGTTTGATAGCCGTTCTCGCCGAGCACCTCGGCGAGCGTACGCACGTGATCGCCCAGTCCTCCGCGGTGCCGCAAGGCGACGACGTCGGTGCCGAAACAGTCCATGCCCGTCAACATCGACGCGTAAGCCGGTGTGGTCGGGATGCTCGGGCTGAAATGCTGCTCAAAGAGCACGCCCTCCCCGGCGAAGCGCGCGACGTGGGGCGTGGTCAGTCGCCCATAGCCATAGGCACTCATGTGATCGCGCCGCAGGCTGTCGACACCGAAGAGCAGGACGTTCGGACGCTTGCGAGCCATGCCGTCACCCCTCTGGTTCTTCGTGAGGCCGCCCCGGCGGAGCCGGCTGGCGATGACCGGGCCAGAGACGGAGGGCTGCCGCCGTGCGCGAGGCCTTTGAGCTGCGCACGGGCGCACCCAATGTCCAGGGCACCCGGGCCCCGCCCCCAAACCGACGCGATGCACCGTGCTTCTCCACGACGCTCCGGAGCTAGCGGCGCGTGGCGCGCGCGTGGAGGGCACCTACCCGCTCCACGCCGGCAGTTCCTGCCGGTGCGCGGTATCGGCTTGCAGGCCCCGGTTTGCCGCCCGCCACGGTGTTGGTCGGACGGTCCCGGGTGGGCCGCCGACCAACACCCCTGCCGAGGCGCCACTTTACATAATACTTCTTATCGGAACATGGGGGAGTGTCCGCACCGGTGCGGGATCACAGCCACACCCCCCGGGGCCAGCATGGAGCGACGCCGCGCCTACCCACCGCACCGTCCGCTCCGCCTCCCCTGCGGGACGCTCTCACGGCTGGCCTCGACGGGATTGTCAGCAGCCTGGCCTATTGGCAGCCGCGGAAGGCCTTGCGCCACGGTTGGCCGCGGTCCATCGCCTGGCCTGTCCACGGGCGCCAGCCGCCGCCCGCCGGCCCATAGCGCCGGAGCGGCCGCCGTTGACGTGGCATGGGGCTCGGGATATGCTCTGGACGAATCGTGACTTTTCCCCGCCTAAATCGGAAGGTGGCTCAGGGCGCATGTCTGGTTTAGCGGCCGAGGACTACCTCGCGGACATCTACCGGCTCCAGGCGGCGGGCGAGTCCGCGACCACCGGCATCGTGGCCGACCGGCGCCACGTCACCCCGGCCTCGACCACCTCCATGTTCAAGCGCCTGGCCCGGGACGGCCTCGTGACGTACCGTGAATACGAGGGGGTCACACTGACGGAGGAGGGCCAGCGGATGGCACTCGCGGTCCTCCGGCGCCATCGGTTAGTGGAGCGCTTCCTGACAGATGTGCTGCGGCTGCCATGGGAATCGGTGGACGACCTCGCCGACCAGATGGAGCATGCGCTGCCCGACGCCGTGGTCGACGCGCTGGAGACGCTGCTCGGCAACCCCTTCACCTGCCCGCACGGTTATCCGATCCCGGACCGGGAAGGCCGCTTGGAGCAGGCGCCGCTGCGCCGGCTAGCGGAGCTGGGTCCGGGCGAGTCCGCGCGCGTGTCCCTGGTGGATGAACGCATCCCCGGACTGCTCGCGTACCTCGACAAGGTGGGGATGACGCTAGGCGTCCTGGTCCGCGTGGAGGCGGTTAACCCTGTCGATGACACCATGACCATCGGCGTCGGGGACACCACGCTAGTGGTTGGGCCGCGGGTCGCCCAGGGCGTCTCGGTCGCGCCCGGGGGCGGCGAGTGACCGGAGTCGGCCGGGATCGCCCAGCATACCGCGACGGCGGCCCTGGCGGGTCCGCTCTGCCACGGGACCGCCCGGAACGCAGCGTGTCCGTCGCCTTTGCTGCCGGTCGCCGGGGTGTCGCTGTCCCGCCTATGCGGCCGATGACGCAGGGTGCAGGGTAAGGGAATATCCGCCGAGAGGGGGAGTCGCATGGTGAGCGAGGGACGCGCACGGCACGCCCCGTCGGTCGCAGCGGGTGCGCGGGGCAGTGCCCGGCTGCGGGCGCGGGCGCTGCGCTCCGCCGAGGGTGAACCGGACGCTGCGGCCGTCCTCTCCCTGCTCGAGGCCGATCAGATCGTGGCCGCCAAGCGCACGCCCATCGGCCGGCGTACCCTCTCCCCCGGCCTGCGGGTCGTGCTATGGATCCTTCGGCTGTACGTGGTCTTCATGTTGCTGGTCGTGGCCCTCCAGGTCGCGCGCAGTCTGTAGGCGTGGCGTCAGTAGCTGCCCGTTTTGCCCCCGCATCTGGGGGTCACGAACCGGGCATGTTTGCCAAACAGACAGAAGGAAGGGTTGTTCCGTGGCGGCCCCTTCCGGCGACGCGGCGGTACGCCGCGCCAGGGTGGGTCGCGCGCGCCAAGCGGCCTGCCCCACCGGGTTTGGCGGCGACGCGCGTCGCCACGGGGCGGCGGCCAGTGGCCGCCCCGACTGGGGACTGGGCGGGCCGCCGGGCCGCGTGCGGGTCCCTATGCGGTGCGCCGTGCGCGCGCGGCGATGGCATCGATCTCCTCATCTGGGATGGCGCGTTCAAAGCGGCGGAAACCGGCGAGCCGGAAACCGTGCTTTCGACCCAGCACGGCGATCTCGCGGACCCGTTCGGCGCTGATGTCCCGCCCAAGGGTGAAGGCCTCCCAGCGATGCTCTAGGGCGAGGATGATCGTCTCGGCGATGCATGCCTCAGCCGTGCGCGGTGGGAAGCCGAAGTGCATGCCGAAGTCGGCGTGCTCGCCCGGTACCGCAATGACGCCCCCATCGATGACCAAAACGTCATCCCGCACGCCCGCCAGGGACGCCGAGACGTTGCGGGGACGGGCGACGTCGCAGACCACGGCCCCAGACGCGAAATCCGCCGGGCTCAGGATGCCCTCGATCGCTGAACTCACGCAGAGGACGATCCCCGCCTGACGCACAGCGCGCTGCAGGTCTGGCTCCACCGTCACCAGCGTACCGCCGGCGGCCAGTTCCTCGCGTAGGGCGTCTAGCCGCGCGCGCTCGCGCGCGACCAGACAGAGCGATCCCACCTGCCCCGCCAGCACGCGGGCGCAGGCGGCACCGATCGAGCCCGTCGCGCCCACGATGGTCACAACGGTGGCTCCTGGCTCCATGCCCATGCGGGCCGCGGCCAAGAGCGCGCCCTCCACCGCGGTGGCGGCGGTGTAGGAGTTGCCTGTGGTCACCGGCATACGCAGGCGCTCGTTGAGGGTGACGCCCCGGTCGCCGGCGATCTTGGTGTAGGCCCCGAGCCCGAAGATCTCCGCGCCGGCATGCTCCGCCAGACGCCCAGCCGCCAGCAGGCGCCCGAGCGTGACCGGCCAGGGCGTCTCCAGCAGCAGGCGCGGCGTCCAGGGCAAGATAATGAAGTGTCCTTCGGCGGTAGCACCGGTCGGAGAGACGATCCCGGTGATCCGCGCGCCCACCCACGGCGGCACGTGGCGGAAGGCACCCTCCACCCAGCCATCCGGCAGGCGGCGCATCCATGGGAACTTGAGCTGAAAGTAGTCGACGCTTGGTGGGTGGAGCAGGAAAGCGAACCGACCCACTGATCCACCTCCGGCGGCGCGGGCGTCTCAAGCGCAGCATACCACGCCTGCCCGTTCGGCGAGGTGGCTAGGCCCGGTGCGGTGTACGGCCGGGCGGTGTGCCAGGCCGGTGGCGCGTGATCCATCGCTTCTCACGCGCCGGGGCGGCTGTGCGGCGCACGCTACAGTCGGGGGTGGTCCAGGTGGTCGACGAAGGGCCCGCCGCATCCACTGGCGACGTCGCGGTGCAGGCGCCCGCCCGCATGGAACGCGTCGGATTGACGGCCCTGAGCCATCCCGAGATGCTGGCGGCCACGGGACTGTCGGAGGCGCTGTTTGCCCACTGGAGCCGCCAGAAGCGGCGCCTGACCCTGCAGCAGCGGGTTGGCGAGGACTTCGGCATAGGCGCGGACAGCGTGCCAGACGTGACCCTATGGCAGGACAGCCTCTGAGAACCCGGCACGCAACGGGGCGGGCGGTCGCTGGACCGCCCGCCCGGGCCTCGACACGACAGGGCCGTCGCCGACACATCCCCGGAGGTCCCTGAAGGGCGCGGCTTGGTCAGCGAAACGTCCTCTGGGTGGCTTATAACCCTCGGCGGCCTGTTCGCCCC
>JAJZZC010000078.1 GCA_021797775.1 Bacillota bacterium
AGCGTGCATCGGCGTCCAGGGCATTGGTCACACGGTCTGGGGGCGTCGCCAGGCCGTCCTTGCCGCGCTCCTCCAGCACGCGGCGCAGCAGGTTCGCCGCGCCGGCGAACGCGCCCGTCGGCGCAGGGGGAAGGGCCTGCAGGATGCCCTTAGCCTTCCGTACCCAGCGGCCCCACAGACGACGTCCCTGCCGGGCGCGCACGCTGCGACTCTGTGCCGTTGAACCGCTTGCCGAGCAGGACATCCAGGCCCAGACGGCCGGCTGCGGCAACCGCCGCCAGCGGTTCAACCTGCCGCCAGGCGAGCAGGACCCGGCGGCAGGCGTGCTGGAGCAGACCGATCACGGTCGGCTGGGCGGCCGCGGTACTCTGCGGCGTGGCGTCGATGATCGCCTCTAGCGGCCCGTCCTGGAACACGGGCGTGGTGGCAATGCACGCTGCCTGCTGCTCCATGGCCAGGCGGTGGGCGTCGGCCTCCAACAGGTAGCGGCGGAAGTCGACCAGGGCGCTGCGTGACGGCGTCGGCCCGTATGGCGGCAAGCCGGCGAGGAAGCGCAGGCGTCGGCGTGGCGCAGGCGCTGCACCATGCGCCGGTCGCCGCGGGGCTCGTCCTTCTGAAGGACCAGGATACGCAGCATCACCTCGACCGGCCAGGCGGGTCGCCCCCGCCCCTCGCCGTGCAGGCGGAACTGCTCGGCACGCAGCATGCTGTCCATCAGGGTGCGGCGCGCCAGGGTCTCCGCGTCCACCTCGTCCTCACCGGCAGGAACCGCGGCGCGGCCAGCGAAACACACATCGGCCGGAGCCCCGTTCAGGGACCGGCCTTCGACATCCCTGGCCCATTCTCCTTAACTGAACATCAGTTCGCAGCTTCGCCGAGCGCGTGATAGCCCCCGCTGTCGCCCTGCGGCGGCGCGCCCTGCATCTGCCTCCGCCCGGGCAACCCGACCCGCCCCCCACTTTTCGGCCGTTCTCAGAGGGAAACTGTGACGGAGCGCAGCATGCCGCCGTGATGCCGTAGCACCCGCTGATCGCCTCGCGAGGTCCCCGGGCCAACGCCCGGCCGCTACGCACGGCGGGCCGGACCGCCACGGCTCAGAACCCCCGCGCACTGTCCAAGAGCACGGTCACCGGCCCCCAGTTCTCAACGTGCACCGTCATGTCGGCGCCGAAGACACCCTCGGCCACCGGCACCCCCGCCGCTCGCACCCGCGCGGCCAGCGCCTGCAGGAGGGCTCGCCCGGCGTCCGGCGGTGCCGCGCCGCCGAAGTCGGGGCGCCGGCCTCGGCGCACGTCTCCGTAAAGGGTAAACTGCGGTACCAGCAGCAGAGACCCGCCCGCCTCCCGCAGCGACGCGGTCATGCGCGGGGAGGCCTCTGACGCCCCTGGCGGACCCGCGGCTTCGGGAAACACGCGCAGTCCGGCGAGCTTGTCCGCAACGTACGCCACGTCGGCGTCGCCGTCCCCCCGCCCGGCGGCCACGAAGACGCAGAGCCCGAGCCCGATGCGCGCCACGGCCTCACCGCCGACATCGACCCCCGCCCGCCTGCAGCGCTGTGCGACCGCCCGCACTACAGCGGCCCGCCCAGAGCGCGTAGGCCGCGGGAACGACTGCGGACCGTGCGCTCGGCCGAAAGCACGTCGCGGATGCGCAGGATCTTGCGCCGCACGGCCTCACACTCGGCCAAGTCGCGCACCTCCATGACGACGTCGATCAGCGCCTGCCCGGCGCGCGTACCGCCACGGGCCGACGCGAAGAGGATGTTATGTTTGCCGTCGGCAACGATCTTGGTGACGTCCGAGAGCAGCCCCGGCCGGTCGTACCCGGTAATGGCCAACTCCACGGGATAGGACGCGGTCTGCAGGACATCCCAACTGACATCGATGATCCGGCCGTCGTCTCCTCGGTGTGCCTGGATGTTCGGGCAGTCGGGGTGGTGGATGGTGACGCCGCGCCCGCGGGTCACGTAGCCGATGATCGGGTCGCCCGGTACCGGATGGCAGCAGCGCGAGAAGCGCACGAGCACGTTGTGCTCGCCTCGGACCGTGACGCCATCGGCGGGCTGTACCGCCATGTGCGCCCGGTGGGCCCTGGTTCGGTGCCCCCCGGGGGGAGCGGTCGGGACGTGGGATACGGCCTCGGCCTGCCGCCACTTCTCGCGCAGGCGCCCGACCACCTGGGCCGGGCTCGCCCCGCCAAAACCCACTGCGGCCAGGAGGTCGTCATTGTCCGCGAAGGCGAAGCGCGCTGCCACCTCCTGCAGCCACTCGGGCCGCAGCACCTGGTCAGGCTGCAGGCCCTGCCGCCGGCATTCGCGTTCCAGCGCACCGCGCCCGAGCTGCAGGGCCTCCTCGCGGCGCTCCTTCTTCAGCCACTGGCGGATGCGGTTCTTGGCCAAGCCGGTGCGCACGACCGCCAACCAGTCCGGGCTGGGCCCCGAATTCTTGTTGGCGATGATCTCGACGATGTCGCCGTTCTGCAGCGGCTTGTCGAGCGGCGCGATGCGGCCGTTGACGCGCGCGCCGGCGCAGCGATGGCCCACCTCGGTGTGCACGCGGTAGGCGAAGTCGATCGGCGTGCTGCCCGCCGGCAATTCGAACACGTCGCCCCGGGGCGTGAAGACGAAGACCTCGTCCGCGAACATGTCGATCTTGAGCGACTCCATGAACTCGCGGGCGTCACGCAACTCGCGCTGCCAGTCCAGGATCTCCCGCAGCCAGGACAGCTTGCGGTTGAACCCCCTGTCCCCGCGCACCCCTTCCTTGTACGTCCAGTGGGCGGCAATACCATACTCGGCGGTGCGGTGCATCTCGTGGGTGCGGATCTGGATTTCGAACGGCTCGCCGGCGGGACCAAGCACCGTCGTGTGCAGCGATTGGTACATATTCGACTTGGGCGTAGCGATGTAGTCCTTGAAGCGGCCAGGCAGGGGCTTCCACACCGTGTGCACCACGCCGAGCACCGCGTAACAGTCACGGATCGTGTCCACGAGGACCCGCACCGCCACGAGGTCGTAGATCTGCTGAATGTCCTTGCCCTGCTTGTACATCTTCTGATAGATGCTGTAGAAGTGCTTGGCGCGGCCACTGACCTCGGCCTGAATGCCCGCCTCAACCAACCGCTGTTGCAGATCAGTCATCAGCACGGCGGCGAAGCGCTCGCGGTCCGCGCGCCGCTGTGGGATGCGCCGCGCCAGCTCATAGTAGGCGGCTGGGTCCAGGTAGCGCAGCGCCAGGTCCTCCAGCTCCCACTTGAAGCGGAAGATCCCCAGGCGGTGGGCGAGCGGGGCATAGATCTCCAGCGTTTCTTCCGCCAGGCGTTTCTGGCGGGCGGCGTCGAGGCTGCCGAGCGTTCGCATGTTGTGCAGGCGGTCCGCCAGCTTGATCAACACGACACGGATGTCGCGGGCCATCGCAAGAAACATCTTGCGGAAGTTCTCTGCCTGTTCCTCAGCGCGTGTACGCCGCGCCAGCCGCTCCAGCTTGGTGGCCCCGTCGACCAGATCGGCGATCTCCGTGCCGAAGTCGCGCCGCAGGCCCTCCAGGGTCACCGGAGTATCCTCGACCACGTCGTGCAGAAGGCCGGCGACGATCGTGGGTGTGTCGAGTTCCAACTCCGCCAGCATGCCTCCGACCTGCAGCGGGTGGACGAAGTAGGGCTCGCCCGAGGCACGCACCTGGCCGGAGTGAGCCGCCTCGCCCACTCGGCAGGCCAGCGCGACCAGATCGGGGTCGCCGCCCGGCAGGCGCGCGACCCGTTCCAACAGGCGCTCCTCGGTCCAATCCCTCGGGGAGGGCGCTGCGTCCACCCCGAGGAGGGGCTCCTCCGTGACAGGTAGCGCCGACGGTCGCACCGCGGGGCCGGGCCCGTCCACGGGCCCGCTCGCCGGCACGGGCTCGCTGATGGCCGCCACCGGGACTCCCCCCCGCAGGACACGCTCGGGGCGCGCGCGGGCCCAGAGGACGATCCATTATACCAGGACCGGGGGGACGCGGCGCCCGGACAGCGGCCCGGCCGGAACCGGCGGGGAAGGTGGGGAAGACGCCGTATTCGCAGGCGGCGATGACCTGCGGCTGGCGACGACGGCGGGAGAGCGCACGACGCGGCGGCGCGGGCGCGCCGGGCGCTCCCGGCCCCGGGGAAGACGCACGAGGGGCGACGCGGGCCCGCGTCTGCGTGAGCGTGCGCGACCTGCGCGCATGCACACCGGCATCTCCGGCCGCCGCCGCCGCGGGGCCGGCAGGCCTTGGCCAAGGGGGGACCGCGAGACCGCGGACGAGACGGGTGCGCTGGCGCTGACCCGGTCCCTCTCTGCCGAGCCCGTTCGGGCTCGTGGGGCCGCGTCTTCCCCGCATCGCGCGCCCCGGCAGCCCCGCAGCTCTTTGCCGAACCCGCACTCCGGGGAACACGCGCCGGCTGGCCGAACCCGCCGCGCCCTGCCTTTGGGAGGCCCGGCGCCACCCACACAGCGACCTCTACCGTGGGCGCGCGGCCCCCCGGGGCCCGGCGGCCACCTCACGCCACCCGCGCCCGCTGATCGGCCGCCCGGCCCGCCAGCTGGCAGGTTGTGCCGCTGACCCCCTGGCACTGGAGCGATGCCGCCTTCAGGTCAGGCGCGCGAGCCACGCAGGCCGCCACGTATGCCGCGGGCAACCGCGCGCAGGAGGCGAGGTCGAGCCGCGCCCCCCGCGCAAAGGCACGAAGCTCGGCCGTGCGCTCGGCCGCGGATTCGGGGTGGACCGGCGGGTAGGTCAACTGGACCAGGACCGCCATCAGGCAGGACGGTAGGAGGGTCTGGGGCAACTCGTGGCACTGCGCCGCGGTAAAGTTCGCACCATGATTCCAGTAGTAGAGGTAGCGGCCACGCGTCGCGGCTACCGCGCGCGCCACGCATGGCGAGACATACGCCAGTGGCAGAAGGTGGCAGCCCTCCGGGCTAAAGCCTACACCATGCTGAAACTCCCAGAGGTAGCCCTCCGCCGACGGCCGCCGGGCGGCGGCGGCCGCCACGGCCGGGGATGGCGCGACGCCACCGGCGGCGGCGAGCCCTATCAGCAGGGCCAGGGTCGAGAGCAGGGTCTGGAAGGCGTGGCGCGACTTGCGCGCGGGAGCGGGTCCACGAGCCCCGGCACCGGGTCGTCGCGGCAAGGTCGACTCCCCCCCGCTGGCTGGCGGGGGCGAACGCGCGCGGCGGCCGCCCCCGCAGCATCCCTATGCAGTTCGAACCGCCACTAGTCCAAGAGGTGGGTCGCTAGAGCGGTCTCCCGGGGCCACACGGGGTGCCGCGGTGGGCAACAGTCGTGCCAGCGTGCCCATCAATGCTGATCTCCTCGCTGCCCTTGCTGCTGGGCGGACCGTTGGCCCTCGCCCACGGCGGCGCGTGGCTGCCGCGCTCTACTGCATAGGTTGGCTGCTTTCGGGAGCCTACGCCTACCGGCTGCTCGCGCGCGTCGGCCTCGGCGTCGACCCGCGCGTGGGATTCCTCGAACCGCTCCTGCACACACTGGCCGCCGGGTGCGCGGCGGCGTGGGCCGGTGGACTGCGCGGTGCGGGCGCGTGGGGCGGATACGCGCTAGCCGCCTGCCTCCTGATCGGGCTCTCCCTGGCCGTCTACCGCATGGGCGGGCACCAGGGCCGGGGCGCCTGGCACGTTCGTGCCCAACCGGCGCCCGGGGAGCGCCCCGACGACGGGCGCCCGGGACGGGGCCGACCGCTGGCGCAGCACCCGGGCGCATGGTATGGCCCTGGCGGAGTGACGGCGGGAAGGCGTCGCACCGCCAGGGCGCACGCAAGGGGGGCCATGCCGGTTCCGGAACGTGGGACGGGGGCCCACTGCGGCGATCCCGGCGGAGCCACCGCCCGGCGCGACACCGCCAGTGAAACCCACATGGGCGGGGGCGTCCCGGCCGGAACGGCCCGGACGCCCATCACCGCCTGTCCGTCGCCCGCCGGCGCAGGAAGGCGGGCACGTCCAGGTCGTCCGCCGGGAACGGCTTGACCGGCAGATCGTCCAGTTCCGGCAGACGGGACTTGCCGTGGTCGAAGCCGGTGGCGATGACGGTGATGCGGACCTCCTCCTGCAGGTTCTCGTCGATCACCGCTCCGAAGATGATGTTGGCCTCGGGATCGGCGGCCTGGGTGATGATCTCCGCGGCCTCGTTCACCTCGAAGAGCCCGAGGTTGGCGTCGCCAGTGATGTTCAGCAGCACGCCGCGCGCGCCCTCGATCGAGGTTTCGAGCAGGGGTGAGCTGATGGCCGCGCGGGCCGCCTCGGCCGCGCGGGAATCGCCGCGGGCGATGCCGATGCCCATCAGGGCCGAACCGGTCTCCGACATGATGGTCTTCACGTCGGCGAAGTCGAGATTGATCAGGCCCGGGACAGCGATCAAGTCGCTGATCCCCTGCACGCCCTGCCGCAGCACATCGTCGGCCATGCGAAAGGCCTCGACGAACGGCGTGCGGCGGTCGACGACGGCCAGCAGCCGGTCGTTGGGGATGGTGATCAGCGTATCCACCTGCTGGCGCAGGTTGACGATCCCCTTCTCCGCCTGCATGCTACGGCGGCCGCCCTCAAAGGTGAAGGGCTTGGTCACCACCCCGACGGTCAGGGCGTTGCAGCCCTTGCCGATCTGCGCGATGACCGGCGAGGCGCCAGTGCCGGTGCCGCCGCCCATACCGGCGGTGACAAACACCATATCTGCGCCCTTGAGGGCGTCGGCGATCTTGTCGCGGGACTCCTCTGCCGCCTTCTGGCCAATCTCGGGATTGGCGCCGGCCCCCAGCCCGCGCGTCAACTCGGAGCCGATCTGAATCTTAATGGGTGCCTCGGAACGCTGCAGCGACTGCATGTCGGTGTTCACCGCGATGAACTCGACGCCGCGCAGCCCCGAGCGGATCATGCGATCAACAGCGTTGTTCCCGCCGCCGCCGACACCCACTACTTTAATCAACGCGTAGCGCAGGTCGTCCACGTCAAAGTCCAGCATCGAAGCGCCGCCTGGTGTCCGCGCGCGCGGCACCGCGCGCGCGCCCGCCCGACCAGGCTTTCGCCCCTTTCGGCCTCGGATTTGCCCCTCGGAGGGGGCAGAAGGCGACAGGCGGACCCGGACCTCTGCTTCCGGCGGCCCCGCGGCGGCGCCGAGCCCCAACCACGTGACGCAAGGCCCTTCCTAAGCGCACCCCGGGCGGGCGCGCGCACACGCGCCCGGTGCGGCCCCGCACCCCAGCGACCCACCCGACCGCACGGCCGGGGTGCTCCTCCGTCCCGCAAACGCTCTTCCATCGCCGTCCCATCATAACCTGCGGGCCACGCGCGACGCGGCCGCGTTCTCAGCGCGAGGCCGCCTGCCGGAGCGCCAGGGCGCGCCAGGGCGGCCAGAGACGCCGCGGTTCACTGGTGGGTAGCAGGCGCCCGTTGCCACCCGTCAGCCGCTGCGCGTGCATCTGCACCAAGCCCACCACGGCGGCACACTCGGGAGCGGCCAGGCTGCCGCTGGCACCGGCGGCGCCGCCTCGGCGCACGGGCATGCTCAACACGCGCATGGCCACGCCCTGTAGACCCCGCAGACGCGATCCGCCCCCCGTCAACACGGCGCCACCCAGGCGCTGTCCCCGCCCGACCTGCGCCACGATACCGGCCACCGCCTGCAGGATCTCCTCTACCCTGGCGGCGACGATTTCCGCCAATTCGCGTTCAGCCACCTCTGGACCCGCGTCGCCGCCCGGTCCCGCTCCCGCCTCCACGGCCACCCGGCGATCGGCGGGCACGGACTCCGGGTCCACGCCCGCGTGGCGCAGCTTAAGCCCCTCCGCCTGGATGCGCGTGAGCCGCAACCCGGCCGCGACGTCCGCCGTGACGTGCTCCCCGCCGACCGGCACGGAAGCCGTCAGCGCTGGCTCCCCGGAAACCACCACCACCACCTGCGTGGCCCCCGCCCCCAGGTCGATCAGCACTGCCCCCTCCCGCCGCTCCTCAGCGGTGAGGACGGCCTCGGCCGCCCCGAGTCCAGCGACGGCGAAGTCCTCGGCATGCACCCCGGCCACATCCGCCGCTTTCAGCAGGTTCTGCAGGACGGCCGCCTGGCAGGCCACCAGATGCGCCTTTACAGCGAGCCTGTGCCCGGCCATGCCCACCGGGTCGGTGCACCCCTCGTACCCATCGACCGCGTACCCCTGGGGGATGGCATGCACCAACTGGTAGCCGGCAGGCAACTCGGCGTGACGCGCCCGCTCCAGCACCCCAGAGACATCCGCCGGAGCGATCTCGCCGCCCGACGCCGCCACATCCACCTCTGCGTAGGCGTTCAGGCAGATCGGCTGGCCGCCGGCCGACCCGAGCAGGACGCCGGGCACGGGCTGAGCAGCCACGTGCCGGATGCGCTGCATGGCACCACGCAGGCTGGCCGACGCCAAGGCCAGGTCGACGACCGCGCCGCGCCGCACCCCCGCGGAGGTCACCCCCGCGATGCCGAGTACGCGCAGGCCCGCGTCCTCCGGCACCGCCGCGGCGGCCAGGACCTTGCTGGTTCCGATATCCAGAGCGGCGATCACCGGCTTCTTGGCCACGGCCCCTCCCACCGCCCCCGGGCCCGGATGCGACCGGTCGCACGGCAGGCACCTCGCTCGCCCCCGGGCACACGTACCAGGCTCTTGACCTCCGCCCCACGGCTAAAGCCGGGGGATTCCCGGTGATCGCTCACCGGGTCTTCCTGCTTCGCCGGGGATCGCCCGCCCGTTTCCGGGTGGGTCTTACGTCCCCTCCACAGGCCGACACCGCAGAGCCCAGCGGCCGAGTCTTTGTGTTTCGCACGTACCACGCTCCGCGCGCAAGGCGGCAACTCGGCTCACCCCACTGCTAAGGCCGAGGGCGCTCTTGCGCCGCGAGTTCGGTCAATTCAGCCCACGCTGCTGGTTTTCCTGTCCGTGGCATGATCTTACAGAAAGCGAGGGCTGGAGCGGCCTGCAGCCCCTGTTTCACCATCACCCGCCCGCCGCCGACGGCAGGCGCCGCCCTGGGGTTTCCCGGTTGCCGGCCGTTACCCGCACCATCGGGTAGGCAGGCCGCTACCCGCCGGCCCGCCCGTTGACCACCAGGGGCGGGCTCCCGGGCTTCAGGCGCACGGCCGGTGTGGTCGGCGCGCGGAGATCGACCGAGACCAGTCTCACCTTTTCCCGCGCGACCACCCGCAGGATGCCGAGCAGGATCTCCGTCTTGCGCCGCGCCTGGCTCCCATTGCCGTAGTCGACGGCGAGGCCGGCGCGCGTGATCACCTGGACCACGCCCTGCGACCAGGCGATGCGCGCCGCCAGGCTCTGAGCGGCCGCCCCCAGACCCCGCGCCACCCCCAAGGTGCGGTGGAGCCCCACGCCGTGCGCCGTTTGGCCCGCCACGGGGTCGGTCAGCGACACGCCGGTGATCAGCGGCAACCCGGGGGGCAGGCCGGGCACACCTTTGCCGCTGGCGCTGGCCGCCTCCCACGGCGGCAACCCGCCGGACGCGGGCAGATAGCGCAGGAGGCGCCCCCGCGCACTCACCTCCCATCGCCCTCCGGGCACCGCGACCAGGGCGACGGGCACCCGCTCGCGGATGGCGATGGCGAGCCCCCCCGGCCACTGCAGGGACGCGCGAGCGGAGGCGATCATCGGGTCACGGAGCAGCCGGCGCACCACCACCCAGGGGCGCACCTGCCACGTGTAGGTACCCGGGTGGAGGTGGATGTCCACCTGCACCTCCGCCGGGCTCACCTGGCGCAACCCCGTGATGCGCAGGCTGGTGAGGAGGAAGGGGCGGCTGTGGAGGCCGAGGGCGATGGCGCCGATGGCCAGGGCCAGCAGCACCGCGCCACGCAGGCGCCCCCAGGGTACCGGCGCGGCCCCACCCCCGGCGGGACGCCGCCCGGCCCGCCGGCCACCGCTTGCCGTCGCTGGGGGCGAGGCGATGAGCCGCATCGGCCGGGTGCCGCCGCGTACACCGGCTGGACGCCCGGCCGGGCGCGGAGGGGCGCCGTGCGGCCCCATCGCGCCACGGACGTCCGAGTGGCCGTCACCCTCCCCTGGCGGTCGAATGGCCCTCCCCCCCGTCCGCTACCTCGTGCCGTCCGCCACCGCCAAGGTCGCCCAGCGGCCAAGGGGTGGTGCGCTCAGCACGACGCCGCCACCACCCTGGGCCGCCCGCGGCGCCCTCGCGGGCGGCTGGGACGCGCCCCCGCCCCCACCGTATACCCCGGGCGCCCCAGCGCACGCTACGCGTCCGAGCGGGTGGAGGCGCGGCCCGCCCTGCCGCCCGGCCCTCCGGGCGCCCCGCGGTGCCCGCGCGCGCCACACAAGCGGCAGGAGGGGGTGCCCGCGTGCGGGCCGAGACGCGCGTGCCTTTCGCAGCCCTGGCCACCGTTCCCTTCGTGCTCGTCCTGTCTAATTCGATGATCGTACCCGCCCTGCCCAACATCCAGAACGCCCTGCACCGCTCACTACTGCAGGTGGGCCTGCTGATCACGGTGTTCTCGCTCACCGCCGGGCTCGTCATCCCCCTCGGCGGCTACCTCTCCGACCGCTTCGGCAGAAAGCGCGTGATGATCCCCTCGCTCTTCATCTTCGGCTTGGGGGGTCTCGGCGCCGCGCTCGCCTCGGTCTTCCTCGGCCGGAACGCCTACGGCCTGATCCTGGCCGCGCGGGTGGTCCAGGGCATCGGCGCCGGAGGTACCTACCAGGTGGCCATGGCCCTGGCGGGCGACATCTTCCGCTCGGGAGAGCGCAGCCGGGCGCTGGGACTGCTGGAGGCCAGCAACGGCCTCGGCAAGGTGGTCAGCCCGATCCTGGGCGCGGCGGTGATGGTGCTCTTCTGGTACGCGCCCTTCTTCATCTACCCGGTGATCGCCTGGACCTCGGCGGTGCTCGTCTGGCTCCTGGTGCGCGAACCCAAGGGCGCGACCAGCGACCGCCCGCCGGCCGCCTTCGCGCGCGGCATCCTGCGCGTCTTCGCCCGCAAGGGCGCCGCGCTGGCGGCCTGCTTTCTCGCCGGCGCCCTGGCGCTGTTCTTCCTCTTCGGCGTCCTCAGCTACTACGCGGACGTGCTGGAAAAGGCTTACCACGTGCAGGGCGTGCTGCGGGGGCTGGTCATCGCCATTCCCGTGGCCGTCATGGCGTTGACCGCCTACCTCTCCGGCACGCTGCTGGTGAAGCACATCGCCCGCCTGTCCAAGCTCGCTGTACTCGTGGGCCTCGCGCTGGTCTGCGCGTCGTTCACCGCCATGTTCTTCGTCCACCGCGCCGTCGTGCCGTTCACCGCGGCCATCACCGGGATGGGGCTTGGCAACGGGCTGTTGCTGCCGGCGCTCAATACGATGATCACCTCGGCGACGGCGAGCGCCGAGCGCGGCACCATCACGGCGCTCTACGGTACGGTGCGGTTCTTCGGGGCGGCCTTCGGTCCCCCGGCCTTCGATGAGGCGGTCAAGATCGGCACGGTGCTGCCCTACCTCGGATCGGCGGCGCTGGCGGGTGCGGCCCTGCTCGTTGCACTGGTGTGGATCGACCAGCGTCAGCTGCTGGGCAGCCTGGCACGGGAGGGGGAGCGCGGCGCCGAGACCAGGGCGCGGCGGCAGGCGCCGGGGCCGGTGCGGCGAGGGGGCGGGAATCGGCTCACCTAACGGGACGTGTGCGTACGCCTGCCCGGAGGCAACGCCGGGGTCCGTTCACATGCCCTGGCGAGCGCGCCAGCAGCGCGGCACGCGCTCGCTGCCTTCACGGCGGGGCCGGTCCCGGCGGCCCCGCCCGCCAGCCAGGTAGAACCCACACCCGACGCATCGGCGTTGTGGGCTACACCGCATACGCCGAGGTCTGAGCCCCTCCGGACATCGTCGCTGCGGCCCCGACCCCTACCGGGTGGCGCGCCACGCCGACAGATCGCGGCGCGGTCACGGCCCCGCGGCATCGGTCGGTACCCTCCCACATCGCCCGGCCCCCAGAGGACCGTCCCTGTACCCGTGCGCCCCCCCGGTTCCGCGTAGGGCACCCCTGCGGGCCCGCCCCTACGCCAGCAGCCGCCGGACGATGGCGTCCGCGAAGGCCGAGGTCGGCACCTCGCGCGCGTCGGGGTTGCCACGCGCCAGATCGTAGGTCACGGTCCCGGCCGCGATGGTCTCCTCCAGGGCGCGCACGGCCGCGGCGGCCGCCTCGTTCCACCCGAGGTACTCCAGCATCATCACGCCGGACAGGATGACCGAGCCAGGGTTGACCTTGTCCTGGCCCGCATACTTGGGCGCGGTCCCGTGGGTGGCCTCGAACACCGCGTAGCCGTCGCCGATGTTGGCGCCCGGCGCCATGCCAATGCCGCCGACGACCGCCGCGGCCGCGTCGCTGAGGTAGTCGCCGTTGAGGTTCGGCGTCGCCAGCACCGAGTGGTCGCGCGGCCGCAGGAGCAGGTGCTGGAACATGATGTCCGCGATGGAGTCCTGGATCAGCAGCCGACCCGGGGGCACCACGCCGCCGTGGTCGCGCTGCACCTCGTCCCAGGTCACCACGCGGTCACGGAACTCCGTCTTGGCGAGCTCGTAACCCCAGTCGCGGAAGGCGCCCTCGGTGTACTTCATGATGTTGCCCTTGTGGACGATGGTCACGCTCGGTCGCCCGTGGTCCAGCGCGTACTGGATGGCCTTGCGCACCAGGCGCTGGCTGCCGAAACGGCTGATGGGCTTCAGGCCCAGGCCCGCGTCGGGGCGCACCTCTAGGCCGAAGCGCTCGTGCAGGAAGCGCCGGATGTCGGCGGCCTCAACGCTGCCGGCCGGCCACTCGATGCCCGCATAAATGTCCTCCACGTTCTCGCGGAAGATGACCACATCGAAGTCCCCGGGGCGCTTCACCGGGCTCGGCACGCCGGTGAAGTGGCGCACGGGGCGCACGCAGGCGTAGAGGTCAAGTTCCTGGCGCAGCGTCACGTTGAGGCTGCGGAAGCCGCCCCCGACCGGCGTGGTCAGCGGTCCCTTGATCGCCACGCGGTGTCCCCGGATCTGCGCCACGGTCTCCTCGGGCAGCAGTGAGCCGAAACGCGCCTGGGCCTTCTCCCCGGCGTAGACCTCCAGCCAGGCGATTGCGCGCCGCGCGCCGTAGGCGGCCCGCACCGCGGCGTCCAGGACCCGCACGGCCGCCCGCCAGATGTCCGGCCCGGTGCCGTCCCCTTCGATGAACGGGATGATCGGCTGGTCCGGCACCACCAGCCGGCCCCGCTCGTAACCGATCTCCTCCGCACGCCGCGTCGCCGTGAACCCGGCTCCCCCCAACTCGTCCCGCTCCTCTCCGCCCTGGCCGCCCGGCACGGGGCACCGGCCGCCGCGCCATCCAGAATAGCACCGGAGATCTCCGGGCGGCGATGCGATCGCGCAGCTGCCGGAAAGGCTGGGAGCCCCCGGGGCCACGTCGTTCTCGGCAAACGGCCTCAGCGACAAGGCATGACAGGTAGCGGTCAGGGCGGGGGGCGGACGGCCCCCGGGGCGAGAACCCGCGGCGCGAGGACGGGCGCGGCTTCGCGTAACCGCCTGCAGCGCAAGTGGTCGCGGCCACCCGCAGCGCACCGACCCGGAGCGACCTGAGCCATCGTCTGGAGGCTAGGCCCCCTACCAAAATTAACGTCACCCTGTGGGAGCCCCCAGCCGCGCAGGAAAGCGCCCCGCGGGCCGGTAACCGGTAAAGGGGCGGGGCGGGAGACCGCGAGCGAGGGGGGGCGGGGCGGGCGGGGCCACCGGCGCCGCACCGCAGGCGGATTTGGAAGGGCGCGCCGCAGTTGGGAGTCAGACGAAGGCCCGTGGGCGGGGGGGCCTGGCGCGCCGGTTCGCCGCCGCATGGCGCATGCTGGGGCGCGCGCGCCGCCACCCCGGCTACGCGCTGCACGTCTTGGGCGCGCTGTTGGCGCGCCCTGGCCTGTGCCTCTACGCCCTGCGGCGTGGATGGCGCCCCGCCCTCCTGCGTTGCTGCGCCGCGCTGCAGCCCGAGGTGGCCCGCCTGCTCACGCCGTATGAGGCGGGGTTTTTCGGCCAGGTCTTCCTGTTCGACGAGTACGAGGTCAGCGGGCTTCGTCTACCCCGTTCCCCCGTGGTACTCGACGTAGGCGCCAACGTCGGCCTGTTCACCTGGCGCGTCCAGGCGTGCCGGCCGGCGGCGAGGGTCATGGCGTTTGAGCCGGCCGGCGGCAACTACGAGCGGCTGGCCGCTGTGTTCGCGGCGCTGCGGGTGAACGGCGAGGCGCGCCACCAGGCCTGCGGGCGCGAGGCCGGTGCGGCGACGCTCTTTCTGCGCAACAGCGTGACCCACTCACTCGATCCGGGGTGGCACCGCGACCTCGATCTCGGCGCGGGCTCGGAGACCGTCGAGGTGATCACCGTGGACGGCGCCTGCGACGGGGCCGGTATCACGACCGTCGACCTGCTCAAGGTCGACGTGGAGGGCGCCGAACTGCAGGTGCTGCAGGGGGCGTCCTCCACCCTGCGCCGCACGGACCACGTCGTGCTGGAGTACCACTCCGAGGAGTTGCGGGCGGCCTGTCGCGCGCTGCTGGAGGCGGCCGGCTTCCACTGCCGGGAGAAGCGCTTCTGGGGGGTGCACGCCCAGCCCGAGGCCACGGCCGAGGGGCTGCTCCTCTGCAGCCGGCGGCCTGAGCGGGCGGCGGTCCCCGCCAGCGCCTGAGCGGGCGGGCGGGGGGAGCGGAGCCGCGTCCCCCCGGGGCCCTGCTCCTGGGGGAGGCGCGCCTCCCGCGGAGCGGAGCCATTGGGGCGAAGGACCTGGATGCCTTGCGTGCCAGGGACTTCCCTCGATGGCGGAAGCGGCGGGGCGAGCGAGATGGCCCCTGGGCGGCCCTCTGGTGATGCTGCAGCGGGCGCGGTGGGGAAGGGCGCTGTTAGCGGGGTCACCAGAAAACCCGTAGGGGGCGCCGGATGCGGGGAGCCGAAGCCGCGTAAGCGGCGGGAGGCGACCAGGGCCGGAGGCGCCTGGATGGATCAAGCCGAAGGCCCAACAGGCCGCAGGGGGCCCTGGAAGGGGCGGTCGCGCGAACCCGGGCTGATTCTGCAACGGGCGTGGGCCGTGCATCCGCTCTCCGGTCCGGGTGGGAGTCCCGGCGTGTGCGGCAGTTGCCGCGCAGCCCGAGTCCGCCTGTTGCCTACGCCCCGCAAGGGGCAAACCCAAGGCCGAAAGTGGCGAACACCTGGTCGGCCGGACGTGTGGAAGGCCGAGGAATCGGTTCGTAGACATTTTTCTAACCAGGGCGGGTGAGCGCATGCGCGTGCTGATGTGGCGCGGGCCGCGCCAGATGGCGCTGGAGACAGCGGAGCTGCCGGTCCCGGGCGCGGGCGAGGTGCAGCTGCGGGTTCCCGCCGTGGGCATCTGCGGATCGGAGCTGTCGGGGTACCTCGGCCAGAACAGCCTGCGGGTCCCGCCCCTGATCATGGGCCACGAGTTCGGCGGCGAGGTGATCGCCCGCGGGCCCGGCGTGGGCGCGCCGCTGGAGGGCGCGCGCGTGGTGGTGAATCCCCTGACGCGCTGCGGCGCCTGCGCCTACTGCCGCGCGGGGGCGGAGAACCTGTGTCCCGAGCGCACCCTGATCGGCGCCCACCGCCCCGGGGGGTTCGCCGACTTCGTGGCGGTCCCCGCAGCCTGCTGCCACCCCCTGCCGCCTGGGGTCGGCTGGATCGAAGCCTCCCTGGTCGAACCCCTGGCCTGCGGGGTACACGCGGTGCGGCAGGCGGGGGTGGAGGCGGGCGGCTGCCTGCTGGTCATCGGCGCCGGGCCCATGGGGCTGATGGCCCTGGTGGCGGCGCGCGCGGCCGGCGTGACCGATGTGCACGTCTCGGACCCCAATGAGCGCAGGCTGGAGGTGCTGCGGGGCCTCGGCGCCGCGATCCTCAACCCGGCGCGCGAGGACGTACCGGCGCGCGTGCGCGCGCGGTACGGGCTCGGGGTGCAGGCCTGCATTGACTGTGTGGGACTGCCGCTCACACGGCGCCAGGCGGTGGCCGCCCTGCGCCCCAAGGGGCGGGCCGTCATGCTCGGCTTGCACGAGAACGAATCCGCGTTCGCGGTCAATGACCTGGTGCGCGCGGAGACGGAGATCGTCGGCTCGTTCTCCTACGCCGCAGCGGACTTCGCGCGGGCCCTGGACCTGATGGCGGCGGGCGCCGTCCACCCCGATCCCCACTGGCTGCAGGTCCGCCCCCTGCACGACGGGCCTGCGGCGTTCGAACGGCTGCTGGCGGCGGGGGAGCGTGACGCGGTGACCAAGGTCGTGCTGGAGCCGTGATCCGGGCGCCATGGCCCCCCGGGGGTCACGGCTGAGGGAGCGGGGCTGCGACGGACCACCAGAGAGAGCCGTGGGTGCGCCGGCCCGCGACGGGGGACCGGCCGCCTGCGGTCTTGCCCGGCGCGTCCGGGGCCAGCCGCTCCCGGCCACCCCTGGACACCAGCCGCCCTGCCGCTCTGGTTGGGCACCCGCTCCATTGCCAGGCCGTCCACCACCGTCGCTCTCACGGGGCCCCGATAAATAAGACGCCCCGACGGGGCGGGCACGCCCCGGGCTCAGCCGGCTGTACAACAGTGCGCGTCCTCGCATACGACTACACAGCGATGCCGGATGCGCGGCGCTGACCCTGATGCCCAACGAGGAGTCTCTGGAGTGAAGACGGATACGGCGACGCTGATCCGTGACTGCGCGTCGCGCGCGCCACCCCGTCCATTGCGAACGCGGGCGAGATCGATCACCTTGGCTTCAATTATGGCGTACACGCCACGATCACAGCCGCCTCGGCCCTCTGCCTCGCGCAGATCGTCGCCTCCGGTTGGCCGTCTGTGCGGCGCGTCAATGAACTTGCGGACATGGCTCCCGAGTCGTCACTCGCTTCCGCAACCCCGCCGCCGTCGGCTTCCTGGCAGAAGATCGTCCTCCAAGGAGTCCGCTATCGCTGGGGCGCCCAGACGGGAGCGGCGTCTGCTGTCATCGCTGTCCCCGACATGCAAATCCTGCGCGGGGAACACCTGGGCCTGACCGGGGCTAACGGGAGCGGCAAGTCCACCCTCGCCAGGCTTCTCCTGCGCCTTCGCGTGTCCGCCGCCCTGCGACCTGGCCTCCGGGTGGGGCTTACGCGCTCGCGCGCGGCGCGGGGAGGTCTCCCGAGTTCCGTCCCGATCCGCTTTCCGCCATGCCGTGTTCCGACCCCGCCGAGGTCTCCGGCCGAGCGCCTACTTGTTGCCTTCCAGGCTGCCAACCCTAGCCGGCGGGCGGCGGCCCCGCGCCGCGGGCGCGCACCGCCGTGGAGAGGGGTGCCCCGTGTCCGAGGCCGTCTCTCTCTCTGGCGCAGGGCGCTGTCCCGGCGTCGGCGTCGATGTCGACAAGCCGGAGGACCGTCTCTCTCTCTCTCTCTCTCTCTCTCTCTCTCTCTCTCTCTCTGGCGCAGGGCGCTGGCCATCTGGCTACCGCTTCAGCACGCAGAGGTGTCCTTCCCTCGCATCCCCGCCCTGCGCACGCCCACCGCCCTCGCCGCCCGCCCGTATAGCGTTTACAGGCCGGGAATGAAGAGCTTGAGCAGTAGACCAACGATTGCTATCAACAACCCGACGGTGAGATACCGTTGGTTCGTGTTCATGGCGCGCAGATCGGACTTCAAGTCGTCCATCCGTTTGATCAGATCAGCCTTCTGCTCGTCCATCCGTTTGATCGTAAGCATACGGTGAAGTGCGTGCCAAGCCACTAGATATGGTACACGCTCGCCGCGGAAGTGCCGCCGACCCACCAGATGTAGCGGTCCCAACGCAGTTCACCGAATAGGTACGTTTGATCAGATCAGCCTTCTGCTCGTCCATCCGTTTGATCAGATCAGCCTTCTGCTCGTCCATCCGTTTGATCAGGTCGGCCTTCTGCTCGTCCATCCGTTTGATCAGATCGGCCCTGCCACCAGTCAGTTCAGCCTTCTGGTCGGCCAGACCTTTCTTAACCTCGACCAGGTCTGTCTTCACTTGCGCGAGATCAATCCGGATCTCAGTTTGGCCCTTCTTAACCTCATCCAGGCCGGTTTTCAGCTCGGTTTGCCCCGCGTCAATGCGATCCATTCTCTTGGCATGATCGTCCAGTCGTTGACGCACGAGCCAGCCCAGGCTTATTTCGCCCCCGTCTGGCCCATCCTCTCTGGTCGCTGCGATCTCAGCCAAACCCATCCACTCCTACTCACCATTCAATTATAGTGCCTGTTGTCATTCGCGCGCAGCTGCCCGTAACCGCGCCTTGAGCGCAAGAACGCGCGGCCATGCCCCCTTGGGGAGAGCGGTCGGAAAGTCGGCGGACGGCACGGGCTGCCGCGAGGGGTGGTAGGTCCAAGTCCCGATTGCGCCCGCGGGGGGTGCGCGGAGGGATGGGGCTCGGCATTTTCGACCACTGCCTCCCTCTGTACCCGGGTTGGCTGGTTGCTAGGCCGACAGATGCCCGGAATGGGATGAGGCCCAGGGCATGCGTGGCCCTGGGCCTCATCCCACCGTGTTACTAGGCCTGGGACTGGGCGGTGCCGGGCTGCAGGCCCCAGTAGCGGGGTGGGGGCTCGGTGCCGAGGGCCGCCAGGATGGCGGCCTTGTCCGCGGTCGGCTCGGTGCACTGCTGGGCCTCGCCGGCCGGGCTCCGGTAGGCGACGACCTGGAGCCGCTGCATCTCGTCGCGGATGGTCGGCCAGGGGCGCCCGGTGCGCTCCTCACAGATGCGGGCGACGAGCGGCGCCAGCCAGCACAGGACTACGTGGCTGCGGATGCGGCGCTCCGAGTGGTGGTAGACGGGCCGGAGGTCGAGGTCCGTCTTGAGAGTGCGGAAGCAGCGCTCGACCTCCAGCAAATGTCGATAGCCCAGGGCCACGTCTTCGGCGGTGAGCGTGTCGTCGGATGTGGAGACCAGGTACTTGCCATCCAGTCGTTCTGCGGCCTTCACCTTGGCCGGATCGACCTTCGGCTCGCCCTTCTTCCCGGTGCCCAGGTACGGCCGGTACCGCTTGTTGTCGCGGATGCGGTCCACTGCAGCAGCGTACTCCCGGGCCGAGGACAGCTCGGGCAGAGCGCGGAGTTCGGCGCGGAGGGCCTCCAGGGCCTCCTGCCGGCGCCGCTGGTCCCGATCAACCTCGTGCGGGTTGCGGATGAGCACGTAGCGGCGCCGCGCCGCGCCTCGCCGTCGCCGACCGCGATCTCCTTGATCTCGATGTTCTCCTTCACTCTCTGGAATCGGCCGGCACGGGCCAGGACCTGCTCGACCTCGGCCTGGCCCGAGCGCAGCTTCTCGCCCGCGATGTAGTGGCCGCCGGTCTGCTGCAGCGTGCGCAGATTCTCCGCGGAGGTGAAGCCGCGGTCGACCACCGTTACCACCCGGCCGAGCTTCCAGCCGATCAGGTCGCGCTTGACCTCCGGGATCACGCTGACGTCGTTGGTGTTGCCCGCCCAGCACCAGCAGCGGACCGGGATGCCCGTTCTGGTCACGGCCAGGCCGATGCTGACGATAGGCAGGTCGTCGCGCTTCTCCTTGGAGTGGCCGTAGGTCCGGAAGCCCTTGCCGCCATCGGGCGCACGATCGGGTTCGTCGCGGCAGAAGTAGACGTTGGTGGTGTCGAAGAACAGGATGTCGACCTCGAGGCTGAGGAGCCGCGAAATATTAGATTTGAGCCCGGGCGTGGCCGGAATGCGAAGTTCCCAGCGACTCTCCCCAAGAGAACCGGTTCGGGGTCTCGCGTGCCAGTC
>JAJZZC010000079.1 GCA_021797775.1 Bacillota bacterium
AGCCCGTGTAGTTGATGACGGATTCACCGCCGTCGATGCGGAAGTCTTGGGCCGGGGGGATAACCAGCGTGCGATGCAACTCGTAGAGGGTGTTACCGGTCCGGCTAACGGCCGCGCCGCCCGCGATGTACACGTCCAGCCCGCGCCGCAGCGCATAGTCGATGGCCTCCTGCAGCCCGTCCGTCCGCGTATACGTTCCCACCCGCCCCGCCAGCGGGTCGAGGATCTCCCCCTTGCTGTCCACGATCACCCGGCCCGACGGGGAGATGACCATCGGCTGCGGGGCGCCCCCGGTGGAGCGGGCGAACTCGGCCAACACGTAGGGCAGCCGCAGCGTGACCGGGGCCGGCCCGGAGGCCGCCAGCACCGGGGGCGGAACGGCCAGACACCCAGAGACCATCACGGCTACCACCATGAGGGCGGCCAGGCCCGCGTCGCGCCAGTCGGCGGGACCTCGCAACCTCATGGAACCGACCTCGTTAGAAAAATGTGCACAAACCGATCTCTCGGTCGTCCACACCGTCCGCCCACCAGGTTTTCGCCCCTTTCAGCCTTGGAGCATGCCGCTTTGCGCAGGCTCGCGTTGTGCTTCCGCTCCGTCCGCTTGCGCTTCGCCTCGGTCTCCTCAATCTCTACGGGGATCAGCGCCTGTTGCGAGGTGATGACCTCGTTGGCCTTCAGGATGGCGTCGTCCGCGTACCGGCTGTTGAGGCCGAAGGCCCATTGCAGGTGCCGCTTTAGCTCCCCACGCAGGGTGGCGGCCCGGTCGGCTGTGGTTTCGATCGCTGCCCCCTGCCCCGGGGCAATCTCCCCCCCAGCAGGCGGGGCGGACGCCTTGCGGCGCGCCGCCCGCGTCAGCCCCTCCGCCAAGCGATTGAACGCCGTGCGCATCGCTGCGCCGAACAGGCGCACCTCCGTTTCCAGCCAGGTCTCCTCGCCTCGGCGCCACGGGTCCGCCTGGCGCTCTTTGGATGGCTCGGCGGGAAACCGCTCACATTGCACTGTGGGCGTCCCGTCGGCCGCTTGGCCCTTCGCCCGCCTACCCGCCAACGGCGTCCGCCCCCATCTCTGCGCGAATGGCCTTCACCGCCGCCCGCGCTTTGCGCCCGCCCCGCTTCCCGCGCGCCGTCCCACTATGGCAGCGCCCGCCAACGCCAGGTCGGCGGGGCCGAGAACTCAAAGCCCAGGCCAGCACCCGGTTCCAGCAGGAATCGCTCCCCGGGGCGCAGTCCCGCCTGCACTCGCTGCGCGTGGCCGGCCGGATCGACGATCGTCCACGCGCGGACATCCCCAGCGTCCAGGATGATGGCCTCGACAGGACCGGGCCACCGGTTGACCGCGCTCGCACCCGATGTCGGCACGTCCGGCGTCTGGCAGGCAAAGCCCATGGCAGTCGGGCCGGCCAAACGGTTGGCCGCCGGGCCGGCCAGGTCCGTCACGCCCGATGGCGCGGAGAGGGCATGGACCACGTTGCCCCGCGCGCCGGGGGTGAAGACCACGTCCCTGTTCGCCGCCATGCGCACGCTGTCCAAGGTCAGCACGTTGGCCCGGCCCGCGACGACGGCCCCGACGGCGTCGGGCACGTCCTCCGCGTTCAGCGACATGTCCAGGCGGTTGAGGGCTACGGCGCCCGGGCGCGCATCCTCTGTGCCCATCCGCAGCCCGACGGCGTTTTGGTGGTTGTGCAAGACGTGAATCCAGTTGTTGCTGACCGCGCCAGACGCCCCCGTGTCGAAACCGACACCCGTCTCGCAGAGCAAGACCGCCACCGCGAAGATCCGGTTGTACACAATCGCCCCCTGGGTGGCGTCGAGCAGGATGCCGGTGCCCCGTGGCGCCTGTACGACCCGTTTCAGGTTCAGGTCGAACCGGCCTCCCCCCACGAGCGAGCTGAATTCGAACACGCTATCGGTCAGCACCGTCATCCCGTCAATGGGCACGGGCGTACGCGGCGCAAGACGCACCACGGCCCCGTCACCGCGCGACGTGATCAATCCGAAGCGGTACCAGCAGTCCATGCAACTGTCGATGCACAGCGCGTCGCCGCTGCCCTCGAACGAGAGGACGTACGGCCCGCCGTCGATGCGGAAACCCTGGCGCGGCGGAACGTGAATGGTGGCCTCTGTCCGATAGGGCCCGGCGCTCTGATCCCCGGCGATAAACAGGTTACGGTGCTGCGCGCACGCCCGCTCCAACGCTTCCTGGATACCGGCGGTGTGGGTGCCGGGGGTGTATGGGCCAAAGTCGCCCCCGTCGTGCGGACCGCCGGGTGTCACCAGTACGTATCCCAGGCGATGCGCCGCCTCAGAACTCGTGAGCAACCGACTCCCTCCTGGTGCTCGCGCCGTAGGCCAAGGCCAAGCCACACCGCGCTGGCCTGTGGCCCGTCGGCACGGCCGGCAGGATCGCGCCGCCGCCAGGACACGCTCGGCAACGCCGCCTGCGCCGGCGACATCATGCGATTCGGGTGGGCGTCACCCCCCGCATGATCTCGCCGCCGTTGCCGCGGACGATGCGGGGCTGATCCCTGGTCCATCGCGGCGCCTCCGGACGCCGGACCCGTGCTCGCCCGGATTCGCCCGTTTACGGCATCCCCCTTGCACCCGCGCGCTTGTAGGCTACTTGACCGTGTGCGTACATGTACCAGGCCCGCCGGCCGCTCGCCCCCCGGGGTGCGCCCCTACCCCGAATGGCCC
Organism: Bacillota bacterium; assembly: GCA_021797775.1. Lineage (GTDB taxonomy): Bacteria > Bacillota > Sulfobacillia > RBS10-35 > JAJYVN01 > JAJZZC01. Next base: position 2,697 of record JAJZZC010000079.1, read on the forward strand.
GCCGGTCGCCGCACAGCCGCACCTCGCTCCGGGGTGCGTTTCCATGCGCCGTCGGCCTCCTTGCCCTTGCGGTGCGGCCCAGGGGCCGCGTGGCCCCCGACGTGCGCGTCGACGGGCAGCGGCTCATGGGCATCGCCGATCGCCGCAGCCTACGCACCGCCCACTGCCGCGCGTCATGGCCGGAGCGCTCCGCCCTCGTCAACGCGGCCATCACGCCCGGCGTTGCGCAAACCTTCGTAGGGCAGACCCACATGGTCACGTTGATGTTGCCCGGCGCCCCCGCCAACCGGCTCGCGGCCGTCGAAGAAGAGGTCCTCCGACGGATCGCTGAGCGCTGGGACGCCTACACCGAGGCCGAACGTGGCGGATCGTTTGTCAACCTGCACCTTGTGGCACGGAAGCCGTAACACGCAGAGGACCGGTCGCGGCCCCCGTTTCACGGAAGGGACCTGGGCCACCGAGCCTACGGGTGCAGGGGGCCCGCCCGCCGGCGGCGGGCACCGCGCTCACCCAAGAGCCAACGCCCACGCACAAGGCGTTCTTGTCTGCGGGCACCGGTCCGACCAGGGTGCCCACTTCCGCGAGACCCACCACCGGCGTCCTGCCGCAGCCACCCGGCGAGGAGCAAGGCGGGCCTCCCCGTCGCCCCCCCCTGCCAAGGCAGTGCTCCGGTTCCGCACACGCCTGCCGGGGCGTGCGACGGGCCAGCGTCGCGGCGCCCCGTGGCGCCCAAGCGTCCCTGCGGTCTCTACCCATACGTGGCACCCCGCTCGGGTCGCAGAGCGGTGCATATTGTGCCATGTCTAGCAGCACTGGCCCCTTCCGGCAGGTGCTGCTCGCATCATGGCGAAATGTAACCATTACCGGTGGTATTCGGCCACGTCCTCCGCACGGCGCGACGGGGTGGTTGGTACCCGCCGGGGTACTTCTGCTCCCTTGTCGAGCCACCAGCTGACCGGGACCAGCGGTAGCTCGCTGATGCGGTGCGGTAGACCGCACCCATCGAGGAGGGAGTCGTTCCGATGCGACAGCCGTGGCTCCGAGGTCGAGGGGTTCGGTTCCGTCTCCTGGCCGTCGGATCCGGCTTGGTGCTCGTCACCGCCGCCGGTCTCATGGCCAGTGCCCCCGTCATCGCGGCCGCGCCCTGTGTCGCTGCGGGGGCTTCCGGCTTGACAGCCCGTATCGTGGCTCATGCCGGGCAGAAGATTGAAGGCATCAGCGTCAACGCCAATGGGTGCGACATCGGGATTTACGTGCCTCCGCACACTCCAGGGGTCGCTATCCGCAAAGTCAACGTGAGCGGTGCCACGGATCAGGGCATCCTTGTCCAGGACAGTAACGGCGTGGTGATCGCGGACAGCACGATCACCGGAAATCTTTTGAACCCCGACGTGTGTCCTTTCCCGCCGGCGCCCGCGCCGAAAACGCCGTGCATTGTCGATGTGAAAGCAGTGGAGTTGGTGGGCAGCTCTCATTCGACGATAGAGAACAATCTCATCGCCAACAATCTCGGTGAAGGGGGCATCGGCATATTCGATGATGGTCTACAAAGCCCCGGCACCCTGGGACGGGGCTTGGCCCTGCCGGCGGTGGGCAACCTCATCAGCCACAACCGGGTGATCAACAACCCGCACGGTTGTGGTATCGTCGTCTCCACGCACGTGGCCGGGCAGGCGGTCGAAAACAACCGCGTCATTGATAACGTCAGTATCGGCAACGCGGAAGGCGTGGTCGTGGCGGACAACATGCCACAGACCAAGCTGCTCAATACACTGGTGCGGGGCAACGTGATCGCGGATAGCGTCGCACCAGGCATTGTGCTCAACGCGTTGGCACCGTCTGACATCGTTTCCGGAACGCTCGTAGAAGACAACATCCTCAGCGCCAACGGGGCATTGCCTGCGTTCGAACACCTCCCGGGGTACCAGGCAAGGCCGACCGGGATTATCGTCGTCACCTCTCCCTTAGCCGCCGGCGCTGGCAAGGGCGAACTGGCCCCAGTCCAGGAAGGCGTGCGCCTGGTCGGCAACATCATCACCCACGAGAGCTGGGGCATCTGGAGTACGCCGCAGAACAGGCTGACGGTGACGGCGAGCGTGGCCGTGGGCATCGTCAATCAGCTGTGAGCACACGGTTCGACGCACGGGGCGTGTGGGGCGCGCTACGGCTCAACGAACGGAGGGGCGCGCCCTTCCCCCCCAGCCTTGGGACGCACGGCCGCTGGCCTCGCGTCCCCGCCGCGCCCGTCCAGGAGAGTCGCCCGCGGTCGGCTTGCGTAGAGAACCGTCGGCGCGGCGAGGCCGCGGCCCAAACGGAATCCGCGGCCAGGCGATACCCCCGTGGCGGGCTGAACGAACGGCTCCCGCCAAGAGCGCGGTGCCGCCGACCGCGCCAGGACGCGCCCCAAGCGACGGCCCGCCCGCCGGCCCTGTCGCGCCAGCGCCCCGCATCGTGTCCACCAGCGATGGCAGGCACATGGTAGCATCACCCGCTGGAGGGGTTCCCAACTGCTACCGTAAAGGTTGCCTTCTGTCCGCTCTTGTGCTATAGTGTCTCCAGTAGTTGGCGAAAACCAAGCCGGCCACCGCTGCTTGAACCTGATTTTCGCAAAGGGTTTGCCCGTCGCCTTGGCGCCCAGGGGCCAGCCCCTCGCCACGACCGCACCCGCTCGTACGCGGGGTCCTTCTCGGACAGCGGCGCCCGCCTGACACTGCGAGATTCAGGTTGAAATACCTACGCTTTGGCGGCTGTGTCGGGAAGAAGCGTCCGGCACGTAAGAGCGTAGACGCCAGATCCTTGCGGATCTTTGTCGCCGGGAGTTCCCCGGAGACGGTAAACGCCTGTGGAGCGGAAGGCTCTGGCTAGGAGAACTGCCTGGTGAAACCGGTCGCTGTGAAGCAGGAACCTTCGAGTCGGAAACCGGCCGCTCTGGCGGACGGAAACAAGAGACTATGAGAAGGGGAACGGTCGACCATGAAGCCCGCCCTGCGCCTGGCTCTGGCGGTCACAGCGTTGCTCGCCTTCGCGGTATCGCCCGTCCCGGTGGCCGCCGCGCCGGCCACCCCGGATGCCGCGCCGGCCGCGGACGCCGGAGTCCACTCCCCGTCGCTGATCACGGCGCTCAGCCAAGGACCCGCCCCCGGGGAGGTCGCCGTCACCACGGCGGGCGGCCAGGGCTGGCTGCTGCGCGACGGCAAGCGCACGCCCCTGATGACGGTGGACCCCAACTGGCCCTGGCGTTGGGTCCCCGGCACCAACTGGCTGCTCGGTGGCCGCACGACGCGCATGGGCAGCGGCGGCGACGCCGTCGCCGCCACGACCTTCTGGCTGCAGCCCGCCAGCGGCGGACCGGCCTTACGCCTGCCCGCCTGCCTGTCGGAGGCCGGGCCCTCCAGCGCGACGGCCGCGTGCCGCCGGGCTTCGGCGCTGCCCGCCTGCCTGTCCCGCCCGGGCCCCCAGGTCCTGCCCGGGGCGGTCGCCTACTGGTGCGGCGGCCGCCTGGAGGTCGTCTCCGTGCCCACGGCCGCGGCGTCGGCCGTCCTTCCGCCACCGGTCGCCTATCCCGTGCCCGCGCCCACGACACCGATCTGGGCCTTCGCCGTCGACCCGTCGGGCCAGTACGTCGCGGTGGCCAGCGGCACGGGGACGCACGTCTACCGCCTGTCGGACGGCCGGCCGCTGCCCGGCGCCATCACCGACGGCATCGCCAGCCATCTGGCCTGGGCGGGCAACGGTGACCTGGCCGTGGCCACGGGGGCCGGCACGTTCCTGTGGAACCCGGGCATCGATAGCGCGCCGTTCCTGCGCGCGTTCCCGCAAGCCCCTGGCGGGCGAGAGCTGCAGTGGACGCCCGGCGGCAACGCCGTGCTCGCTCTGGAACGAGCGGGCACCGGGATGGGCGTCCCCTCGTACAAGCTCTACCTCCTGGCGACCGATGGCTCGGCCAGGGTGCTCCTGCAAGGCCGACTGGGTTACGTGCTGCGGGTGGCGCAGTCGGCGGCGGGCATCACGCTCTGGCGCGAGGAGGGCGTGGCCGCCAGCATCTACACCGACTCCTACCCGGGACCAGGCCCGTTCTCGCTGCAGGCCATCCCGATCCATGTCCCGGCGCCGACCGCGATCTCCCCCGCCGTCGCCGCCGCAGAGTCCGCCCGCTTCCACCACCTGATCGTCGGCGTGACGGCGGGACCCGCGCCAGGCGAGGTGACGGTGGAGCGTGACGGAATGTTCACCAGTGCCGTGGTAGCGAATGGCCGCGTGGCGGACGTCGCGCCGACGCAGGGGATCCCGGATAGCCCCTGGTTGTGGACGACGGCCGGCAGCGGCCCGGGGCACCCCGGCACCACGTACGTCTCCAATGCGCCCGGCGGCAAACCCTACGCCGCTTTACCGGCGTGCGCCTCGATCTACCCCGGCTCGCGGCTCCTGCCCCACGCCGTCGCCTACTGGTGCGGCGGCGACCTGCGCATCCTCGGCCTGCCGGCCACCGTGGAGCCGATCCCGGCCAGTGCCACCCAGGTCTACAAGGTGCCCGGCGCGCCCCTTTACGGGTCGTACCGCGCGTATTCCGTCAACCCCACCGGCACGCTGGTGGCCGTCAACGGCGACCACAACGCCCAGGGGCTCGTGATCTACCGCCTCGCCGACGGCACGCGCCTACCCGGGCAGTTCCCGGCCGGCAGCTACGGTGCGTTCACGTGGTCAAGCCGCGGGGTGCTGGCGTTCGCCGGTACGCCCTTCTCGGCGACGCAGCCCGGCGTGTACTTCTGGACGCCAGGCGGCCCGTCTCGCACCTTCCAGGTGACGGGCGATCCGACCTTCCTGCAGTGGGAGCCTGGGGGGCAGACCGCCCTGGTGCTGACGCAGAGCAGCGGCGCATCCCCCTGGTACCGGCTGTACCGCCTCGGTACCGACGGCACCGCCACGATCCTCATGCAGGGGCACTTCGGCTATGTGGTGGGTCTGGACGCGGCGGACGGCATCCTCTGGCGCGAGGAGGGGGTGCTGCCGACCATCTACGACTGCACCACCGCCGTCACGCCCTGCGGGGGCAACGGGCCGTTCTGGCTGGAGGCGGTGCCCATCCCTCCGGCCGGGGCGACCGCGGGGTAAACGCCTGGGGACGCACGTCGACGGGCCGGGTGGGCACGTGCCCCGCGGCCATACCTCGGCGACCCGGATCCCCACGCTCTTGCACTTGCATCCCGCACAGCTCACCGCGCCGCAGCCCGGTGTACATGGCGAGCTTCACGAGGGGCGCCACCCGCCGGCCGGCCGCAGCGCCCACGATGGTAAGCCCCTGTTCGAGGTTGAAGCCGCCCCTCTTGGGCTTTGCCCGGTGCGGGGCCTTGGTTCGCGCCGCCCCGTTCAGCGGCACCAGACCCAGGCGCTCGGCCTCGTCCAGTAGTCCCTTCCGGCAGCATGGCCTCTTCATCGCGCACGATCATGCAGAGCGAGATGCTCCCCGGGCGAATCGCGTTGCCGAACGCGCCGATACGCGGTGCCTCGGCCAGCGCGACCGCCCCTTCGGCCGCAGCGGTCGCGCGCGACTGCTGGCGCTTGCGGGAAGCCTTACCCCGGCGCTGGTTACGCAACGCGGCAGGCAGCAACACGGCGAGCGGGTCCGCTGGCGGCATGCTCCAGCCACCAGATTCGCCGCGCACCCACGTTTCGAGAGTTTCATCCTGACTTTCGCGGTGAGGCGGCCGGTCGCCTTGGTGCCGAGGGGCTGGCCCCTGACCACGACCTCACCCGCTCGCGTCGCCGGCTCCTTCTGCGCGGCGGCGCCCGTCTGACACTGCGAGATTCAGGTTCATACGCTGCGCCCTGCAAGAACCTGCGCCAGGAGGTTCGCCCGCCGCCAGCAGGCGCTCGGCCTCCGGGCCCTCGGCTTGCCTCCATCCAGGCGCCTCGGGCCCCAGCTTCGCTGCGCTCGCGTCATCCAGACCCCAAACGGCCCGCCGCGACAAACGCCTCCCGCCGTGCCGCCTGCGAGGCCAGCACCCGCCCGATCGTCTCCAGGCGCACCGCCCGACCCGCGAAGCGGATGCCCTGCCTATGCCCGCGCGTCGCCTCCCCCCGCCGCCCGACCGCCAGCCGGCACCTCCGTGCGGAGGTGCAGCTCCCGCAGTTGCTTCGCCGCCACCGCCGCCGGCGCGCCGGTCATCGGATCGGCCCCGCGGGCCGTCTTGGGGAAGGCGACGACGTCGCGGATGCTGTCCGTCCCGGCGAAGAGCATCGCCAGGCGGTCCAAACCCAGGGCGATGCCCCCGTGGGGCGGCGGGCCGAAGGCGAAGGCCTCCAGCAGGAAGCCGAAACGCTCCTGCGCCTCCTCCCGGCCGATCCGCAGCGCGTCGAACACCGCCGACTGCACCTCGGCACGGTGGATGCGGATGCTGCCGCTGCCAAGCTCCGTGCCGTTGAGCACCGCGTCGTAGTGCTTGCCGCGCACGCGCCCAGGCTCGCTGCTGATCAGCGGCACGTCCTCGTCCCAGGGCGCCGTGAACGCGTGGTGCATGGAGTCCCAGCGCCGCTCCTCGGCGTTCCACGCGAAGAGCGGGAAGTCCGTCACCCAGAGCGGCCGCCAGGGCGTGGCCGCATCACGCAGCTGGTAGCGATCCATCGCCCAGAGCCGCAGCCGCCCGAGCACGGTCGCCGCGAGGTCGGCCGCCCCAGCCAGCACGAACACCGCGTCGCCGGCCCGCGCCGCGCCCCCGACACCCGCCCGGACGGCCTCTGCGCCCGCAGTGCCGCTGGCGGCGGCCGTCGTCCCGGCCGGTCCCGCGGCGCCAGCGCCCTCACCGGGAGCCCCGGCCCCGCTCGCCCCGAGCACCGCGGCCAGCTCCTCCGGGGACAGGAACTTGGCGATAGGCGAGCGCACGGCCAGCTCGCCGACCCGGGCCTCCCCCTCGCCGCCGCAGAGGAACCACGCCAGGCCCCCCGCGCCCCACTCCTTGGCCTGGGCCGTCAGCTCGTCCAGTTCCCGGCGCGACAGCGCCCCGGCGCCGGGGACGGTCAGCGCCCGCACCGTCCCGCCCGCGGCCAGCGCGCCGGTGAAGCCGCGGAAGCCCGTGCCGCGGAAGGCCACACCCAAATCGCGGATCGCGAGGTCCGCGCGCAGGTCCGGCTTGTCGCTGCCGTAACGCAGCATCGCATCGGCGTAGGTCAGGCGCGGGAACGGACCGGGCAGCGCGACCCCGACGGCGGCGGCCGCGTGGCGCAGCATGCCCTCGGTGAGTGCCATCACGTCCTCGTCGCTCACATACGACATCTCGAGATCGACCTGCGTGAACTCCGGCTGGCGGTCGGCCCGCAGATCCTCGTCGCGCCAGCAGCGGGCGATCTGGAAGTAGCGCTCCAGGCCGCCGACCATCAGCAACTGCTTGAACAGCTGCGGCGACTGCGGCAGCGCGTAGAAGTGCCCGGGCGCCGTGCGCGCCGGCACCAGGTAGTCGCGCGCGCCCTCCGGGGTGCTGCGCGTCAGCGTCGGCGTTTCGATCTCCAGGAACCCGCGGGCGTCGAGGTAATCGCGCACCGCCTTCGTCAGGCGGTGGCGCAGCACCAGGTTCGCCTGCAGCGCGGGCCGGCGGAGGTCCAGGTAGCGGTAGCGCAGGCGCGTCACCTCGTCCACGTCGGCGGCCTCCAGGGGGAATGGCAGTGGCCGGCTCCGGCTGAACACCTCTGCCTCGGCAGGCTCGACCTCCACGTCGCCCGTGGCCAAGCGCGGGTTCTCGTTGCCCGGCGCCCGCCGGCGCACCATGCCGCGCACCCCGACAGACCACTCCGCCCGCCACTCCTTCGCCGCCTCCGCGAGCGGCCCCGAGCGCTGCGGGTCGATGACCACCTGCACCAGCCCGGTGCGGTCGCGCAGGTCGACGAACAGCACGCCACCGTGGTCGCGCACGCCGTCGACCCACCCGCAGACCCCCACCTCGCGCCCCTCGTCCGACCCGCGCACCTCGCCGCACCACACCGTGCGCCGCAGCATGCCTACCCCACTCCCCCCGGTCTCTAGCCGCCGCGACTTGGTCGCGGCCCGGATCCCTCCACGCGCCCTGGTGCCATGCGCGCGTCCGCCGCGCGCCCCACGCGCCAGAGCCACCCGGGACGCCCGTGGCCGGCGCACGGCCACCTGCACAAGGCCTGCCGCTCCCCGCGGCCGCCCCGGGGCCTCACCGCCAACGTAGGGCGGCCCCGCCGGGCCCCGGCGCCCACACCCGTCAGGGAGTCTCGCTCCGCAAAGCCGCCCGCACGTTTCAGCGCGCGCAAAGCCGCCCGCCCGGTGCCTCGCCTGCGGCGCGCCACAGGCCCACCGCGCCCCGGCCCCGCTCCGCGCGTCCGCCGCACCACACGGGCCCCACCGGACGGCGTCGGCGGAGACCCCGCTCTCCCCACCGTGGGAGCCCGCCCCCACCCCCCGGCGCGCCACAGGCCCCCCTCGCCCGCCGCGGGACCGCCGTCCGCCGCATCCGCGCCAAGGTCTGTGCAGCCCCCCGCAACCTGGCTGGGCCCTCGGCGCGTGGCGCCCTCTCCCCGGCCCCCGCGTTTGCACGGTGCTCCCTCGCCGTCGCCCCGACCCCCTGAGCCGCCGGTCCCGGCCTATCCGCCGCGCGCCGCCAGCGCCCCGCGGACGGCGGAGACGAGGGCGTCGTGCACCACCTCCTGCTGGGTCTTCGCCTCCATGTCCCGCAGCGTCACGGCGGGACCACCGCCCGCCTCCGGCACCGCGACGAAGCGTGCGCCCAGCCGGTCCGCGTGGCGAAACTGTGCCTTCAGGCTGCGCCCCAAGGGGTCAAAGTCGGCGCGTAGCCCAGCGCGGCGCGCCTCCAGCGCCAGCGGCAGCGCGCGGGCGGCCGGACCGGCCACGAACAGTTGGCAGGGGGCGTCGGGCTCGGCCACCGCCCCTTCCTGCTCCAGCGCCAGCAGCAGCCGCTCCAGGCCCAGCGCGAACCCCGCCGCCGGGGTCGGTGGCCCGCCCAGCGCCTCGACCAGTCCGTCGTAGCGCCCGCCCCCGCCAAGGGCGGCTTGCGCGCCGATGCCACCGTGCACGAACTCGAACACGGTACGGGTGTAGTAGTCGAAGCCACGGACCAGCAGGTGGTCGATGCTGTAAGGCACCCCGGCGGCCTCCAGCAGCGCGCGCAGCTCAGCCAAGTGCGCGCTGCAATCGGCGCAGAGGTGGTCGAGCGCGTGCGGCGCCCCCAGCGCCGCATCCCGGTCCACCTTGCAGTCCAGCAGCCGCAGCGGGTTCTGCTCCAACCGGCGGCGGCAGTCCCCGCAAAGGGCATCCGCCCGGGAGGCGTAGTAGCCGACCAGCGCCTCGCGGTAGGCCGGGCGGCACGCGGGGCAACCGATCGAGTTGAGGCGGGCCGACGCCCTGCGGATACCCGCCTCCGCGAGGAAGGCCGCCATCAGGGCCATCAGTTCCGCGTCGGCCGCCGGCCCCGGCGCCCCGAACACCTCGCAGCCGAACTGGTGGTGCTCGCGGAGGCGCCCGGCCTGCGGGCGCTCGTAGCGGAAGGCGGACAGCGTAACGTAATAGACCTTGACGGGGAAACCGCGGGCGAAGAGCCCCCCCTCCAGGCAAGCGCGCACCACGGGCGCGGTGCCCTCGGGACGCAGCGTCAGCGCGCGCCCGCCGCGGTCGGTGAAGTCGTAGGTCTCCTTTTGCACCACGTCGGTCGTCTCGCCCACGTGGTGGACCAGTTCGCTGTACTCAAAGCTCGGCGTGCGGATCTCGCCGAAGCCATAGCGGGCAGCGATGTCGGCTGCGATGCGCTCGACCCGGCGCCAGGAGACCGCGGCCTCCGGCAGCACATCCTCGGTGCCCCGCGGCCGGCTCGCGACGGTGCTCGGTTTCATGACTCCACACCCGGTCTCCGTCGGCGCGCACCCGGCACGAACGGCTCCGCCGCCTCACGCCCGTGTGGCGCGCCTTGCGCAGGGACCGGGCTTCCGCCCCCTTTGGGCCGAAATGGGCCGTTCCAGAAGCTCGGAGGCGGCCCACTGGCCGTCGCGGCGCCCGCCGCGGCCAGTTCAGGTTCGCCAGCCGAACGGCGCGGCTGGGCGCGGCCACGCGGGCCCACCGCCGGCAGGCTCCCCCGCGACGGTTGTCCGCCCGTCACCCCCGCCGGCCGCGGGCTGCGCACGCGCCCCCCGCTCTGCGCCTGCCATCCCCCAAGGTGGTGGATGGGCAAAAAAAACACCCCGCCCCCATCCGGGGCGAGGTGCACTCGCGGTCCCACCCAGTTCGCCGCCCCCACACCGCACGGTCCAGGGAACGGCCTCCGCCCGGGGCCTCTCTGCCCCGGGGTTCGCCGGTAACGGCGGCGACCGCCCGTGCTTGCGGCGAGGGCGCTCGCGGGGCGCCGGCACGGCGACCCCAGCACCCACCTTGACGCTCGGGTCCCTCCGGGGTGTCCTGCCCGCCTGCGAGCGCCGGCCTCTCACCTGCCGCCGGCTCGCTTCCCGCCCGCACCTGCGCGCCCGTCCCCGTCATCGGGAGGGCTTCAGTGTACGCAGCCGGCTCCACGCGGGTCAAGGCCCGCGCGGTCCCGTCCAGGAAGACCCCGCAAAGTGGGAGGCAGGCGGGGCCAGGGCGCTTTGGCGTAAGCAGGGGACGGCCAGCGGAGGAGCGGGGCGGCGGAACGCGTCCCGGATATGCCCACGCTCCGCCGCACGACTTTGGCGTGCCCTGTGCCTTTGTGCGCGACCTGGGTCGTGCGGTGACCGAGGCCATCGACACGGTGCGCAAGCCCTTGGCGCGTTCTCTGCCCGTCTTTGCTTGACACCAGCACCGGCTCCGCGGGGTCGGCACTGACCTTCTCAAGCCCGCGACCTCGCAGTGCGCGGTAAACTCAGCGTGCTGGTTCGTGGCCTGGGTCGCCGCCTCGGGGACCGGGTTCGGCTCTGCCCCTGGAGGTGCGGTACTGGGCCGAGGAGCAGCCCGCGCCGCCCTCCGATACCGCCTGGCCGGCTGTGGTGCGGGCCTTGGACCAATTGCCTGACCTCTTCAGCGCCTTCGACGCCCGACGTGCGTGCCGAGCCACTAGACGTCGTACACGCTCGCCGCGGGAGTGCCGTCGACCCACCAGACGTAGCGGTCCCAATGCAGTTCACCGAATAGGTACCTGGACCGACGCCGACCGCTGTGACCCCGAACGTGCGCCCGTCCTGCCCGGCCATCCACCCACTACCCGGCGCGTGTCACCGACGCCGTGCCGGCCGCAGTCACCGGCCGTCACGGAGCCCGGCGACTCGGCGTCCGTCCGCTTCCGACCGGTCCAACTGGGCCCACCGCGCTATCGTGGCGGCCCGCCCACGGAGCCCGCCGTCAGCGGCTCGCCGTCCAACCGGCTACGGCGGTCGCCACCGTCGCCCGACCCGCCAACACCCCCTGGGTGGCCGTGGACACGCTGGCGGGGAACGTGGCCGCGCCCAACCGTGGGGGCAACCACCACGACCAGTGGAAGATGTTCGCCGTCCCTTGCCCTTGCGGAGCGTGCGCCAGCCACACCCGTTGCGCTGCGGGGGTGCGGTAGGCGGGCAAGAGACCGTAACGGGCGACCGCCAATGCTCCCGGCGCCCCGCAGACGAAGGTCAACAGCGCCCAAGCAGACTCCGCTTCGCGGGTGCCCGCCGCGATGGCAAGGGACTGCACGCCCACCACCAGGCGTACCGGTTGTGTGGGTTGGCGTGGCAACGGCAGCACGCCCCAGGCCCCGCGCGTCCCCTGCGCCATGGACGCCAAGCCGGCTGGCGCGACGACCGCCATCGCGGCGCGCCCGCTCGCGAATGGCGAGGGCGCCGCCACCATCGGCCCACCCGGATACGTACTCGGCCGTGGCATGGAGTGATCGACGAAGATCATGTCGTGGAAGAACGTGAGACAAGCCCGCAATTGGGAAGACGTGACCGCGCCCGGATGGCCCCCGGTGGTCTGCTGGAGCCACGCGTCGATCAAGGCGGAAGGGAACGGTGCCCAAAGCCCCCACACCTTCCCGTTGCCACCACCGTGCGCGAGCGCCCGCGCGCTCCCCCGCATCTGCGCCCAAGTCCACGAGGGCAACGGCACGGGCACGGCGGCTGCCTGCAGGAGTGCGGCATCGTACACGACCACCGAGGTGATCACCTCGTAAGGCAGGTCGTAGAGTTTTCCGCTGGCGCGCATCTGTGGCAGGAGGCCACCGAACGCCCCCGTTTCGACGTTCCCCGCCCGAAGCCAGGGGTCCAACGGGAGCAACAGCCCATGCGCAAGGGCTAGCCCCAACAGCCCTCCGGTGCCAACGACATCGACCCTCCCCGCGTGGAGTAGGTCGAGCACCACGGACGTGTCACCGACGCCGCCGCCCCACGCGATGGCGGGCTGGATGCGCACGCGCGGGTACCGCTCATGGAAGGCGCTCAGGATCCCGGCGTTCTGCAAGAGCATATAGCCGTTGGCTACCCGCAGGACGGCCGGCCCCGTCACCACCGCTGGTCCCACAGGCAGGCCGAACACACGAGCCAGCGTCGCCGTCGCGCCACATCCCGCAAGCGTGGCCACGCAGATTGAGCCGGCGCAAGCACCCATAAGCCCGCGCAGCACTCTCTTCCGACGAACCGCGCCAAATGGACAGCCAGACACGCTACACCCCCCTGCCATTCTCCGGTCACAGCGGTATCAGCTGAACCGTACACCGGCTTTCCGCAAGGCCGTCTCGTACAGCGTCACCGCCTTGTCAATCGACCAGCCCTGGTACAGCACGCCGTTGATACCATCGAACAGCGCGTTGCTGACCAATACCCCGCCCGCCATCAGATTCCCACCGATCTTCAATGGCGTATGGAATACCCATCGCAGGCCCGTCGCCGGACGCGCCGCCGCCAGCCACCGCGCCTCGCTCTGTGGACTCCGATAGGCGGGTACACCAGTCGGATTAAAGGCCACAATACCGTCAGGCCCCGCCGCCCAATTGATGAAGGTCCACACTGCCTCCGGCGCTCGTGTCGCCGCTGCCGCCCCCAGCACCGAGGCAGCGACGCCAACCTCGCCCGACACTCCCATGAAGTGGGGTGTGGGTACGGCCGTCCAGCGCACTGGAAGCTGGCGAGCCACGCGTGACAGCCACCAAGCCGAGATGCCAGTCATGATCATCGCGACACGCCCCCTGGCGAACGCCGACCAACGTTCTGCTGCAGCGGCAGACTGCTCAACGTGCAGAAAGACCTCGGTTTGACCAGGCGCTCCCGTCGTGGGCAACAAGAACGAAGGTACCCGCAGCCTGGCACCCGCCCTGCCGCCGACCTGCCCCAGGGCTTGCCGGAACTCCTCTGGAGAAGGTGCCGCAGTGCCCTTGGGCAGCCACTCCTCGACCAACCCCCAGTAACTGGTGGCGAGACCCCGCACAGGCACCCCGCCTATTGACCGGGTCAGCCGCTTAGCTGTCATAAGGAACTCCGTCCACGTCCAGTCCAGGCCAGGTAGCCGCATACCCTCGGCGGCGAACAACTCCGTGTTGCATAGCACAGTCGTAAGGTTGACGACGTATGGCAGGACGTACAGGCCTCCAGCCGGAGCCTCTTCCTCGAGTTGCTCGATGAGGGAACCAAACGGGAGCGGATTAACGTTGGAAGCTGTCAAAAACGGCCGCAGATTGAGAAGCCAACCTTTGCGCATGAACTCTATAACACCGGGACCATAGCTGAGCGGGAGAATATCGGCAACACCCGCACGTACCTCGTCTGGAAAGGTCGTGGACGCATTCCGAAACAGCGGATTAAAGATACTTGCCCGAATACGCGGGTAGCGGGCCTGAAATGCCCGCAGCAGGTCTTGCGGAAACCCCGCCGGCCCCCCCCATGGTCCGAGGACGGTGATGCGGACGGACGTGTCTGCGCGCGTGGGCAGGGCGGGAAGAGCCAGGGCAGGCAACGCCCCAGCCCCCGCCACCGCCATCCGGGACAGCATCCGCCGGCGGGTCACTACCCGGCCTTCGCCCCTTCTCTCCCCCACGTCCACCGCCCACACGCCCTATTCGTTCGGTACGTCCCCGGATACTATGCTCCCGTACGGGCACGCCCGGTAAGTGCTGGTCCATCGCCTGGTCCCCTCCCTAGCTCCAGGCATCACGGCAAGTGCCGCCTCGGATCAGGAAGCGGCGGCCAATGGTTCGCCATGTGGGAGGAGACCTCCTCTGCGGACGACTGGGGCGCATTCATCCTGAATCTCGGAGTGTCAGGCGGACGCCGCTGGCGCAGAAGGACCCCGCGACGCGAGCGGGTGAGTTCGTGGCGAGGGGCCGGCCCCTGGGCACCAAGGCGACCGGCCGCCCCTTTGCGAAAGTTAGGTTCATAAGGGTGATGTCGCACCACCACAGCGACTCAGTGAAGCATGCCTATGGGCGGCCCAAGCGGCGCAGCCGGCTGCGGGCCGTGGTGGGGCTGCGGGCCGAGGTCGCAGCGATGCGGGGTAGCAAGCGAAGCGCCGCTCTTGATCGTGGGGGCGGCGCTAGACCCGCCGCGGTTACCCCGACCGACGTGACCCACGGGAGAGTCAGCACATACAGTTCCGGCCCCGGTTGGCCCGCCACGTCAGGGTTGGGCGCGACCCGAGTGACCCTATGGCGCCGTCTCGTTTGCGCCGCGACGCCGCCCTCCGCTCACGTCGGCCCGCTGCGGCCCGAGGGCGCCTCCACGACGCCGAGGTGCCCGTCCGGCTCGATTTCGGCCATCTCGACGTCGGCGACGTCGGCAATCTTCATCTCGTTCAACCGAGCCCGGAGTTCGCGCGCGGAGATGCGCATCCGCCGCAGATTCTCGGGGAGCAACTGCCCGTGCGCCACCAGGGGCACGGGCTGGCCGGCCAGGATACGGTCCACCGCGGGATAGCGCGCGGAGAGCGCGTTGGCGGCCCAGGCGAAGAGCGTAAGCGCCGCGATGGCCGCCGTGCCGCGCCATAGCGCCCCCGGCATCAGCACCGCGGTGCCGGCCAGCGTGCCGAAGGCCACGTTCACCGCGAAGTCGTACGGCTTTTTGGAGACGAGCGTCGCGCGGTTCAGCAGCCGCGCGCTGCCCACCAGCACAGCGGCGAAGTACAGGGCCCGGAGGAACGTGCCCACCGCCGCGTCACCCCCGGGCTCCAGTATGCCACCGGGCCCGGCCGGCGATGCCCGCGGGGCTAGGATGCAGCCCGTCGTCTTCTGACTACCGCCCGTACTGGCCATCGACGAAGCGCCAATGCCCGAACGAAGCTCCGAATGTACTCAGTGCCGTGGCGTCTTCACCGTTGCCTCGCGGCAACTGCCTCCGTGCTATCCGCGAACCCACACACAACATCATACGGAGTCACAACCGCCGTTTTGCGGCTTACATGCAGGGTCCGGGCGATCGCGCGTTTGGAATGCCCCAACTGGAACATCGTTCGGATAGCATGGATGTCGGGCACCTTCAGCAACTCCTTGCCTCCCCGGTGGTTGGTTTTCCCACATCGCCACCAGGAGAAAGTCGGTTCTGGGGTGCCCCCTCTCTACCCTCGGAGCCCCCTTTTCGCTGACCCCGCCCGGCGAGCCCGTCCACCACCTCGCGTGCCACCACGGCGTCGGCCGTGCATCCGGGCCACAACCCCAGCACGTGCTTGGTCCCGTCGCGCACCACGCCCACGACCGCGGTCGCCCACCGCCGCAACGCCTCACGCTGCTCCTGCCAACCCGCACCCGCCACGGCCCGCCTGCTCCTCTGCTCGCTCCCTCCTCCAAATTCCACGACGGCTGAGACGCCATCTCCTAACTCCCAGAATGTAGCTTACACGTACCACTGCGACTGCGTCGCCCACATCCGCGCGTACTCGCCTCCGGCGGCGACGAGGTCATCGTCGGTACCCTCCTCAACCAGATGGCCGGAATGGAGGACGAGCACACGGTCGCACAGACGCGCGAAGCCCAAGCGATGACTGACCAAGACGGCGGTTCGTCCAGCGGCCATAGCAGCGAAGCGACGGAAGACATCCGCCTCAGCGACAGGGTCCAGGGCCCACCCCCATTGCGAGATTCAGGTTCAAAGCCTCTTCACGCAGGAAGGCGCGCACCTCGCGCCGGGAAGCCGCGTCCAGGCCCAGGGTCGGCTCATCGAGAAAGAGCACCTCGGGGCGATGGAGAACCGTCGCGATCAGTTCGAGTTTGGCCCGCTCGCCGAGGGAGAGCCGCCGAAGTGGCACCCCGAGCAGGTGAACGACGGCAAGCCGGCGCGAGAGGTCCGCCACGCGGCCGCGCCAGGCGCTGCGCTCCAACCCGTAGACGCCGGCCAATAGTTGATCCTGATTTTCGCAAAGGGTTTGCCCGTCGCCTTGGCGCCCAGGGGCCAGCCCCTCGCCACGACCGCACCCGCTCGCACGCGGGGTCCTTCTCGGACAGCGGCGCCCGCCTGACACTGCGAGATTCAGGTTGATAGTTCTCAAGGGCGCTGGCCTCCGGCACCAGTTGGCTGCGCCTGCCCGCCAGGCGGCCGATCCGCCGCACGAAGGCGGGGCGGAGGGCTGCCGGCCGCTCCCCCAGCACGCGCACGTCTGCGCCCTCGCCGGTACCGGTCGGCATGAGGACGCCGCTGAGGATGCGGACCAAGGTCGTCTTTCCTGCGCCGTTGGGACCGAGGACCCCGACCACGTCGCCGCGGTGGGCGACGAGGCCGACGTGCTCGAGGGCGACGTGCTCCCGCCAGCGCGGCCGGAGGAGGGTCCGCGCAAAGCCCAGGGCGCCGGGTTGACGCAGGACCGTGCGAAAGGTGCGGCAGAGGTCCCGGGCCTCGATGGTCACATCGCCGCAGCTCATGCGTTTCCTCCCCGGTAGCGGCGGATGGCCAGCCACCACGCGCCCTGGGCGAGCAGCAACCACGCGCCGGCCGCGGCGGCAATCGTGGCCGGTGCCCCGCCGAGCGGGCGCCCGAGAAGCAGGCACGCGGGGACGTTGGCCACCAGGCCGAAGGGCAGTGCGGTGACGAAGACGCGCACCGCCCCGGCGCGGTAGACGCCGGACGGCGTG
>JAJZZC010000363.1 GCA_021797775.1 Bacillota bacterium
CACCGTCTTCCGATCCACCCCTAGGGATGGTGTGATAAACCCCGCACAGAGTGGCGTCGCGCCGCAGGATGCAGGATAATTGGATCAGTCTGGATCACGGAGGTGCCCCCATGTTAGGCCGCCGCACGCCGCAGACCGCGTTCGCCGATACCGATGAATGGTACAAACGCATTCCCCCGGGGTCGGTGTGGGCCCAGGTCCGGGCGTGGACCACCGCGCATATCCATGACGCCGACTACCAGGCGTGGTACGCCGAGACCGGGCGGCCCTCGATTCCCCCGTCGTTCGTGATTCCGCTGCTGCTCTTGGCCCTGCGCCAAGGGTGGTCGGACCGCGAAGCGGTCGAGGCGGCGTTTTACGACGACCGGGTCAAGTTTGCCTTGGGGCTGTCGCGTAGCCCCGAGATCCAGATCGACCGGTCCACGCTGTGCAAGTACCGGGGTCGGGTGCTGGCCACCGACACCGATCGGGCGCTGTTGCAGCAGACGCTCCGGGTGGCGGCGGACGCGGGACTCTTGGGGGCCGACGAAGACTTGGTCGACAGCTTCATGGTGGCGGGCGCGGCGACCCGCCAAGGGACGCTGACCTTGATCCGCCGGGCGATCGCGGCGGTGCTGCGGCAGGCGGCGGCCGAGGGGATCGTGGCCCCGTCGCTGCAGCGGACCGACTACGCGGAGCGGCGCCGGCCGGCAATCGCGTGGGCCGACGCGGCGGCCCGGTACGCGCTCCTGCAACAGCTGGTGGGCGACAGCACAGTCGTGCAGGCGTGGTACACGGGCGACCGGGTGGGGTCGCCGAGTCTGCAGCAGGCCGTCGCGCTGCTGGCCACGGTGACCACCCAGGACACGGAAGCGGACCCCGCGGGGGTGGGGGTGCGGATCGCCGAACGGGTGGCGGAAGACCGGGTCATCTCCACGGTGGACCCGGCGATGCGCCACGGACGCAAGACCACGGCCACCAAGGTCGATGGCTACAAGAGTCACCAACTGACGCAGAGCGTGCCGCCGGCCGCCGGCGCCCGGCTCATCACGGCGGTGGCGGTGACGCCCGCCAACGCGGCGGATGGGGCGCCGCTCCCCGATCTGGTGGTCGAACGGGCGGCGCTCACGGGGGCGGCCCCCGCCCAGGTGCTGGGGGACACCGCCTACGGGGCGACGACCGTGCAGACGGCCGTGACGGCCGTGGCCCCGCACACGGCGGTGGTGGCGCCGGTGCCGCCGGCGACCAACCAAGCCGGGCGCTTCCCCAAGGGAGTGTTTTCGCTGGACCTGGCCGCCCAGACCCTCACGTGTCCGCAGGGCACCACGGTGGCGTATGGGATGCTCCGCCCGCGCGCCGATGGGGTCCGGGTGGCGCGGTGGGCCGCCGCCACCTGTGCGGCGTGCCCGCTGCGGGCGCAGTGTGTGGGCGAGCCCCAGCCCGGGAAACGGGCCCCGGGGCCGCGCTCGGTGACGATCCGCCCGGACGAGGCGGCGTTGCAGGCGCGGCGGGCCGCGCAGGCGACCCCGGCGTGGCAGGCGCACTACCGGTTACGGAGTCACGTGGAACATGTGCAGGCCCAGCAGAGTCGGCATGGGGGGCGGCAGGGACGGTACTGGGGGTTGCGCAAGAACTTGGGGCAAGCGCGGTTGGTGGCCGCCCTGTACAACATTCTGGAGCTGGCGCGGGTCGCAGTCCTACCGCCGCCGCCCCTCCGCCCAAGGGAGACGTATGTCTAATCCGCGAAATCGGGCCCCCCAACGGGGGGGAATGCGCCCCTTTTGGGGGCCAAAACGGCCGCTGGGCGGTACTTTCCGCCATCTACCCTCTCCCCAGACCCTCCAGGGCCATCTCCGCACCCAAAAATCACACCATCCCTAGCGCGACGCAAATTGCGACGGTGCCGGCGATCACGAACAAGGCAGATACTGACGCGTGACAGACAGTGGCAAAAGACATACAATGCCTCTGGAGGTGAAGCGCATGCGGCAGGCTCTGCAGCGGCGCTGGTGGGCGCTTGGCGCTATCGCACTCGGTATCTTGGCCGTAACGCTCGACGTCACGGTCTTGACCCTGGCGCTGCCGACCCTGGCGGGCGCGCTCCGGGCCAGCGAATCGCAGCTCCAGTGGTTTGTGACGGCGTACACGCTCGCCATGGTCGTCGGCATGCTGCCGGCCGGGTTGGTTGCGGACCGGTACGGCCGCAAGGGGCTCATGGTCGGGGCCGTGGTCGGGTTTCTCGTGGGCTCGGTCGCCTGCGCGTATAGCAGCGGCGCGGTCCTGTTCATCGTCGCCCGCATCCTGGTGGGCCTCGCCGGCGCTGCCATGATCGTCGTCGCCCTGTCACTCGTGACCGTGCTGTTCGACGAGGTCGAGCGCCCGCGTGCCATCGGCATCTGGGGCGCCGCGAACTTCCTGGGACTGCCGCTCGGGCCCATCATTGGCGGCTGGATCTTGTCCCATCTGTGGTGGGGCTGGATCTTTCTCGTGAATATACCGGTCGCTCTCATGAGCCTCGTCGCTATCCTGCTGCTTGTGCCCGAGTCGCGAGCCGAGCGGGCGCCGCGCGTGGACGTTGCGGGCCTTGGCCTAGTGAGCGCGGCGCTGGGCGGGCTCATGTACGGCATCATCGAGGCCGGTGTGAAGGGCTTTGGCACGGCCGCTTGCCTGCTGCCCTTCGGCGCTGGCTTAGTCCTTCTGGCGATCTTTGGACTGTGGGAGCGCCGGCTCGGACGACGCCAGGCAGAGCCCCTCGTCGATCTCGGGGTGTTCGCGTCGCAAAGCTTTACCTGGAGCGTACTGCTCAGCGCCTTCGGTGCCATGGCCCTGTTCGGCGTGATGTTCATCTTGCCGCAGTACTTCGAGGCGGTGCGCGCCCTCACGCCCGAGGCGGCGGGGGTTCGGCTTCTCCCCCTGATTGCCGGCCTGGTGCTGGGAGCCGTGCCGGCCGACCGCATCGCCGCCCGCGTCGGCACCAAGAGCACGGTCGCTCTAGGCTTCCTGCTGATCGCCGGGGCGGGCGTGGTCGGCACCAACACCACGACGGACACGGCGGCCGTCGTCACAGCCGCCTGGACATTCGCGACCGGGCTCGGTGCCGGTATCTGCTTCGTCACCACCGCATCGTCCGTGGTGGCCGAGTTGTCCGCGGAGCGGAGCGGTGTCGGCGTGGCGCTCCTGCAGACCGTGATCAAGCTCGGGCCGGCCCTCGGCGCCTCGGTCCTCGGTAGCGCGCTCAGCTCCGGCTACAGGGCGCATCTGGTGACAGCCGGCCTGACGGCGTCCGCCGCGGCCGGGGCTCGCACGAGCGTGTTCGCGGCCCTGGCGCTGGCGCGGGGGCTTGGCAGCGGCACGCTTGCGGCATCGGCTCAGCGTGCGTTCGTGTGGGGGATGGACGACGCGCTCGAGCTCGCGCTCGCCCTGGCTGCGGCCGCCACGCTGCTCACCCTGGGGTTTCTGCCGTCGGTGCGCCGAGACCGCCGCTGATGCCCCGTCGTATTACACTGGGGACAGGCGGAGGGGGGACGACGTGACACAGCGGACGGGGCCGGGATTGAGGGAGCGCAAGCGGGCGAAAACCCGGGCACTCATCCA
>JAJZZC010000364.1 GCA_021797775.1 Bacillota bacterium
ATTCTTTCGTCGAGCGGCGGTGCTCGTGCTCGACGAGCCGACCGCGGCCCTTGACCCTCTCGCGGAGGTGGCCCTCTTCACGCGCTTCGCGGATTTGGCGCGCGGGCGGACGGCGGTGCTCGTGTCGCATCGCCTGGGCATCTGCCGCTTGGCAGACCGCGTCCTGGTGTTGGAGCGCGGCCGTCTGATCGAAGAGGGTTCCCACGAGGCCCTGATGCGGGCGGGCGGTCGCTATGCGGCGATGTTTGGCGCGCAGGCGAGGTGGTATGCGTGAGGCATGGCGCGCGGTTGTGGTCGGACATGGTGGCGGTCGCGTGGGAGTTGTTCCGGTCCAGCCCGTGCGCCGCGGGCGGGTTAATGCTGGTGCTGGTCGTGGGCAATGCCCCCGTCGGTGCCATGGCGGCCGCGATGGGCGGCTTTGTCGACGCCGCTGTCCACGGCCGGGGCAGGGCGATGGCCCTCTGGCTCGGTGTGTATGCGTCATCGTCCCTCGTCGAGCAGTTTTACTGGAGTTTCAAGAACCTGGCCGTGCAGCACCTGGGGGACCACGGCCTGTATCGCCTCAAGCGGCGGCTGTTGGAGCGTGCGGCCGCCGTGCCGCTGGCACGCTTCGAGGAAGTGTCCTTTTTTGATCGTTTGCAACGCGCCAGCGACGGGCTGGATGGCCGCATGCACACGCTGATCTATGCCGTGGCAGACCTGGCGCAGTTGCTGGTGTGGCTGGGGTCTATCGGGATCGTGCTCGCGCTGATCCAGCCCGTGCTGCTGCCGTTGCTGGCGGTTGGAAGTATCCCTGCCGTGTGGTTGCAGACGCGCGTCGCGTCCGCCGTCTACCGCGCGGAGCAGGCCCACACGACGGCGGATCGCGTCCGGGCGCACCTGCAGGGCCTGCTCACGGGCCGGGCGGCGGCGGCGGAGATCCGGCTGTTCGGATCGGCGGAGTATCTCCTCGGTCGGTGGCGGGCCTTGCGCACGGCACGGACCCGGGACGTGCTGGCGGCGCAGGCCAGGACCGGGGCGGCCGCCACCGGGGGGAGCCTCTTGTCGGGCCTGGCCTATGCAGGTGGCATGGTGCTGGTCGCATACCGCATCCTGCACGGTCAGCTGTCGGTGGGGAACTACGTGACCGTGGCCGCGGGAGCTCTGTCGTTTGAGGAATTGTTTGGGGTCTTCATCGGGTCCATGCGGGGGTTCGGCGAGCATGCGCTGTTTCTGGGGGATCTGTTCCTCTTTCTGAGGACGGACGCTGTGGAGGTGGATCCGGCGCCATCCCCCCCGCCGCAGGGGGGCCGGGGGCTTGCCGTCGCGGCCCAGGGGGTGGCCTTTAGGAGCCGTTAGAAAGCAACCCAGGCATTGGCAGCATATGGCTGGACATCGCAGTCGGCAGGCAGTAAAGTATTGCCCCTCGTTTTGCGGTAAGGAGGGCAGCCTGGGGTTCGGCCCGCCGAGAGGACTGGACAGCGACATCTCCGCAGCGTAGGCTCGGCAGAAAGTCTGCGGGCGGGAACGGAGATGTCGGTATGGACACCGCGGTGTGGTTCTCGGAGGAGGATAAGCGCCGGTATGGGGAGATCTATACCACTGTCTGTGACCACTTGGATGAGAAAGGCCGCCGTCTGTTGGGTGCGGCGATGGTACTGTCCTTACCCCGCGGTGGGCAGGGAGTGGTCGCGGCCGTGACCGGATTGGCGCCAGACACCCTGCGCATCGGTGTACAGCAACTGCGTGGCGAACGTCCACTGGACGACGACCGGGTGCGCGAGCCAGGTGGTGGACGCAAGCCGATCACTGAGGTGCACCCAGAGATCGAGCAGGCCTTGCTGGCGTTGGTCGCGGAGGAGACTCGCGGTGATCCGGAATCGCCATTGCTGTGGACCACCAAGAGCTTGCGGCACCTGGCCCAGACCCTGACTGAAAAGGGCACGCCGGTGAGCGCCCCGACGGTGGGCGATCTGTTGCGGCGAAACGGTTATAGCCTGCAAGCGCCACGGAAGCGTTTCGAGCGTGGGGAGGATCATCCGGAGCGCAACGCCCAATTCCAGCACATTGCCGAACAAAGTACAGCGTTTATGGCGGAGGGCCAGCCGGTAGTGTCAGTCGACACAAAAAAGAAGGAAATGGTCGGCAATTATAAGAACGGCGGCAGGGAGTATCGGCCCAGCAAAGATCCGCTTGAGGTCAACGCTCACGACTTCATCGACCCAGCCCAAGGCAAGGCCATCCCGTACGGGGTCTATGATCCGCAACGCAACGAGGGCTGGGTGAGTGTCGGTACCAATCATGACACCGCGGAGTTCGCCGTCGAAGCAATTCGGCGCTGGTGGCGAGACATGGGCTCAGTGGCCTATTCCGATGCCACCAAGTTGTTGATCACGGCCGACGGCGGTGGCAGCAACGGCTCTCGCCTCCGCTTGTGGAAGACCGAACTTCAGCGGTTCAGTGATGAGACGGGACTGGCCATCACCGTTTGCCACTTCCCGCCCGGTACCTCAAAATGGAATAAGGTGGAGCACCGCCTCTGGTCCGCCGTCAGCCTAAACTGGCGGGCCCGTCCCCTCACCAGCCTCGAAGTGATCGTCAACTTGATCAGTGCGACGACTACCAGTACTGGACTCCGCGTCCGCTGTGAGCTGGACGAGCATCCCTATGTCACCGGAAAGCGCGTGGACGACGAAGAAATGAACGCATTGAACATTGAGCGTCCAGCCGACGTCAACCCCACATGGAACTACATCATCCGTCCGCGTGTCATGGGTGGGTCGCAGCAACATGCAGAGTGAGTCCCTGCTTTATTATTTTACGGGCCCTTACTACCATCGGGGCCGCGGCCTGACCGAACACCTCGGCGCGGCCCTCATTCTGGGCGGCTCGCTCCTGACGGCGCGCGGCATTCCGTGTTCCGGCGAAGGGGATCTGAAGAACTGCGTCGCGATGACCGTCCTGGACCGGCTTGGTGCCGGTGGCAGCTACACCGAGATCTATGCCATGGATTTTGTGGATGGATTCGTGCTGATGGGACACGACGGCCCCGCACACCTGGCGATCTCCGCCCGGCGCCCCGTCCTGCAGGGGTTGAGTCTGTACCACGGCAAGGCCGGGCGGGGGGTCTCCGTCGAGTTCAGTGTCCGCACGGGACCGGTGACGATCCTGGGCCTCACACAGACGGCCGACGGGCGCCTCCAATTCCTGGTGGCGGAGGGAGAATCCCTCCCCGGTCCAATCCTGCGCATCGGCAACACCAACAGCCGAATCCAATTCCCACTTGGCCCGGCCGCCTTCATGGATGCCTGGTGCGCCCACGGTCCGACCCACCACGTCGCCCTTGGCCTGGGCGCGCACGCCGACGAGATCGTGAAGCTGGGAGCGCTCAGCGGTATTCCGACGGCGCGCGTGTGCTGAGCGCACGCCACGGCGCGGCAACCGATCGCTCGGCGGCCCATGCCTATGATCCGGTCCTCCTCCTTCACACACGCCGGGCTTCCGGCGTGGTGCGGTAGGTCCGGGAGCCCTACCGGTCGCGCGCCTTCTGCAGTCGCGCGACCTCGGCGGTGGTCCGGGCCAAG
>JAJZZC010000007.1 GCA_021797775.1 Bacillota bacterium
CCCCGCGCCCCGCGCCCCGCGACGACCTCGCTATCCTAGCCCCACTGACCCCTTCTCGCTGCCACAATCGCCTGCCATACTTGCCAGCCCCCCGCTCCCCGTGCGACCTCCTGCCCCGGGGGCCGTCTGGCCGGGCGTCGGCGGCGTGCGGCCAAGGACGAACGGCGTCAGCCACCGCGTGCGCGCAGCGGGGCCCCCCCCGCGGCGGACGCAGGCGCCGGCCCCGCTGTTCGAGTCGCAACGCGCGCGCTCCGCCCGCGCTACTCCCAGGCACGCCGCCTGCCACAATGGGCTGGGGCAACCAGATCCCGCGCGCCGGCCCCGTGTAGCAGGGCGGCAGCCACCGTGCGGCCAACGCATGCCAGGGGCCTGATCCAGCATCGCTACCTAGTAGAGGGCGGGTGTGACGCCTTCCGGGGCCATCGGGCGACATGGCGCGCGTGCCCTGGGCCACGGGCAAGGCCAGCCCGTGGCCGTTCGCGCTAAGGCGGGCCGAGGAGGGTGCCGATGCCGCCGCCCGCATGTGCCGGGGGCACCGGGCCTCAAGAGGCAAAAAGGAAAGGGCCCGGTCAACAACAGACCGAGGCCCGAGAGCATGATGGCAAAACATCACCTCAGCCGCCCGCCAGCACAGCTGTAGCCGGAAGGGAATGGTACTGTGGGCGCAGGCAACCGGGGCGCCGCCAAAGCCCACTTTCCGGGCGACCGACTACCGCTTGCTGAACTGTGGTGCCTTGCGCGCCTTCTTGAGGCCGTACTTGCGCCGCTCCTTAACCCGTGGATCACGGGTCAGCAACCCGGCCTTCTTGAGAACCGCCCGGTGCTCGCCCTCCGTACGCAGGAGAGCACGGGAGATGCCGTGCCGTACTGCCCCCGCTTGGCCGCTCACGCCCCCGCCCGCCACGCGCACGTAAACGTCGTACTGGTCCTCGGTGCCCGTCAGCGAAAGGGGCTGGCGAAGGGCAACCTGTAGGAAGGCGAGCGGGAAATAGTCCTCCATGGGACGCCCGTTGACGATCACGCGCCCGTGACCCGGGACCAAGCGTACTCTGGCGACGGCCTCCTTGCGGCGCCCCGTGCCCCAGTACGCCAGCGCAACCTTCTTCATCGTGGGCAAGTGTCCGTCCCTCCGCGCGGCGGCGAGCCGCAGCTAGGCCTCGATGGTTAGCGGCACCGGCGCGTGCCCGCCGTGTGGGTGGGCCGGCCCCGGATATACCTTCAGCTTCTTGAGCATGGCGCGACCCATGGGAGTCTTGGGCAACATGCCGCGCACGGCCCAGCGGATCACGCCCTCAGGGTCCTTGGCGAGAAACTGGCTGTAGGGAATGCTCTTGAGGCCGCTCATGTAGCCGGTATGCCAATAGTGCCGTTTGTTCTGGAGCTTGCGCCCCGTCAACCGCACCTTCGCCGCATTGATGACCACGACGAAGTCGCCCGTGTCAAGGTGCGGCGTGTACATGGGCCGGTGCTTCCCTGACAGGACCATGGCCAAACGCGTGGCCAAGCGCCCGAGCACCACGCCGTCCGCGTCAACGATGTGCCACTGCCGCTGGATGTCGGCGGCTCGGGCGGAATAGGTCGTCTGCACCGTGTCACTCCCCAAGGCGGAAACGCCCTGCTAGTTTACTGATCCGCTTGGTGCGCGTCAAGGAAGGGATCCGCGGGGCAGGCCGGTCCTGGCGCCCCCGGCCAAGCCGCGTCCCCGGGAAGCGGCAACCCGTGTTCCGGCGGGTAGCGGACGCGCAACAGACAGAGGCCATGGGGCGGCAGCGACGGTCCGGCCTGGTCCCTGCGGCGCTGCGCGACCAGTCGGTCCATTTCGCAGGCGGTTAGGGCTCCCGTGCCCACACGCCAGAGGGTACCGGCCATCGACCGCACCATACGGTAGAGGAAGCCGTCGGCTTCCACGTCCAGGGCCACCCACGGTCCGGACGCATAGACACGGCAGGAGCGCACGGTGCGCGTTGCGTCCTTAACGGCGCGCGCGGCACCGGCGAAGGCCGTCAAGTCCCGGCGCCCCTCAAGCAGGCGGGCCGCGGCGGCCATGGCGGCGACGTCCAGGGGCCCCTTGTAGTGCCAAGCGAACGGGCGCCAAAACGGGGAGGCCGTCCCCGGGCGCCAGATCAGATACCGGTACCGTTTGCCAGCCGCAGAGAAGCGGGCGTGAAAGGTGGGCCCCACGCCCCAGGCCCCCGCCACGGCGATGTCGGCGGGCAGCCTCGCCGCCAGCGCGAGCGGTAGGCGGGTCACGCCCGCACGCACGGACGGCGGCAACCAGGCGTCGACGACCTGCCCGGCCGCGTGCACACCGGCGTCGGTCCGCCCGGCTGCCCGTATGGCGACGGGTTCCCCGGCCAAGTCGGACAAGGCTCGTTCCAGACGTCCCTGGATCGTGTCGCGACCGGGCTGGTGCTGGAACCCGCTGTACGCCCCGCCGTGGTAGGACACGATCAGCGCCACATGGCGCGGGGCCTCAGGATCCACGCTCTTCCCCCCTTCTTGCGGCGCCAGGGCCCGATGGCGGGGCCTCGTTTACGGTGGCGCGCAGCCCGCCACCGCCGTCTGAGTCGACGCAGCCCCGCCGCGGGGACGCGGATCCTCCGGTCCTCAGCCCGCGCGCAGCGACGCGAGGGCGATGCATGCCGCCAAGGCGGCGATCAAGGACAGCGCCCAGCCGTCCTCGGCGCCCCAACGCGTGGCGCGCCAGCGCGTCCGCCGCGCACCACCCCAGCCGCGAGCCTCCAGCGCCAGCGCCAACTCGTCACTCCTACGCAGGATGCCGACGAGCAACGGCGACAGCAGCGCGGTCAGCGCAACCCAGCGCCGACCAAGACCGCCCCGGCCATCAACCCCCCGCGCCGCCTGCGCCTGGGAGATGCGCTGCGCCTCCTCGGCCAGCATCGGGATAAAGCGCAGGGCCACCGTCGCCATGAGCACCCCATCGGACACCGGCACGCCCAGGCGAGCCAGCGGCGCGCACAACCGCCCCGCCGTATCCACCAAGTCGTACGGATCCGTCGTCAGGGTCGTGAGCGTGGATTGCCAGGCCAGCAGCCACAAATGGGCCGCGGGGGCAAGCCCCCCCGCGAGCCCGTGCGCCCGGGCGAACACCCAGGACACGGCCGCGCCGGCGGGGGCCGGCGCAAGCAGGCCGTCCGCGACCAGCGTCAGCGCCACCAACGCATTGATCGGGGCCAGCCCGCGCCAGAGGGCGCGCAGCGGGGGGCGAGCGGCCAGCACGCAGGCGGCCGTGAAGGCGGCACACGCCCCGGTGCTCCACCAACCACGCCCCCCCCAGAGCAGGACCGCGTAGACCAGAAGCCCCATCAGCTTGGTCCTCGGGTCCAAGCGGTGCAGAACGCTGTCACCGGGCAGGAATTGTCCGAACACGACCCGGTTCATCCGCACCCACCACCGTCGGTGCAACCGGTCCGAGGATCGGGGGCAAACGTTACCCCGGCACGGGCCAGGGCGTCAGCGGCCTCCGCCGCCGTCAGCGCCCCCTCCCACTCCGCCGGAGCGCCGCGCCCCTTGGCGCACTGGCCGTGAAGCTCCCACTGGAGCGCCACCGCTGGCGGGGGCTCCAGGCCCCAGGTGGAGAGTCGCGTCTCAGAGAGGACGGATCGGGCTCCTCCGCTCGCCACCACGCGCCCGCCATCGACGACCACCACGTCGTCCGCGAGGGCCGCGGCGTCTTCCATGCGGTGTGTCACCAGCAGCACGCCATGGCCGGCGTCGCGGAGGCCCGCGAGTACAGCCCGGATTGAGGCGCGCCCGGCGGCGTCCAGACCCGCCGTGGGTTCATCCAAGATCAGATACCGAGGGGCGCAGGCCAGGATCCCGGCCACGGCCACACGGCGTTTCTCGCCGCCAGACAGCGAGAACGGAGACCGGTCCCACAGCGCCGAGGGAAGGCCCACCGCCGAGCAGGCGGATGCGACCGCCGACCGCACGGCCGCAGCGGACCACGCACGCTGACGGGGTCCGAAGGCGACCTCCTCCCATACGGTCTCACCAAAGAACTGATCCTCTGGCCGCTGGAAGACCACACCGACCCGGCTCCGCACGGCGATGGGCATCCCGCGCCGCCCCGCCAGAGGCCAGGAAACCGCCACGCCGTCCACAGTGAGGCTTCCCCGGTCCGCTGCCAGCAGGCCGGCCGCGATCCGCGTCGCCGTCGTTTTGCCGGCCCCCCCTCGGCCGAGCAGGCAGAGGCAGCGGCCCGGCGCCACGCGCAACCAAAACCGGTCGAGAATCGGGGCTTCCCGCCCAGAACCGAATCGATGTTCACGCGCCATATGGACACCGCATAGGATCAGACCACCGTCGACCGGCGGAGGATCCTCCCGCCGGGCCGCCGTTGCCGGCGGCCCGGACTCGCACGCCTCGGCGCCGCCGCCCCCCGTGGGGCCCGGCGGCGGAACCTGACCGACCGGGCGTGCGAGGCGGTACCGCGCCTGCACCGCGGCCAACGCTGACACCTCGGCGGCCAACGCGCGTAGCGTCAGCGGCCGGGGACCACGCATCCGCACGTCCCACGCCAATCGCGCCGCGACCACCACAGCGGGTGGAGGTTCAAGGCCCCATGCGCGCAGGTGCGCCGACTCGCCGACCACCCGGGAGGGCGGGCCATCCGCGGCCACCCTGCCTGCCTGCAAGACGACCACGCGGTCGGCATGAACCGCCTCGCTCATGTCGTGGGTGCTGAAGAGTACAAGGTGCCCATCCGCGCGCAGGCGACCGATGGTCGCTCGCATCGCGGCAGCCGCCACCGGGTCAAGGTGCGCGGTCGGCTCGTCGAGGCATAGGCAACGGGGGCGGCAGGCCAAGACGCCAGCGAGGGCAGCGCGTTGGCGCTCGCCGCCCGAGAGATCCCGCGGGGACCGGGAGGCTCGGTCCCCCAAGCCCACGGCGCCAAGCGCCTGCTCGACGCGCGCCGCGATCTCGGCCGAGGGTAACCCGAGGGCCTCGGGCCCAAAGGCGACATCATCTTCGAGCCGTGAGGCGATCAATTGGTCGTCTGGATCCTGCAGGAGGATGCCCACGAGCCGACGTGCGTCGGGGTGCGTGGCGAGGTCGCTCCCCGCGATGCGCACCGAACCGCCCTCGATCCGCACCAGGCCGGCGATCACCCGAAGCAGCGTCGACTTCCCAGACCCGTTGGCGCCGACGATGGCGATCAGTTCCCCGGCTTGAGCCGTGAGATCGACCCCGTCGAGGCCCCGGGGCACGCTCGCCCCCCCGGCCGTCCCGCCGTACCGGGCGCGGACCGCCGAAAGTTCCAGCAGCGCCGGCGTCACACCGATGGCCGCCTCCCGCGGGACGCCGGGCCTTTCCCGCCCGCGCGCACCGCCACCGTCCCCCATCCCCCCGGTGCAGGTGACGCTGGACGCTGGCGGGAACATGCCCCGTGCTTCGTCACACCAACTCGATCACACAAAGCGGAGCCGCGTCCCCGCGCCGTACGCCGACGCGCGTGATACGTGTATAGCCCCCGGCCCGTCCTTCGTAACGGACCGCCAGCGTGTCGAAGAGCTTCGACACGACATCCTCGTCGAGTACGTAAGCCAGGGCCTGGCGACGGGCGTGCAGGTCGCCACGCTTACCGAGGGTAATCATGTGTTCCAACGGGCCACGCAACTCTTTGGCCTTCGTCACCGTCGTAGTGACCTTCTCGTGGCGCAGCGTCGATGTCACCAGGTTGCGCATCAGGCTGCGCCGGTGATCCGAGCGTCGCCCCAGCTTGCGATATCCCATCGGTCGCCCCTCCCGCCCGTGCTCTCCTCGGCCCCGAGCAAAACCGCCCGCCTGACGCGGCCACGGCGGGCCGCCGCCCCATGCGACCCGCCATGACGCCGCGCGTGGCCCCACCCCAGGGCCGTCGAACGGATCGCCACTGGCCTTCGCGACCTACTCCTCGACTGTTTTCAGCGACAACCCGAGGCCCTGCAGCTTCTCCTCAACCTCTTCCAGCGACTTCCGGCCCAGATTTCGGACACGCATCATGTCCTCGGCCGTGCGTGAAGCCAACTCGCCAATGGTGTTAATGCCGGCTCGCTTGAGGCAGTTGAATGAGCGTACGGACAGGTCGAGGTCCTCGATCGAGCGCTCCAGCAACCGCGCGCGCTCGTCCTCCGGTTTCTCCGCCAACACCTCGCTGCCCGTGCCGCCATCGATCAGCCCCGTGAACAGTCCGAGGTGCTCTGTCAGGATGCGCGCGCCCATGCTCACGGCTTCCTCCGGCCGTACCGTCCCGTTCGTCCAGACCTCGAGGGTCAGCCTGTCGAAATTGGTCACCTGACCCACTCGCGTGTTCTCCACAGTAAAGTTCACGCGCCGTACGGGGGTGAAGATGGAGTCCACCGGCACCATGCCAATCGCCTGGTCCGGGTGCTTGTTCAGGTCCGCGCTATGATAGCCGCGGCCGCGCTCCGCGGTCATCTCCATCACCAAACGGCCATTGCGGTCGAGTTGCGCGATGTGCAGGTCGCCGTTGACGATCTCGACGTCTGGCCCGTGCTTGATGTCCCCGGCGGTAACCGACCCCTCTCCCTCCGCCTCGATGCGCAGCACCTGCGGTTCTTCTGAATGGATGGCCATACAGAGCTGCTTGAGGTTGAGGATGATATCGGTCACGTCCTCGCGCACGCCTGGGACGGTCGAGAACTCGTGCAGCACGCCGTCGATGCGCACCGAGGTCACAGCGGCGCCAGGCAACGACGACAGCAGAACCCGTCGCAGGGAATTGCCCATCGTAGTGCCGTACCCACGCTCCAAGGGCTCGACGACGAACTTCGCGTGGGTCCCGTCCGGGTCGCGCTCGACGCAGTCGATGGTAGGCTTTTCCATCTCAAGCATCGACGAGCGACCCCTCCCCGTGGCGACCCCGTTCATGACCGTCGCGGCCGGCAACGACATGTTCCCGCCTCCCTCCTCGACCCTTGCCTCTGCGCCGCCGACCTTCTGCCGAAGCCCGGCAGGCCGGCCGGGACGCCACCCGGGGGGGACACCTCGGAACGTGCCCCGCCCGTCAGCGCGAGTAGTACTCGACGATGAGACGTTCGTTGACGCTCATATCGAGCTGTTCGCGCTCAGGCAACCGCGCCACCGTGCCCTGCGCGCCCGCCAGGTCCCGCACCAGCCAGTCCGGAACGGTCCGCGACTCGGCTTCCTCCAGCCGTCGCCTGAGCAACGGCAGGGCGCGGCTCCGCTGCCGCACGCCGACCACGTCACCCTCCCGCACAAGAAACGAGGGCACGTTCACCCGCCGCTCGTTGACCAGGAAGTGGCCGTGCGTCACCAACTGCCGCGCCTCCGGCCGGGACGAGGCGAAGCCGAGGCGAAACACGACGTTGTCCAGCCGGCGCTCCAGCAGGCGCAGCAGGGCCTCTCCCGTCACGCCCTTGGACTTGGTCGCCACACGGAAGTAGCGGCGGAACTGTCCCTCACCCATTCCGTAAATCCGGCGCACCTTCTGCTTTTCCCGCAGGTACGGCCGGAAGTCGCTGCTGCGCCGAGGGCGCTTGTCGCCGTGCTGCCCTGGCGGCATACGGTGACGCTCGATGGGACACTTGGGGCTATAGCAACGGTGTCCCTTAAGGAACAGTTTCATACCTTCCCGCCGGCACAGCCGGCAAACGGGCCCCATCTGACCGGACAACTCCTCACCGCTCCCCTCGTCACACCGCTGCGATCGACGCGGCGCACGTCCCCACCCGCACCGTGGGGCCGGGCGCGCAGCGGACCTCCCGGCTTGTCGCAGGCGCGGGGGTCCCCCGGCCGCCTCACCCGGCGCCTGCTGCGCGCAGGCACGCGGGCCGCCCGGGCACCTCCCCGCCGCCGGTCCCGCGAACCAGAGCGCTGCGCGGCAATCAGACGCGCCGCCGCTTCGGCGGCCGGCAGCCGTTGTGCGGGATTGGGGTCATATCCCGAATCTGCGTGACATCGAGCCCGACGGACTGGAGGGCGCGGATCGCCGCCTCACGTCCGGGCCCAGGCCCCTTCACGAACACCTCTAACTCACGCATACCGTGCTCCATCGCGGTACGCCCGGCCTTCTCCGCAGCCATCTGCGCGGCAAAGGGCGTACCCTTCTTGCTGCCCTTGAACCCCTCGGTACCGGCCGTTCCCCAAGCCAGGGCATTGCCCTGGGGATCGGTGATCGTGATCAGCGTGTTATTGAATGACGAACGGATGTGGGCAACGCCCCGTTCGACGTTCTTGCGTTCCCTGCGCTTGAGCCGCTTCTTCTGCTGCTCCCTCGGCATTCCGGCTCTCCTCCCCGCGGCGGTCCCACCCCTGCTCCCCGTCCCCACGCGGCAGCCACCGCGCGCACGCGCGGGGGGGTGAAAGCGGTCCCCTAGCGCTTGCCGCGCTTCACGCCCACCGTGCGCCGCGGCCCTTTGCGCGAGCGCGCGTTGGTCTTGGTGCGCTGGCCTCGCACCGGCAGGCCCCGGCGATGGCGCAGGCCGCGGTAGCTGCCGATCTCGATCAGGCGCTTGATGTTGCGCTGCACCTCGGCCCGCAGATCGCCCTCAACCTTATAATCGCGGTCGATAACCTCACGCAGGCGGGCGACATCCTCCTCAGTCAGGTCGCGCACGCGCGTCGCGGGGTCCACCTGCGCTTTGGCCAGAATCTGGCGCGACGTCGTCCAGCCCACGCCGTGAATGTTCGGGAGCGCGGCCTCGACCCGCTTTTCCCTCGGCAGATCGACGCCAGCGATGCGTGCCAATCGTACCATCCTCCCCCCGGACCCCCGGCCCGCGCCGGCCGCGAGGCCACAACCCGCGTCAGCCCTGGGCCTGCTTGTGCTTCGGGTTCTCGCAGATGACCAGCACACGCCCGTGCCGCCGCACGATCTTACACTTCTCACAGATGCGTTTCACGGAAGGCCGCACCTTCAACCATCTCACCTCCGGGGGCGCCCGCGCGATCCGATCCCTACCCGCGGTGCCGGTACGTGATCCGGCCCCGCGTCAGGTCATACGGCGACAACTCCACCGTGACCCGGTCGCCACGCAGGATGCGGATGTACACCCCGTTGCGCCGCATCTTGCCGCAAATGTGCGCCATCACCCGATGCCCGTTGTCCAACTCGACACGAAACATGCTATTTGGCAGCGGCTCGACCACCGTACCCTCGACCTCGACGGCGTCCTTGCTCGCCGGCCGCGGCGGCGCAGCCGTCGTCGCGACCGGGCGCTTCGCCCTCACGCCTGTTCCCCCTCCGGTCCGGCCACCTCCAGCAACCACGCGCGCACGGCCTCATCCCGGACCTGTCGCCCTGCGGCGATATCGGCCAGGACCGCCGCGGCGGCCGCAAGGTGGCGGATGTTTTTCCGCTTCGGGCGAGCGGCGGGACGCAGACCGCCGTCTGAGACCAGTACGTGCCGGCTGTCCTGGACGCCCACGACCACCATAGGCCGCCCACGGTCGCGCCCGGCCTTGGAGTAGACCAATTGTCCCAAGCGGGGAACGGTGTCCACGCCTTCCTCCTCGCGGTGCGCCGTCGGATGCCGCCCAGGCCCTTCCAATTGCCTTCCGTCACCGCGCCCCGGCTCCGAAGGGCCGGCAAAAGAGCGTCCAACTTTCTAGTATACACGTCCGCACCGAGATGTACACCAGTCAAACCGACGGGGGGGGTAACCTGGCTCCGACCGCCGCAGCGGTCCCTTCCCGCCCCATTCACGTCCGAGCGCGCCGACTGATCCGTTCAGGGCGCGGTGAGAATCTCGGGACCGGCCTCGCGGATGGCGACCGTGTGCTCGAAGTGGGCGGAGGGACGCCCATCGCGAGTGACCACGGTCCACCGGTCCCGCAGCACCCGCACGTCGTCGCCGCCGGCGTTCACCATCGGTTCGATGGCGAGCACCATGCCCGTCCGCAACAACGGCCCCTGGCCGGCCTCTCCGTAGTTGGGCACCTGCGGTTCCTCGTGCATGCTCGTGCCGACCCCGTGGCCGCAATAGCGGCGCACCACGGAAAACCCCTCGGACTCGACCACGGTCTGCACCGCGTGGGAGATGTCTCCCACGCGAGCGCCGGGCATCGCCGCCCGGATCCCCGCCGCCAGCGCCCGGCGCGTCACGTCCAACAGCCGCCCCGACTCCGCTGACACCGGCGGTACGGTGAACGTCCCGGCGCCGTCCCCAATGTAGCCCCCAAGCGTAGCGCCGACGTCGCAACTGACGATGTCCCCTGGTCGCAGGCGCCGTGCGCCGGGGACACCATGGACCACTGCTTCGTTCACGGAGACACAGATGGACCCGGGGAAGCCGTGATATCCCTTGAAGGTCGGCACGGCACCCGCGGCGCGGATCAACCGCTCGGCCAGCGCGTCGAGATCTCGCGTCTCGATCCCGGGCTCGACCGCCCCCCCCAGCGCATCCAGCACGGCCGCCACGATCCGGCCCGCCTCGCGCAGCTGCTCGATTTCCCTCGCCGAACGGACGACGATGCCACGGGGTGGGGCCGCGCCACCGTCGGCCGCCGACCGAGCCCCGCCGCCGTCCACAGGCCGCCTCAACGGCCCTGCCTCCCGAGGGCCGCGCGGAGCACGGCGCCCGCGACCACGTCTACTGGTCCGTCGCCGCCCACCGCCACCAGCCTGCCCTGAGCCGCGTAGTAACCGAGTAGCGGCGCGGTGTCGCGCTGATACACTTCCAGGCGTCTGCGCTGCGTCTCCTCTTGGTCATCACCCCGCTGCGCCACGACCTCACCACAGCAACGACACACCCCGCCCTCTCCTGGCGGATCGGTGTCCACGTGGTAGGTCGCCCCACAGCGCGGGCATACCCTACGCCCGGCGAGGCGCCGAAGCACCACCGCCTCAGGAACCTCCAACGCGATCGCGGCGTCCAGAGGTCGCTCCATTTCGGTCAGCAGTCCGTCCAGCGCCTCTGCCTGTGGGAGGGTCCGGGGGAAGCCGTCCAGGACGAATCCAGGCCCGCAATCCCCCGCGCCGAGGCGTTGGCGCACGACCGCCACCGTCAGGTCGTCAGGCACAAGCGCGCCTCGCTCCATCACATCCCGGACTCGCGCGCCCAGATCCGATCCCGCGGCCACGGCCTGCCGGAACATGTCACCGGTCGCCACGTGCGCGATACGGGCCGAAGCGGCCAACCGTGCTGCCTGTGTGCCCTTGCCCGCTCCGGGTGGACCCAGCAAAAGGATCCGCAACGTCCCACGCACCTCCCATGCGCTTGGAACAGCCCCGGCCGCAGCGGAGCACGTGACATGCGCGGGCGTCGGTCGCCGGGCAACCGACGATCAGCCTCTCGCGCCATGCGCCTAGCGGATGAATCCCTGGTAGTGCCGCATCAACAACTGCCCCTCGATCTGCATCATCGTGTCCAGGGCCACCCCGACAACGATGAGGAGGGCGGTTCCCCCGAAGAACAGGTTGGGCACATTGGTGGCGCCGGCGAAGACCACGGGTATGACACAGATCACCGCCAGAAAGATCGCGCCGATCACCGTGATACGTTCCAGTACGCGGGAGAGATGGTCGGCGGTGGGGCGCCCTGGACGAAAACCGGGAATGAACCCGCCGTATTTCCTGATATTGTCCGCGACATCCATGGGATTCCAAATAATCGAGGTGTAAAAGAACGTAAAGGCGATGATCAGGGCAGCGTAGATGAGTTCATAGGGAACACTACCGAAACTAACGAAGCCCACTACGCCGGAAAGAAACTTATTCGTGCCGAGAAACTGAGCCAGGGTCAAGGGAACAGTCAGTACCGAAGCCGCGAAGATGACCGGAATCACACCCGCCTGGTTGACGCGCAGTGGGATGTAGGTAGACGCTCCGCCCACCATGCGGCGGCCCACGACCCGCTTGGCGTACTGGACCGGGATGCGTCGTGCCGCCTGCGTCACCGCCACCACCGCCGCTGTGATGACGAACGCAAGCACCATGAGCACCAGAATGTTGAACCAATTAATCCTACCCGTCACCAAGTACGTATACAAGGTGGAGATACCCTGAGGTAGGCGCGCCACGATACCGGCAAAGATCAGAATGGAGATCCCGTTGCCGATACCGTATTCCGTCATCTGCTCTCCAACCCACATCAGGAACACCGTGCCTGCCGTAAGGATCACCATCACCGTGGCGATCGAGAGAACTCCTGGATGCAGCAACGCATGGTTATCCTGCAGGTAGATCGCGAGAGCGAACGACTGCACCACACCGAGGATCACCGTACCGTAACGCGTCCACTGGTTGATGTGCTGCTGGCCCTCGGCGCCCTCCTTGGACCACTCCTCCACCTGGGGCACCACGAGGGTCAGGAGCTGCATGATGATCGACGCATCGATATAGGGAGTCACACTCATGGCGAAGACGGCGAAGAGCGTCAGCGCTCCACCAGCGAACAGGTTAAGCAGACCAAAGATCGTACCGGTTTGGAAGAGATGTTTCAGCGCCGCGGCGTTGATGCCCGGCACCGGAATGTGCGCGCCCACCAGGAATACCGCAAGCATGGCCAGCGTGTAGAGGATGCGCTGGCGCAGGTCACCGAGCTGAAGCGCCTTGCCCATGCCGCTGGCAAGCTGTGCCGCCAAGGGCCAACACCCTCCCGCCGGATCCTGGCGACGCGGGCGCCCCGCTCGCCCCCTCTGCCCTCGCCAAGCAAGGAACCCTAGTCGCACCTGGGAGGAACGGGCGGTGCCGCTACGCGGCGGGGCGCCCGCGCCCGCTCTGTCCGCTGCCCCTCCGCCCGAACGGGCAGCGCTTCTCAGCCTGCCAGAGGGCCGGCGGTTCCCAGATGCCCCGCCGTACCTCCTCCGACGTGACCAAGGTCTTACCCGGACTGGCCAGAGGGCACCGCCGCCACCCGGCCACCTGCAGCCTCAATCTTGGCCCGCGCGCTCGCCGAGATGGCCGCCACATCCACGTCCAGCGCCCTGTCCACTTCACCCCGGCCGAGCAGCTTTACCCGGGCGCCCGCCGACTGCACAAGCCGCCTATCGGCCAGATTCGCCGCCGTCACCGGCGTTTCGGGGGGCCAATCGGCCAGTTGCTGCAGGTTGACGACCTCAAAGCGCACGCGAAACGGGGCGTTGGTGAAGCCGCGCTTGGGCACCCGCATCTGGATCGGCATCTGGCCACCCTCAAAGCGGGGGCCCTTCGTCCCACCCGACCGTGCCTTCTGGCCCTTGTGACCCTTGCCTGAGGTCTTGCCGTGGCCCGATCCGCTCCCGCGGCCCACGCGCTTCCTGCGCTGAGCCGGCGCCCCAGGCCTCAGCGACTGCAACCCGACGTCGGCCATGACGTTCCCTCCAACGCGCAATCAGCGCCAGCCCTTCGCCCGCCCGCTAACTGGGGGGCCCATCGGCGGGCCGACGTCCTGCCGCCCGCCGCTCGGACAGGCCCCTAGGCGCGCAACTCCTCGACGGTCTTGCCCCGCAGCCGCGCGACCTCCTCGGCTCGCTGCAACGAGCGCAGCGCCTCCAGCGTCGCGTAGACCACGTTGTTGGCGTTGGATGTACCGAGGGACTTCGCCAACACATCTCGCACGCCAGCGAGTTCCAGAACCTCGCGCACGCCATGCCCGGCGATGAGCCCCGTGCCAGGGGACGCGGGCTTCAGCAACACCCGTCCCGCGCTGAACTGCCCCACCACGGCGTGCGGAATGGTCGTGCCGACGCGCGGCACCTCGATAAGCGCCTTGCGCGCCGCGGCGATGCCCTTGGGGATGGCGTCCGCGGGCACGGCAGCCTTGCCGAGCCCGGCGCCCACGCGGCCGTTGCCATCGCCCAGGACGACCAACACGCTGAAGCTCAGGCGCCGTCCGCCCTTAACCACCTTGGAGACGCGATTGATGCGAATCACGCGCTCCTGAAACTCCCGGTCCGCCGCCCTGGGGATCGTCGCCACCTCCCGCTCTGCTACCCCCGCGTCGCACGGCCGTACGCAGCGGGACCCGGCTCGACCCGGAGCCGCGCCGCCCTGACCCTCGCGCGGTCCCGGTCCTGAGGCGTACGCTCACGCCGCACGGCGCGTCCAGGCACTCTGCGCGGCAAGCGCCTCGGTCCTCAGAAGTCCAGGCCCGCGCCCCGCGCCGCTTCCGCCAGCGCCCGCACGCGGCCGTGATAGACGTAACCGCCGCGGTCGAACACGACGCGTTGCACACCCCGCGCCAGCGCCCGCTGTGCCACGGCCTCTCCCACTTGGCGCGCCGCCGCCACCGTGCCCGGGGCCTGCACGCGTGGCCGTACATCGCGGTCGAGCGTCGACGCGCTCGCCAGGGTAACCCCGGCGACGTCATCGATGACTTGGGCATAGATGTGCTTGTTGCTGCGAAACACGTTCAGTCGCGGACGCTCGGCCGTTCCCGCCACCTTACGGCGCACGCGGCGGTGCCGGCGCAGCCGGAGCAGTCTGCGATCGCTCACCACGCAACACCCTTTCCCCACGCGTCCGGGCCCGCGCGCCTGGCGCGCCTACTTGCCGGTCTTGCCCTGCTTCAAGCGAACGCGCTCGCCGGTGTATCGGATGCCCTTGCCTTCACCATACGAAGACGGCGGGCGCACCGCCCGAATGTCGGCAGCGAGCTGCCCTACCGCCTGTTTGTCGATTCCGCGGACCACCACGTTGGTCACGACCGGCACGTCGATTTCCAGCCCGGTCGGCGGTTCCACCTCCACCGGGTGCGAAAAACCGACCGTGAGCACCAACTTCCGGCCGTTCTTCGCCGCGCGATAGCCGGTGCCCACCAAGTCCAACGACTTGCTAAACCCTTGCGTCACTCCAGTCACCATGTTGGCGACCAGCGTCCGCGACAGGCCGTGCAACGCCCGCACCTGGCGCGCGTCCCCGTGCCGGCTGACCGCGACCCGCCGCCCGTCGCGCTCGATGGCGATGCCGCGCGGCAGGCGATGCTCCAAACGGCCCCGCGGGCCACCCACCATCACCCGGTCGCCGTCGACCTGTAGCTCCACGCCGTCCGGCAGGTCGATCGGCTGCCTGCCCACCCTCGACACGGCCCTCACACCCCGTTCCGCTCGGCGCCCGGCCCCGCGCCCGGCAGTGGTCCTACCCACGAGAGCGGCAGGCCGTGCCAAGCCAGCCCTGTCGCCCGCACTCACCGCGCGGGGGTATTGCAGGGGCGGCGCGAAATCTCAGTATACGACCGTTGCTCTCGGACGTCCAGAACCGCGCGATCCCGCACGAGGGCGGATCGGACCGCCCGGCCTGCCCACCCGCAGCCATCCTAACCGGCAACGGGCCGCGTCAGCGCGAGCGACGGCGCTGCCCTACGGACGGCTCACCAGACGTAGCAGAGAACCTCGCCGCCGACGCCCTCGCGCCGTGCCTTCCGGTCGGTCATCAGCCCGCGCGACGTCGAGACGATCGCGATCCCGAGACCACCAAGAACCCGTGGTAGGGCCACCTTACCCGTGTAGACCCGGAGCCCTGGGCGCGAGACGCGACGTAGACCCGTGATGACCCGCCGGCGCTCTGGCCCGTACTTGAGCGTCAGGCGCAGCGTACGCCGCCCCGCCTCGTCCAGCCACTGGACATTCTCGATGAAACCCTCCTCGCGCAAGATCTGCGCGATGGCGCGCTTCACCCGAGAGCCCGGCACATCGACCTGGCGCCTACGTACGACGTTCGCGTTGCGGATCCGCGTTAGCATATCGGCAATCGGATCGGTCATGCTGATCACGCTGCCCCCTTTCGCGACACGGCCGCCTCGGATCCCGCGGCGGCCACACGGGCGCAACGCCCACCTACCAGCTCGCCTTGCGCACGCCGGGAATCAGGCCCTCGTGGGCCATCTGCCGGAAGCAGAGGCGGCAAAGGCCGAACTTGCGGATGTAACCACGCGGCCGTCCGCAGCGGCGGCAGCGCAACCGCAGGCGCACGCGATACTTGGGCTGGTGGCTCATGCGCGTCAGATCATTCTTGGTAGCCACACGCGTCCCCCCTTCCCGCCGGCTCAGGAAGCCGCCCGGAACGGCATACCCAGGAGGCGGAGCAACTCGCGCGCCTCCTCGTCCGTCGGTGCGGTAGTGACGATGCTCAGGTCCAGCCCGCGCACCTTCTGGACCTGGTCATACTCAATTTCCGGAAAGATCAGCTGTTCGCGTAGTCCCATGGTGTAGTTGCCTCGGCCGTCGAAGCTGTCCGGCGAGACGCCGCGGAAGTCGCGCACCCTTGGTAGCGCCAGAAAAAAGAGACGCTCAAGGAACTCGTACATACGCGCACCGCGCAGTGTAACCATCGCGCCGATCTTGTCGCCCTGACGTAATTTGAAGGAGGCGATCGAGCGGCGGGCCCGCGTGACGACCGGCTGCTGCCCGCTGATCACGCGCAACTCGGCCACCGCAGAGTCGAGCAACTTCTCGTTCTGGAGCGCATCGCCGACGCCCATGTTCAGGACGACCTTGACCACCCTGGGCACCTCCAGGGTGTTCCGGTAGTGGAACCGCTTGGTCAACGCCGAGACCACTTCTTGACGGTACCTCTCCGCGAGCGTCGCCATCACGGCACCCCTCTTCACTCCGCGGCCCATGCCCCACAACCGGCCCGCCCCGACGGCGGGTGATCCCAGTGACCCGTGCGCCCCACTGGTCAGAGCGCCTGGCCGCAGCGGACGCAGCGCCGCGCTCGACGCCCGTCCTGCATCATGTGACCCACGCGCGTCGGCTTCTTGCAGTGGCGGCAGACCACCATCACGTTGCTGACCGCGATGGGGTTCTCCTGTTCGATGATCCCGCTCTGCATCACCCGCGCCGTGGGCTTCTGGTGCTTGTGCGCAATGTTCACGCCGGACACGACCAGTCGCGCCCGCTCGCGTTCGACGCGCAGTACCTCCCCACGCTTACCGCGGTCCTTGCCGGATATGACCTCCACGGTGTCCTGCCGGCGGACCGACATCCGCGGCGGCTTGCCCACGCTGCCCTTGATCACGACCAGCCCTCCGTCTCCGCCACCCCGCACCGGGGCAGGCGAGGGATCACAGCACCTCGGGGGCAAGGCTCACGATGCGCATGTACTCTCGCTCGCGCAGCTCGCGAGCCACCGGCCCGAAGATACGCGTTCCCCTGGGCTCCCGAGTGTCCCGTAGGATGACGGCGGCGTTCTCGTCAAATCGGATCATGCTGCCGTCCGCCCGACTGCAGCCCTTGACCGAGCGGACCACCACCGCCCGGACGACCTCGCCCTTCTTCACCATGCCCCCGGGCGCAGCCGCCTTGACCGAACACACGACGACATCGCCGATGTTGGCGTAACGCCGGCGGGTACCCCCGACGACCTTGATCACCTGGAGCTGCCTGGCCCCGGTGTTGTCCGCTACGACCAGGCGCGTCTGCTGCTGGATCACGTCCGCCTCACTCCGCCTTGCGCAGGATGGACGCGACCCGCCAGCGCTTCTGAGCGGACAGCGGACGCGTCTCCATCAGCAGCACCCGATCGCCCACGTGCGCAGCCCCCTGCTCGTCGTGGGCCTTGTAGCGCTTAGTCCGCCGGATGCGGCGACCATATAGCGGGTGGGCGACCAGACGTTCCACGGCCACCACGACGGTCTTCTGCATCCGGTCCGATACCACGAGGCCCACCAGCGTCTTGCGCCGGCTGCGCTCCGACATCCCCCTTGCCCCCTCGGGCGCGCGAGCGCCCCCCCATCGCCGAACCGTCGAGCCACTAACGCGCCTGTCGCCCCGCCCCCAGCGCCCGCATACGCTGAACGGTCTTCACGCGCGCGACATCCCGCCGCAAAATCCGCAGGCGGATCGGGTTCTCCAACTGGCCGGTGGCCTGCTGGAAGCGGAGGTTGAAGAGCTCCCCCTCCAGATCGCTCAACTGCTTGACCAACTCTTCGTCGGAGCGCTCGCGCAACTCGCTCGCCTTCACAGCGCCTCCCCCTCCGCCTCGCGCTTGAGGAAGCGCGTCGGGATGGGCAGTTTGTGCGAGGCGAGGCGCATGGCCTCCCGGGCGGCTTCCTCGCTGACCCCTGCCATCTCGAACATGATGCGGCCGGGCTTCACCACCGCCACCCAGTGGTCCGGCAGCCCCTTGCCGCTTCCCATACGCACCTCGGCCGGCTTCTTCGTAACAGGTTTGTCCGGAAAGATGGTGATCCATAGCTTACCGCCGCGGCGCACACTACGGGTCAGCGCCACACGCGCCGCCTCGATCTGGCGGTCCGTGATCCAAGCTGCCTCAAGAGCCTGCAGCCCATACTCCCCGAACGAAATCTCCGAGCCATCGTAGGCCAGGCCCGTCCGCC
Source organism: Bacillota bacterium (assembly GCA_021797775.1). Lineage (GTDB taxonomy): Bacteria > Bacillota > Sulfobacillia > RBS10-35 > JAJYVN01 > JAJZZC01. The sequence continues at coordinate 18,246 of JAJZZC010000007.1, forward strand.
GCCCCCGGTGCTGCTTCCTGTGTTTCACCCGCTTCGGCATCAGCACGACGGTCTAACCCCCTGTGCTCCGGCCCCGGGGCGCGGTTCCCGCACCATCGCCACGCAGAGGCCCGCGACCTAGGCCCCGGTCGCAGCACCCTCCGCCACGCGCTGCGCCGACGGGGCGGCAGGCAAAATCTCGCCCTTGTAAATCCATACCTTGACCCCAAGTTTGCCGTACGTCGTCAAGGCCTCGGCAAACCCGTAGTCGATGTCGGCGCGAAGGGTGTGCAGCGGGACCGAACCCTCCGCCGTCCACTCCCGCCGCGACAACTCTGCTCCGTTGAGCCGACCCGAGACCATGACCTTCACGCCCCGGGCGCCGCGCTGCATGGTGCGCTGCGCCGCCCGCTTGATGACGTGCAGGAAACGGGCACGCCGCTGCAACTGGAGGGCGATGCCCTCCGCGACCAATTGGGCCTCCATCTCGGGGGAGCGCACCTCGACGATGTTAATCGCCGTCTGCCTCCCGCTCAGGCCTTCGATGTCCTTGCGCAGCCGCTCAACCTCGGTGCCGCCCCGCCCGATCACCATGCCCGGTTTGGCCGTATGCACCGTCACCTTGAGTCGGTTGGCCGCGCGCTCGATCTCGATGCGCGCCACCCCCGAATCGTACAGCCGGGCCTTCACGTGCCTGCGGACCTTGAGATCCTCCTGCAGGAGCGCGCCGAACTCCTTATCCGCATACCAGCGCGATTCCCACGGGCGGATGACGCCGAGTCGCATGCCCCTGGGATGAACCTTCTGGCCCATGACCGCCCTCCTACAACCTGCCGCGCGGTTAGGCACCGCGCTGACGGACCACGACCCCAATGTGGCAGGTCCGCTTGAGGATGCCAAACGGGCGCCCGCGAGCCCGCGGGTGAATCCGCTTCATCATGGGCCCCTGATCCGCCGTGGCCGCGGCGACGAGGAGATCCTCGACGTCAAGGTCGTAGTTGTGCGCGGCGTTGGCCACGGCCGAGCGCAGCACACCATCCACCAGCGTCGCCGCACGGTTCGGCAGGAATCGCAGGACCGCCAAGGCCTCTCCCACCGGCTTCCCGCGAATGGCGTCGCACACGATGCGCACCTTGCGCGGCGACCCGCGGACAAAGCGCGCAACCGCCCGCGCCTCGACGACCAGGTCGGTGTCCCGGCCCGAGCCGTCCCGGGCACCCGCCGCTGACCCGCCCATCCCCTCGACCTCCCCACATGCCGTCGGGCCCGACCGGGGCGCGTCCCCCACGCGCCCCTACTTGAGCGCCGAACTGCGCTCCGTGTGGTGCCCATGCCCCTTGAAGGTGCGCGTGGGCGCAAACTCACCCAGCTTGTGCCCGATCATGTCCTCCGTGACGAAGACCGGCACGTGCTTACGCCCGTCGTGCACCGCGAGCGTATGACCGATCATCTCCGGGACGACGGTGCAATCGCGCGCCCAGGTGCGCACCACGCGCTTCTCGCCGCGCGCGTTCATGTCCTCCACCTTACGCAACAGACCCGCGGTCACATAGGGCCCCTTCTTCAGCGATCGACCCAACGTCAGCACCCCCCCCGGGCGACGGATCCCCCATCGCTGCGCACCGCAAATCCGCCCTAGCGCGTGTGCCGCGAGCGCACGATGTACTTGTTACTGGGCTTGCTCCGCGTCCGGGTCCGCACGCCGCGGGCGGGCTTGCCCCAGGCCGTCATCGGATGGCGCCCACGCGGCGCGCGTCCTTCTCCGCCGCCGTGCGGGTGATCCACCGGATTCATCGCCGCGCCCCGAACCGCTGGACGCCGGCCGACATAGCGGCTGCGGCCTGCCTTGCCCAAGCGTACGTTCTCGTGGTCGGTGTTCCCGACCTGGCCGATGGTCGCCATGCACGCCAGGCGGATCAGCCGCACCTCGCGCGACGGCAGAAGCACATGCCCGTAGTCGCCCTCCTTAGCGACGAGCTGCGCCTCCGTACCCGCCGCCCGGCAGAGCTGGCCCCCCCTACCCGGCCGCAGCTCGATGTTATGAATCACCGTGCCGGTCGGGATGCGCGTCAAGGGCAGGGCGTTGCCGGGACGGATGTCTGCCTCAGGCCCACTGATCAGACGGTCGCCCACGCGCACCCCCACCGGCGCCAGGATGTAGCGCTTCTCCCCGTCCGCGTAGAACAGAAGGGCGATGTGGGCAGAGCGGTTCGGGTCAAACTCCAGCGCGGCGACCCTCGCCGGAACCCCCGCCTTCTCGCGGCGGAAGTCGATGACGCGGTACCGGCGCTTGTTGCCGCCCCCACGATGGCGGACGGTGATCTTGCCCTGAGCGTTCCGCCCAGCCCGCGAGCGCAAGGGTGCCAGCAGCGACCGCTCCGCCCCGCTCCTGGCCAGCCCCGTCTTGTCGAGCACCGACATGTTCCGGTGCCCCGGCGATGTCGGTTTGTACACCCTGATCGGCACGCGCTTCCACCCCTCTGCCCGGCGGGGCGGGAGCCCCCCGCCACCCCGCCAGTCGCTGCGCTACATCAGGCCTTCGAAGAAGCCGATCTGCTCACCCGGCCGCAGGGTGACAATGGCCTTCTTCCAATCTGGCCGACGGCCCACGCTGCGCCCCACCCTGCGGGTCTTCCCATGCATGCGCATGGTGTTGACCGCCGCGACCCTGACCCGCCAGATTTCCTCCACCGCTTGGCGGATCTGCACCTTATTGGCGCGGAGATCCACAACGAAGGTGTACCGTCCTTCGCGCAGCCCGCCCATGCTCTTCTCCGTGACCAACGGCCGCACGATGACCTCCCGTGCCGTCAACGGGTCAGCACCCCCTCGACGCGGACTACCGCGTCGCGCGTCAGGACCACGTTGCGCGCACGCAGCACCAAGAGCGCGTTGAGGTCAACAGCAGGGCTCACTTCCAGATCCGGCAGGTTGCGCCCCGACAAGTACACGTTGGCGTCAGGGTCCGCCGTGACCACCAGCGTTCGCCGATCCCCCAGCGCCAAGTGCTGTAGCACCTGAGCCAGCTCCTTGGTCCGCGGCCGCTCCAGCGCCAAGGCGTCTAGCACCTTGAGACGCCCCTCGGACAGCCTGGCCGAAAGGGCGGAGCGCAGGGCCCCGCGCCGCAGCGACCGCGGCAACGCCTGGCGATAATCCCGCGGGTGGGGTCCAAACACCACGCCGCCGCCCTTCCAATGCGGCGCGCGCCGGCTGCCCTGACGGGCGTGCCCCGTACCCTTCTGACGCCACTGCTTGCGGCCGCCGCCACGTACCTGGCCGCGCGTCTTCGCCGCCGCCGTGCCCTGCCGCCGGTTGGCCAAGTAGCCCACCACCACCTGGTGCATGAGCGGCGTGTTTACGGGCGCGGCGAACACGGCATCCGAGAGCGTCATCTCGCCCACCTGTTCGCCCTGCGTGTTATACACGGGGACGGTCGGCACCACGCTTCCCTCCCGCGGCGGACCGGCCTGACGGCCCATCCGCGCCAAATCGCCGGATGCCAGCCCCCAGGCAGCCACGCAGGCGCCCACGGGCTAGCAGATCCCCACCGCGCTAGGCGCGCGGGGCGCCGCGATCCGCCGCCCGCACCGTGACGAGTGCCCCGCGCACCCCCGGGATCGCCCCGTGCAGCAGCAGCAGATGCCGCTCCCTGTCGACTCGCACCACGCGCAGGGCCTTGACCGTCGCACGTCGCGCGCCCATACGCCCAGGCATCTGCCGGTTCTTCCACACGCGGGCCGGCGTCGTGCCCGCGTTGAGGGAGCCCACGCGACGGTGGTACTTGCTGCCGTGGGTCATCGGGCCGCGCCGTGCGTGATGCCGCTTGATCACCCCAGCGGTGCCCTTTCCCTTGCTGATGCCCGTGACGTCCACCACATCGCCGGCAGCGAAGATCTCGACCGTCAAGTCGCTGCCGATGGGCGGTGGATCCCCGTCCCAGGCGAACTCCATGATCCTCCTGGCCGGGGAGACGCCAGCCTTGCGGAAATGACCCGCCATGGGGCGCGTCAGCCGCGACGGACGCACCGCGCCGAACCCGAGTTGGACGGCTGCGTAACCATCGCGCTCGGGCGTCCGGTGCAGCACGACCCGGCACGGTCCAGCCTGCACCACCGTCACCGGGAGCTGCCGGCCCGCGTCGTCGAACACGCGCGTCATGCCGAGCTTGCGCCCCAGGATCCCCCGCCGGTTGGTCCCCGCCACTCTCCCGTCACTCCCCAGCCACGTGCGCTAGGCCGCAACCGCCCCGTCCGGGACGCCCCGCGCTACAGCTTGATCTCGATATCCACGCCCGCGGGGAGGTCCAGACGCATCAAAGCGTCCACGGTCTTGGGCGTCGGCTCGAGGATGTCGATCAACCGCTTGTGCGTGCGCATCTCGAATTGCTCGCGGATGTCCTTCTCGCCGTTCGGGGCGGTGAGCACGGTGTAGACGGCCCGCTCCGTGGGCAGGGGAACCGGCCCGGCGACGAACGCCCCGGTGCGCCTCGCCGTGTCCACGATCTTGCCGGCAGACACGTCCAGGATGCCGTGCTCGAAAGCGCGCAACCGGATGCGAATCTTCTGCGCGGGCACAGAAAATGCCCCCTACTCCACGATCTTCGTGACAGAGCCGGCGCCCACCGTGCGTCCACCCTCGCGGATGGCGAACTTCAGGCCTTCCTCGATGGCGATGGAGTTGATGAGCTCCACCTTCATGTTGACGTTGTCGCCAGGCATCACCATCTCGACACCCTCGGGCAGGGTCACCACGCCCGTCACGTCCGTCGTCCGGAAGTAGAACTGCGGCCTATAGCCGTTGAAGAACGGCGTGTGACGCCCGCCTTCCTCCTTGGTGAGGACGTAAACCTGGGCCTCGAAGTTCATGTGCGGGCGAATGCTTCCCGGGCGGGCCAGCACCTGGCCGCGCTCGATGTCGGTCTTCTCCACGCCGCGTAGGAGCGCCCCGACGTTGTCGCCCGCGACCCCCTCGTCCAGCGACTTGTTGAACATCTCGACGCCGGTGACGACGGTGCGCCGCGGCTTCTCGGCCAGCCCCACCAGTTCGACCTCGTCGCCGACCTTGACCTTACCGCGCTCCACGCGGCCCGTGGCGACGGTTCCCCGGCCGGTGATCGTGAAGACATCCTCGACCGGCATCAGGAAGGGCTTATCGACGTCGCGTTGCGGCGTCGGGATGTACGCATCCACCGCCTCCATCAGCTTGAGGATCGGGGCGCAGTCCGGGCTCGACGGATCCCCGGCCTCCAAGGCCTTGAGCGCCGACCCGACGACGACCGGGATATCGTCACCGGGGAACTCGTAGCTGCTCAGGAGCTCGCGAACCTCCAGCTCCACCAGTTCCAGCAACTCCGGGTCGTCCACCATGTCCGCCTTGTTCAGGAACACGACGATGGCCGGTACGCCCACCTGGCGAGCGAGCAGGATGTGCTCGCGCGTCTGAGGCATCGGTCCATCCGCCGCAGAGACCACCAGGATCGCCCCATCCATCTGGGCCGCGCCCGTGATCATGTTCTTGATGTAGTCGGCGTGCCCGGGGCAGTCCACGTGCGCGTAGTGCCGATTGGCAGTCTCGTACTCCACGTGCGAGGCGTTAATGGTGATCCCGCGCTCCCGCTCTTCCGGCGCCTTGTCGATCTGATCGTACGCCTTGAACGTGGTGGACGTCCCCAGCTTGCTTAGCACCAGCGTGATCGCCGCGGTCAGGGTCGTCTTGCCGTGGTCTACATGCCCGATCGTCCCCACGTTGGCGTGCGGCTTCGTCCGCTCGAACTTGCGCTTGGCCATCCTTCCCGCTACCTCCCCAACCCGTGCTTCGCCGCCAGGGTGCTGCGCGGCCTCAGGCCCTCTTGGCGATGGCTTCCCCGAGGTGCCGCGGCACCGGCTCATAATGATGGAACTCCATACTGTACGTTCCCCGGCCCTGCGTGCGCGAGCGCAGGTTGGTCACGTAGCCGAACATCTCGGCGAGCGGGACAAAAGCCCGGACCAGTTGCGACCCGGCACGGCGCTCCAGCCCTTCGATGTGGCCGCGCCGGGCATTCAGGTCGCCTATGACATCCCCCATGAAATCTTCGGGTACGGCGACCTCGACGCTCATGATCGGCTCCAGGATCACAGGCCCTGCCCGCTCCGCGGCACTCTTCAGCGCTAGGGAGCCGGCAATCTTGAAGGCCATCTCCGAGGAGTCGACCTCGTGGAAGCTGCCGTCGTGCAGGGTGGCACGGACGTCCACCAAGGGAAAGCCGCTGAGCACCCCGCCCTGCATCGCCTCGCGTATGCCGTCGTCCACCGCGGGGATGTATTCCTTGGGGATGATTCCGCCCACGATCTTGTTGACGAACTCGTAGCCTTTGCCGCGCTCCAGCGGCTCGAAAAGCACCACGGCGTGCCCGTACTGGCCGCGGCCGCCGGTCTGGCGGATGAAACGGCCCTCGGCGTCGGCCGCTCGCGTGAACGTCTCACGGTAGGCGACCTGCGGCTTGCCTACGCTGACTTGGACCTTGAACTCACGCAACAAGCGATCGACCATGATCTCCAATTGGAGTTCGCCGACGCCCGAAATGATGGTTTGGCCGGTCTCGGCGTTGGTACTGACGCGGAAGGTCGGGTCCTCTTCGGCCAGCTTGCCCAAGGCCTCGCCCATCTTGTCTTGGTCGGCCTGCGTCTTCGGCTCGATGGCCATGGAGATGACTGGTTCCAGGAACTGCATAGCCTCCAGGACGATCGGCCGGTCCTCCGCGCAGAGGGTGTCACCGGTAACGGTGTCGCGCAGGCCAACGGCAGCAACGATGTCGCCGGTTGCCGCTTGGTCGACGTCTTCACGCCGGTTGGCGTGCATCCGCAACAGGCGGCTGATGCGCTCGCGCCGCCCCTTCTTGGGGTTATAGACGTAGCTGCCGGCGGCGAGGATGCCGGAATAGACGCGCAGGAACGTCAGGCGGCCGACGTACGGATCGGAGGCCACCTTGAAAGCCAGGGCGGAGAACGACTCCTCGTCGCGCGCCGCGCGCTCATCGTCCTCCCCGCTCCCGGGCAAGGTACCGCGAACCGGCGGTACGTCCAAAGGCGAGGGTAGGTATGCGACGACGGCGTCCAGCAGCGGCTGCACTCCCCGGTTCCTATAGCTGGCACCACAGGTCACCGGCACGATGCGCTGCTCCACGGTACCCTTGCGGAGAGCTGCCTCGATCTCCTGGGCCGAGAGCTCGGCCCCGTCCAGGTACCGCGCCATCAGATCATCGTCTTGTTCGGCCGCGGCCTCGAGCAGACGCTCCCGGTACTCTCCCACCGTCTCGACCAGTTCGAGCGGCACGTCTGTCTCCGTGCTCTGGGTGCCAAGGTCGTCCGTGTAGATGATGGCCTTGCCGCTGACGAGATCGACCATGCCGCGGAAGCTGTCCTCGACGCCGATCGGGACCTGCACGGCCACCGGTCGCGCGCCGAGTTTCTCTTCCATCTCTCGCAGCACGCGGGCGAAGTCGGCCCCCACCACGTCCATCTTGTTGACGTAGGCGATGCGCGGCACGCGGTAGCGGTCGGCCTGGCGCCACACGGTCTCGGACTGGGGCTCGACTCCCTCCTTGGCCGCGAAGATGGCCACCACGCCGTCCAGCACGCGCAGCGAACGCTCCACCTCGACGGTGAAGTCCACGTGACCGGGGGTATCGATAATATTGATGCGATGACCCTTCCACGAGCACGTGGTGGCCGCGGACGTGATGGTGATGCCCCGCTCCTGCTCTTGGACCATCCAATCCATCGTCGCGGCGCCCTCGTGGACCTCGCCCATGCGATGGACCCTGCCCGTGTAGAAGAGGATCCGCTCGGTCGTCGTCGTCTTGCCGGCATCGATGTGCGCCGAAATGCCGATGTTGCGCAGCCGAGTGAGGTCCGCCTGACGGTCGGCAGGGTCAGCCATCTCGAGTCACCTCCCCGGAGGTCCACATGGACCCCGCGTTCCGGTCGACCGCGGCGCGCCGCAGGCGCGGCACGGGCCGCCCGACGCTCACCACCGGTAGTGGGCAAAGGCGCGGTTGGCCTCTGCCATACGGTGGATGTCCTCCTTCTGGCGCACGGCAGCCCCCTGGTTGGACGCCGCGTCCAGGAGTTCGCCCGCTAGGCGGGCGGCCATACCACGCTCGGAGCGGCGGCGGGCATGGTTGACCAGCCAGCGCATGGCGAGGCTGACGCGCCGTTCGGCTCGCACCTCGTTGGGCACCTGCAGGGTGCTGCCCCCGACGCGCCGACCGCGGACCTCGAGGGTGGGAGCCGCGTTACGCAAGGCGGCCTCCACCACTTCGAGCGCGTTGCGCTCGCCGCGCTCGGCGACCATGCCCAGCGCGCTGTAAACGATGCGCTGGGCCGTGCCCTTCTGCCCGTCACGCATGACCTTGTTGATCAGGCGCGTCACCGACTCGCTCTGGTAGACGGGATCAGGCGGCAACGTGCGGCGCTCCACCGCTCCTCGCCTCGGCACGGAGACATCACCCCCACCCACGTCCCGGGACGCGCCCCGCGCGCACTCGGGACGACCTACTTCTTCTTTGCGGCGCGCTTGGCGCCGTACTTGCTACGGCCGCGTCGGCGCTTCTCGACGCCTCCGGCGTCCAGCGTGCCGCGGACGATGTGATACCGCACCCCGGGAAGGTCCGGCACGCGCCCACCCCGGACGAGCACCACCGAGTGCTCCTGCAGGTTGTGCCCCTCACCGGGAATGTAGGCCGTCAACTCGATGCCATTGGTCAAGCGCACGCGGGCGATCTTTCGGAGCGCGGAGTTGGGCTTCTTCGGCGTCATCGTCTTGACCACGAGGCACACACCGCGGCGCTGCGGATTGCCGCGCAGCGCCGGCGCCTTGGGCTTGCCGCCCTGGGCCGTGCGTCCATGCCGCACCAACTGGCTGATCGTCGGCACCGCTCCATCCTCCTCGCCGGGCGGGCCCCGCCCGCCCTGGATCGCATGGCCGGACCCGCTGCCGAGCACGCCCTCGGACACAAGAGCGGCTTCCCGGCGGATCCCGGGAAGCCGCCAAAGCGCTTCTCCGGTACCTGTCCGCTGGCCTAGCCCCCGGGGGACCGGCGCGCCGATGGCGCCGCCGCCAAGATGGCGGCCGACGCCGCGCCCACCTCGACCCCGCAGGAGCGCCCCAAGGCCTCCATGCTCTCGACCTCTTGCAAGGGCAACCCGCGCTGGCGGCAAAGACCCACCAAGTGCCGCACCACGTGCGGGTCTGCGTCCCGCGCCACAAAGACCACGAGGGCCTGTCCGCGTTCCACCGCGCGCAGGGTCTGCTTGGTCCCCACCGTACGCGCGGGCGCGCGCCGTAACTGTTCGAGCATGCGGTCCACCACCGGCCCTGCATGAAGACGCTCGACCAGTCTAGCACCGGCGTATACACAAGTCAATCAGCGGTTTCTCGACACGCCGCCCACCGCGATCGCCCTCCGCACGGGCCCCACCCCTCGGGTGCAAGGGAGAGCGCTCCACGCCAGGGACCCTACTCCTCGCCCTTCTTGCGGCTGCGGCGCACCGCGCCTGTGTCCGGAGCGGCGGCCACCGTGGCGTTCGGCTCGAGGGCGGCCGCCGGTTCGTCCCGCGCCGCACTGTCCGCCACGGGGTGCGCCTCGGCCCCCAGCGGTTCCCGTCCGGCGCCGTCCAGCTCGGCAGCCGGTGCGGGGACCTGCTCCACCGCTTCCGCCGTCAAACCGTCCCCCGACAGGAAATCGTCGAACTCCGCCGTGCCATCGGCGCCTGCCGGGGCCCCTTCCACACTGCTCGGATCCTCGTCGCCCTCGGCGTAGACGCGGATGTTGCGATACCGGGGCATGCCGGTGCCGGCGGGAATCAGCTTGCCGATGATGACGTTCTCCTTGAGGCCGAGGAGGGGGTCGCGCTTCCCCTTGATCGATGCCTCCGTCAGGACTCGCGTCGTCTCCTGGAAGGACGCCGCCGACAGGAACGAGTCCGTGGCCAAAGATGCCTTGGTGATGCCAAGCAGCATGGCCTTGGCCACCGCCGGCCGCCCACCGGCCGCCGTCACGGCCGCGTTCTGCTCTTCCAATTCATAGATGTCGATCTGGCCGCCCGGCAGTACATCGGCGTCCCCGGGGTCGTCGACCTTCACCTTGCGAAGCATCTGGCGGATGATGATCTCGACATGCTTGTCGTTGATGTCCACGGCCTGGCTACGGTAGACGCGTTGCACCTCCTGCAGCAGGTAGGCCTGGACGCCGCGCACGCCCTTCACCTTCAGGATGTCGTGCGGATTGATGGGGCCCTCGGTCAGTTCGTCCCCGGGGAGGACGCGGTCGCCATCCCGAACCCGCAGGCGCGCGCCGAAGGGGATGGGGTAGGATTCGGTCTCCCCCTCGTCAGTCGTGACGCGCACCTCGCGCCGTCCCCGGTTCTCCACCAATTCCACGGTGCCGGCGATCTCGCTGATGGTGGCCTGACCCTTGGGCTTGCGCGCCTCGAACAGTTCCTCGACCCGCGGCAACCCCAGGGTGATGTCCTCGCCGGTAGCCACCCCGCCGGTGTGGAACGTGCGCATCGTGAGCTGGGTACCGGGCTCGCCGATGGACTGCGCGGCGATGATGCCTACGGCCTCGCCTACGTCGACCAATTGGCCGGTCGCGAGGTTGCGCCCGTAGCACTTCGCGCACACGCCGTAGCGCGTGCGGCAGGTGAAGACCGAACGGATCTCAACCTCCTCGATCCCCGCCTCGACAATGGCCGCCGCCTGGCTCTCGTCAATGGAGCCGTCGGCCTCGACCAGCACATCGCCCGTGCTGGGATGCACCACTTCCCTCACGGCCACACGCCCGGCGATGCGCTCCGCGAGCCCCTCGATCACCGCGGCGCCGTCGCGGACGGACTGGACAACGACCCCGCCGGGGGCGCCGCAGTCCTCCTCGCGGATGATCACGTCCTGACTCACGTCCACCAGCCGCCGCGTCAGGTAGCCCGAGTCCGCGGTACGCAAGGCCGTGTCGGCAAGCCCCTTGCGCGTGCCGTGGGTCGAGGTGAAGAACTCCAGGACCGAGAGCCCCTCCCGGAAGCTCGCCTTCACCGGGACCTCGATGGTCCGTCCGGTGGGGTCGTTCATCAGGCCGCGCATCCCCAGCAACTGACGGATCTGCCCGAACTGGCCACGGGCTCCAGAGGTGACCATCATGTACACCGGGTTGTGCGCATCGAAGGACGTGGTGACGCGCCGTTCCAGTTCCTGCGTAGCCTGTTCCCAGACCCGGATGACCGCGGCGTAACGCTCCTGGTCGGTGAGAAGCCCACGGCGGTATTGCTGTTCGATGACGACGGCGCGGTTCTCGGCCTCGCGGAGGAGTTCGTCCTTGTGGATCGGTACGTCCAGGTCGCCAAGGGAGATCGTGGTACCCGCGCGGGTCGCGAAGCGGAAGCCCATCTCCTTGATCGCGTCGAGGATGCGCGCCGTCTCCGCGCTCCCCAGCAGCCGGTAGCAGTCGCCCACGATCCGGCCGAGGCCCTTCTTGTCGACCACGCGGTTGACGAAGCGCAGCTCGCGCGGCAGCCGCTCGTTGAAGATCACGCGGCCCGGGGTCGTCTCCACGCGGGCGCCACCGAAGCGCACGATGACCCGCGCCTGCAGGCCGACCTCACCGAGTTCGTAGGCCATAATCGCCTCCTCCGGCGAGGCGAAGACGCGGCCCTCCCCTCTGTCTCCCGCCCGGTCATGTGTCAGGTAGTAACAGCCCAACACCATGTCCTGGGTCGGGGTGACGACGGGCCCGCCGTCCTTGGGATTGAGGATATTGTTGCTGCTCAGCATGAGGATGCGCGCCTCAGCCTGCGCCTCGGCGGACAGCGGCACATGGACGGCCATCTGATCCCCATCGAAGTCGGCGTTGTAGGCCGTGCACACCAGCGGATGCACCTGGATGGCCCGCCCCTCGACCAGAATCGGCTCGAAGGCTTGAATGCCGAGACGGTGCAGCGTCGGCGCGCGATTGAGCAGGACGGGGTGCTCGGCGATGACCTCCTCCAGGACATCCCACACCTCGTCGCGCACCCTCTCGACCATTCGCCGCGCACTCTTAATGTTGTGCGCGAGGTTGCCCTCGACCAGCTTCTTCATGACGAAGGGTTTGAAGAGCTCCAGCGCCATCTCCTTGGGCAGGCCGCACTGATGCATGTGCAACTCCGGGCCGACCACGATCACCGACCGCCCGGAGTAGTCGACACGCTTGCCCAGCAAGTTCTGCCGAAAGCGCCCCTGCTTCCCCTTGAGCATATCCGACAACGACTTCAGCGGCCGATTACCGGGACCGGCCACCGGACGCCCGCGCCGGCCATTGTCGATGAGGGCGTCGACCGCCTCCTGCAACATGCGCTTCTCGTTGCGCACGATGATGTCGGGCGCGCCGAGATCGAGTAGCCGCTTGAGGCGGTTGTTGCGATTGATGACACGCCGGTACAGGTCATTGAGGTCGGAGGTGGCGAACCGGCCACCGTCCAACTGCACCATAGGTCGCAACTCCGGTGGGATCACCGGGATCACGTCGAGGATCATCCACTCCGGCCGGTTGCCGGACTTGCGGAAGGCCTCGACGACCTCCAGGCGGCGGATGGCGCGAATCCGTCGTTGCCCCGACGAGTGCCGAAGCTCGCCGCGCAACTCTTCGGCCAGTTCGTCCAGATCCATGCGCTCCAGCAACGTCTTGATGGCCTCGGCGCCCATGCCCGCCACGAACACGTTGCCGTACTTCTCACGATGCTCCCGGTATTCGGTCTCGGTGAGCAACTGCTTCTCCATCAGCGGCGTCTCACCTGGGGTGATGACCACGTAGGACGCGAAGTAGAGTACCCGCTCCAGGGACCGCGGCGACATGTCCAGCAGCAGGCCCATCCGACTGGGAATTCCCTTAAAGTACCAGATGTGGGAAACCGGCGCCGCGAGCTCGATGTGCCCCATCCGCTCGCGCCGCACCTTCTGCCGCGTGACCTCTACGCCACAGCGGTCGCAGATGATCCCCTTGTAACGCACGCGCTTGTACTTGCCACAATGGCACTCCCAGTCCTTAGTTGGACCGAAGATCTTTTCACAGAACAGGCCCTCGCGCTCCGGCTTGAGCGTACGGTAGTTGATGGTCTCCGGCTTCTTAACCTCGCCCTTGCTCCACTCGCGGATCTGCTCGGGGGAAGCGAGCCCGATTTGGATGGAGTCAAAGTTGTTGACGTCTAGGGCCAGACCGCCGGCGCCATCCGCCACGTCGCGGCCGAAACCTTCGATGGTCTTCATGCAGGCGCTCCGTCCTTCCCGCAGGGGATCTCTGGGCCGCGCCAGCGCGCAGCCACACCGCCCGTCACGGGCAGGCGCGTGAACCGGGTACGGCGGCAGCGGGACGGAGGGATAGGGCCGCCCACGGCGTGGCCGGTGGTGGTCCCCCGATCCTCAGCCCCGCGTGTCCGCCCCCTACTCGGCCTCCCGCTGACCCTCCGACCCTTCGGCATCGGCCAGCAACCCGCCGCGGGCGTCGGCATCCTCCTCCTCGCCGGCGCTGTCCCACCCCTCGCGATCCGCCGACATCGGACCCACCGGGTTACTGGCCTCGTCCTCCTCCAGGGTCTCGGTCAGAAAGCCTGCGTCGAGCTCGGTCCCGTCCTCCTCCTGGTCCTCGCCGTCGCCGTCGCCGTCGCCGTCGCCGTCGCCGTCGCCGTCCGCGCTCGCAGGCTTGGCCACCTTCGCCACCGGGCGCGCCGGACCGGGCACCCCGAGATCCAACTCCAGGTCACGCGCGACCTCCGTCACATCCTCGTCCAGTTCGCGGATCTCGATCTCGCGCGCGTCCTCGGAGAGGATCTTGACATCGAGCCCGAGGGACTGCATCTCCTTGATCAGCACCTTGAACGACTCCGGAACCCCGGGCTCGGGCACGTTTTCACCTTTGATGATCGCCTCGTAGGTCTTGACGCGCCCGACCACGTCGTCGCTCTTGACGGTCAGCAACTCCTGCAGCGTGTAGGCGGCCCCGTAGGCCTCAAGCGCCCAGACCTCCATCTCGCCGAAACGTTGGCCCCCAAACTGGGCCTTGCCGCCCAGGGGCTGCTGCGTCACCAGCGAATACGGGCCGGTCGAGCGCGCGTGGATCTTGTCGTCGACCAGGTGCAACAGCTTCATCATATAGGCGTAGCCTACGGTGACCCGCTGGTCAAAGGCCTCCCCCGTCCGCCCGTCGAAGAGTTCGGTCTTGCCGTCCTCGGACACACCGGCCTCGCGCAGCGCCGCGCGGATGTCGGCCTCCCGTGCCCCGTCGAACACCGGTGACGAGACGTGCATGCCCAACATCTTGGCGGCCCAGCCAAGGTGGGTCTCCATGATCTGGCCGATGTTCATGCGCGAGGGCACGCCCAACGGGTTGAGGACGATGTCCACCGGGCGTCCGTCCGGCAGGAACGGCATGTCCTCTTCGGGCAGGATCTTGGCGACAACCCCCTTGTTGCCGTGGCGGCCCGCCATCTTGTCGCCCTCGGAGATCTTGCGCTTCTGCGCGATGTACACCCGGATCAACTCATTGACACCCGGGGAAAGCTCGTCGCCGGCCTCGCGCCGGAACACCTTGACGTCCACCACGATACCTGACTCGCCATTAGGCACGCGCAGTGAGGTATCGCGCACCTCCCGGGCCTTTTCACCAAAGATGGCGCGCAACAGGCGCTCCTCGGCGGTCAGTTCGGTCTCGCCCTTGGGGGTGACCTTGCCCACCAGGATATCGCCGTGGTGCACCTCGGCGCCCACGCGGATGATGCCCCGCTCGTCCAGGTCCTTGAGCGCGTCGTCGCCGACGTTGGGGATGTCGCGCGTGATCTCCTCGGCGCCCAGCTTGGTGTCCCTCGCCTCGCACTCGTGCTCCTCGATGTGGATGGAGGTGAAGGTGTCTTCGCGCAGCATGCGGTCGTTGATCAGAATGGCATCTTCGTAGTTGTAACCCTCCCAGGGCATGAAGGCGACCAGCACATTCTTGCCCAGCGCCATCTCACCCTGGTCGGTGCACGGCCCGTCGGCGAGGATGTCGCCCACCGCCACGCGTTGCCCGCGCACCACGATGGGGCGCTGGTTGAAGCACGTGCCCTGGTTACTGCGCGCATACTTCATGAGCGGATAGGCGTCAACCTCGCCAGCATCGCTGCGCACCTGGATCTCCCGGGCATCGACCCGCTCGACCACCCCGGTGCGCCGGGCGACGATGACCACCCCGGAATCCGTCGCGGTCTTGTACTCGATCCCGGTTCCCACCAGCGGCGCCTGCGCCGTGAGCAAGGGCACGGCCTGGCGTTGCATGTTGGCGCCCATCAACGCTCGGCTGGCGTCGTCGTTCTCCAGGAAGGGGATGAGCGCCGTGGCCACGGAGACCACCTGTTTGGGGGAGACGTCCATGTAGTCGACTTCTTCGACGCGTGCCTGCCGGAACTCGTGCTTGTAGCGGCAGAGCACCAGCGCCTCCGCGAAGCGGCCGTCGGCGAGGAGGGCGGCGTTCGCCTGGGCGATGACGGCCTCGTCCTCCTCGTCGGCGGTCAGGTAGACGATATCGTTGGTGACCACGCCGCGCTCGACCCGCCGGTAGGGGGTTTCGATGAAGCCGTACTCGTTGATGCGGGCGAAGCTGGACATGGCGCCGATCAGGCCGATGTTCGGACCCTCGGGCGTCTCGATGGGGCACATCCGGCCGTAATGGCTATAGTGCACGTCCCGTACGTCGAACCCGGCGCGGTCGCGGGACAGGCCACCCGGACCGAGGGCGGAGAGCCGCCGCTTGTGCGTCAACTCGGAGAGCGGGTTGGTCTGGTCCATGAACTGGCTGAGCTGGCTGGAGCCGAAGAATTCCTTGACGGCCGCGGACACCGGACGGATGTTGATCAGCGCCTGCGGCGTGATGGCGTCCACGTCCTGAATGGTCATGCGTTCGCGCACCACGCGCTCCATGCGCGAGAGCCCGACGCGGAACTGGTTCTGCAGCAGTTCGCCCACGCTGCGCAGGCGGCGGTTGCCCAGGTGGTCGATGTCGTCGGCGTACCCGACCTGTTTGAAGAGCGTGACCATATAATTGACAATGGAGACGATGTCTTCCGGGGTCAGCGTCCGGCGGTCCGTGGCGGGCTGCCCGTTGCCGCGCAGCAGGAGTTCGATGCCCTCGGGGGAGCGGACGCGTACCTCCGAAAGGCCCGCGCGGGCGATACGATCAGCCGTCGGCCGGTCCAGACGCTCTCCGGCTGCGGCCAGCACCTCGCCGGACGACGCGACTAGATCCTCCAAGGGCACACAACCGATCAGGCGGTGGCGCAGGTGCAGCTTCTTGTTTAGCTTGTAACGACCAACCGTGGCCAGGTCGTAACGCTTGGGATCGAAGAAGAGGCTGCGCAAGTGTTGGCGAGCACCGTCCTCCGTGGAGGGCTCCCCGGGGCGCAGGCGCTTGTAGATCTCTAGGAGCGCGTGCTGGGCCGTCTGGGTCTGGTCCTTCTCCAGCGTCGCCCGCACATTTTCCGTCTCGCCGATCGCCTGCAGGATGGCGCCGTCGGTCTCCAGGTCCAGCGCCCGCAGCAGCACCGTCACCGGCAGCTTGCGTGTGCGGTCGATGCGCACATACATGATCCCGGCGGCGTCCGACTCCAACTCCAGCCACGCGCCCCGATTGGGGATGACGGTCGCCGTCAGGATGCGGACCCCTGAGGCGTCGACCGAACTGCCGAAATACACGCCCGGGGAACGCACCAACTGGCTCACAACGACGCGTTCTGCGCCGTTGATGATAAATGTGCCTTTATCGGTCATGAGCGGGAAGTCTCCCATGTAGACCTCCTGCTCCTTGACCTCGCCCGTCTCCTGATTGATGAGGCGCACCCGCACGCGCATCGGCGCCGCGTACGTGGCGTCACGCTCCTTGCACTCAAGCACCGAATACTTGGGGTCCCCCAAGGCGTGGTCGATGAACTCCAGAACCAGGTTCCCGGTGAAATCCTTGATCGGATTGATATCGGCAAAGAGTTCGTTGAGACCCTCGCGCAGAAACCACCGATAGGACTTCTGCTGGACCTCGATCAGGTCCGGGATGTCGAGGACCTCCGCGATACGCCCGAAGCTTCTGCGCTGGCGCCGAGTGACGGGGGCCGTCATCGCCAAGTGCATCACTCCTTGCGGATCGGCCGGCGCGGGCCCGCGGCCGGCCTGCCGTGGGAGGGGCGCGGTGTGGGCGGCGACAAGCGGGAGGGGCACCCGCAGGCACGGATTCGCGCTAGTCGGGCGCCCGCGCCGAGATGCCAACCCAATCCGCGTCCCAGAGAGCATTTCCGTCCGGCGCGGCGGCAGGTGCGGGCACCAGTGCGTCGAAGCCTTCGATTGAGGGTGCGCGAAGCATGTGCGGCTGGGCCGTCCCCCTGCCCCACGGGGCAACTATGGATGGTACTCCATAGCCCGGCGCGGGTCAAGGGCGCTGATGGCGCGTTGGCATGTCCCCTGGCGGAGGGATCGCCGTGGCAGGTGCGTTGCGCCTCGGCGTCGTCGGGTTGGTGCACGACCACGTATGGAACATGCTGCCCCAGTTCGCCGCCTGCGGGGTACAGCCCGTGGCGGTGGTAGACGCCAACACACCGCTGACCGAGCGTGCGCGGCGCGAATTCGGGTATGCACACGCGCTGCCGGTGCTGGAGGGCCTGTGGGAACTGCGGCCGGACGCCGTCCTCTATTGCGGTCCGAACGCTGGGGCCGCGCCCGTTGTGGAGGCCTGCGCCGCGCGCGGGGTGCACGTATTGGTGGAAAAGCCGCTGGCCGCGACGCTGGGGCAGGCCCGGCGCATCGCCACCGCTGCGGCGCGCGGCTGCGTCCATGTGATGTGTAACTGGCCGACGGCATGGGACCCGCGGGTCCAGCATGCGGCCGCGCTCGCGCGCGACGGCGCCCTGGGCAGGGTCTACACGGTCCGCTACCGCGCGGCACACAGTGGGCCGCGGGAGATCGGCTGCTCCCCGTACTTCTGGTCGTGGCTCTACGACGCCGAGCAGAACGGCGCCGGCGCCCTGATGGACTACTGCTGCTACGGCGCGGCCCTCTGCGCCTGGCTGCTCGGCCCGCCCGACACCGTCACGGCGGTGAAGGGGCGGCTGGTCAAGACCGATGTGCCGGTGGACGACAACGCCGTCATCCTGATGGCCTACGCCTCGGCATTCGGCATCGCCGAGGCGAGTTGGACGCAGGCGGGATACCGGCCGTACGGTCTGCAGGTGTTGGGCGAGCGCGCCGGTCTCGTGGCTGAGGGCGACGCATTGCTGCGCGTGGACGAGGAGCACCCGCGCGGTGAGCCGGTCGCGGTGCCCGAACTCCCAGCGGGCGCGCGCAATCCCGCGGAGTACTTTCTATCGTGCCTGCGGGAGGACCGGGCGCCCGAGGGCCTGGTCAGCTTGGAGGTGGGCACCCTGGCACAGGCCATCCTCGAGGCGGGGCTCAGCGCCGCACGCACAGGCCAGGCGGTCCGGCCGGGTGGCCTGTGAACCAGATTTCGCAATCGGTAAAGCCTGGGCTCACAGTCGGCGGGCCCGCGATCAGGGGATGATCCTGGCCTTCGCGTAGGTGCGAAAGGTCCGGGTGACCTCCACCCGGACCTTTCGGCCGATGTGGGCCGCCCCGTCCGCGATGTCGAGCACGTACCCGTCAACCCGAGCGATCCCGTCCTGCTTGGCGGTGACGTGCGGCTCGTCGACCCGTACCTCCAGGACCTCACCCTCACGCACCGGTCGAGCCTGCGCCTCCACCTCCTGCCGTCCGCCCAGCGCCCGTATCCGAACCTCCTCTGGGGGGCAGTCCATCGCACCGCGTACGAAGACCCCGCGTCCCGTGCTATGCTCCAGCGCCCGCAGCCCCGCGCCCCCCGGTCCGATCATCAGGGCCGCCACCGCGGGGTGCACTTCAACCAAAACGGCCTCGTGGCCCGAGGCGCGCAGCAGGGCCCGCACCTGCTGCCGCGCGCGCCGGCTCAGCGTCTCCTCCGACGGCACGCGCCCCCTGCCCTCGCAGGCAGCGCAAGGACGGGTCAGAAGGTCACGCAGGCTCTGACGGGCCTTCTTGCGCGTCATCTCGACCAGGCCCAACTGCGTGAGGCCCAAGACCTGCGGGCGGCTGCGGTCCGGCTGGCAAGCGAGTTCCAGCGCCTCGCGCACCCGGCGCCGGTGTTCCGCCACCTGCATGTCGATGAAGTCGACGACGATGATCCCGCCAATATCGCGCAGCCGGATCTGGCGCGCGATCTCCTCGGCGGCCTCTAGGTTGGTCTGGAGGAACGTCTCGTCGGGCGAGGCAGCGCCCACGAAACGCCCCGTGTTGACATCGATCGCGGTCAGGGCCTCCGCCTGGTCGATAATGATGTACCCACCGCTTGGCAGCGCTACGCGACGGGCGAGGGCCCGGTCGAGGGCGGCGTCGACCCCCCGGGTCACAAAGAGACCCTCGCGCATCTCCGCCGGGCTGGCCAGCTCGAGCCGATCAGCGTGGCGGGGCGCCATGACCTGGGCCAGGGCGCGCAGCCGCTCCCACTCCTCCCGGCTGTCAACCACGACCCGTTGGACCTCATCGTTCAAACGGTCCCGCAAAACGCGCTGCACCACATCCAGGTCCCGATGCAACAGCAGGGGGGCCCTGGCGTGCCGCGCGCGCGCGCGCAGTTGCTCCCAGAGGGCACGGAGGTAGCGCATATCGAGGATGAGGTCCTCCGCGGCCACGCCCGCGGCCGCGGTCCGGACGATGAACCCATACCCAGGCTCCCGTGCCTGCTGGGCCAACCCACGCAACCGCTCGCGCTCGGAACCGTCGTTGATGCGGTGGCTGACGCCCACGTGGTCCATGCCCGGCATCAGGACGAGGAAGCGCCCGGGCAGTGACAGGGCGCGGCTGACGCGGGCCCCCTTGCCCCCACTGGGCTCCTTGCGCACCTGCACCAGGATCTCCTGGCCCGGCTGCAGCAGGTCGGCGATGTCCGGCGCCTGCCCGGCCTTCGCTGGCACCTCGGCATCGGGCCCGCTCTCGGGTCCGGCGTCTGGGTCGCCTTCTGGCCGTGCATCGTCCACGTAGAGGAACGCGTTGCGCTCCAGGCCGATGTCCACGAACGCGGCCTGCATCCCTCGCAGGACGTTTTGTACGCGGCCCTTGTACACGTTACCCACAATGCGACGCCCGCCAGGCCGGTCGATGTCGACTTCGACGAGTTGCCCGCGTTCAAAGACCGCGGTGCGTGGCTCGTCGTCCTCGAAGCTCACCAAGATCTCGCGCTGCGGGACGGGTTCCTGAGCCTCAGCGGCCAAACCGGGGCCGTGCCCCTCGCCGTGGTCGCGGGCGCCCCCCGGGAGGTGGCGCCCGCGACCCTGTTCCCCGTTGTCCAATCCTGACCATGGCTCCCAGCAACAAACTTGCGTTGCCAAACCGGCGGCTTCGGCCTTGGGAGGATTATAGCCCGCGCGTTCGCCGCCCTGCGCAGAGCCGCCGAGCGGCAGGGTCGCGTCCCAGACGGCGCCACGAGCGGGGGTCCTGCGGAGCGGTACGCCGGTCCGCTCGCGCCCACCACCGCTTGCCGCGCACGGGTTCGGCGCCTCGATGCGGCCGCGGCGCCCGTGGGGTCACGGGGGCCAGTGACGGCCGTACGCGCCGAATTCGGCCTGCACCCGCAATCGCCTGTGGCGCAAGCGACTCGCCCAGAACGACGCGACCTTGCGCCGAGCGGCCCTCACGGCGGCTGGGGCCGGGCCGGCTCCGCCAGCACCTCTGCAGGCGCCCGCGCGCCACGGTCGCGCAGCGCACGCCACACGTCGGCCTCGTCCCAGGGCCCCGAGGCCGCTCCCGCCCCATCGACGATCCAGACGATGTGGTAGGCCCGCGGCGCGAATTGTTGGACCAGGTCGCGCAGGGCCAACCCCGGTGCCACGGCCAGCGGGCGGACCGGGTAGAGCCCTGCGGTGGCGATGGCCCCCCCGCGCCGGGCCAGTTCCCGCCAGGGACGCACGCGCGCCTCTCTCCTCTCGGGCCCTGCCCGCATGGCGACGAAGGCCCCAAAGATGAAGAGGCCTGGCACGCAGACGGCCCGCAGCAGGAGCGCGGCCCCCGCCGCCAGCAGGACCGCGGCCAACACGTAGCCGGCGCGGCTCACGGCCCTGGTGGCAGCCTGGCGGCCGCGGTCCACCGCCAGCATCGCCTGGACCGCGCGGCCCCCGTCCAGCGGAAGAGCGGGCAGGAGGTTGCCAGCTCCGACCACGGCGTTGGCCCCCAGGAAGAAGGTGCCAACGTCTGGACGCAGCCAACCGATCTCCCGCAGTGCAAAGCCCGCACCTAGCCAGAGCAGGTTGTGCACGGGTCCCGCCAGCGCCACCGCCGCCTCCACGCCGGGGTCGGCTAGGTCCAGCCCCTCCAAGCGCAGCACGCCGCCGAAGGGCAGGATCTCCGCGGAGGCGACCCGCAGGCGGAAAGCCGAGGCCACGAGCAGGTGGGCCAACTCGTGGCCGGCCAGCACGACACAGAGGGCCAGAACCTCTCGGCCCATGCCGCCGGCAACGGCCGCCGCCAGCAGGACCAGGAACACGGGGTGGACCCGCAGGCGCAGACCGCCCCATGCGCGGCTCATCGCACCGGGCATGGCGGGGGGTGGACGGGCACCCCGCGGACGCCCGGGTGCCGGGCCCGGCCACCCGGTCCCGGCCGGGCGCCCCTTGCCGCCCGGAGAGGCGGTAGCCCGCGGAGGACCGCCTGGCGGCGAGACAACGGCGCACGGACGCAGCCCCTGTGCGACGACTCCCACCCTCGGGCATAGTCGACGACCACGCGGCGGCGGGAACCGGGCGGCTCCCCGTCCGCGGCGGCGACGCGGCGCGGTGCCAGCGGCACACCGCCCGGTGCAGCGCGGCGGGTTAGGGCGGCGCGGCGCGGCCCGCCCGCCCGGCCGATCGAGCGGAAGGGCCGAACCCTGTCCTGGCAAGCACGTGGACCGAGGCCGGTGGCGAGAGGGAGGGCCCGGATACCGGTAGGGGGCGGGACCTGCGCACCCCGTGTGGCGGCCGGGGCGCGGACCCAGGGCCCGGCGACCCACAACGCGGCAGGCGGCGACGCGCGGCGCAGCTCGCGACCGGAGAGAGCCACCCTCATGCCGCATGCTATGCGCCCGCGACCGCCTTAGCACCCTTCACGGCCCTAAAGATAGGCGTTCCGACACGGCCGAGCGGAGGTCGGTGCACGGTGAGAGATCGCAGGGATGCCGCATGCCCGCCCACCAGACATGCGCCACGCCATAGGTGGCACGGCGCCCACGCGTGGCGCATGGGCTTGGGGTACTCACCCGCGGGTCACCTGGGATCGCCCGGCAGGCAGGTTCCGGCTGCTCCGGGACCCCGTGCCCCCCGGCCGTGCCGCCGACCCGAGGACCCCCGTGGTTAGTCGGCGGTCAACCCAAGGGCGCCCAGAGCGGCGTTGCAGGCACGCTCCGCGGTCGTGAACACCTCAGACACCGTCGACCCCGCACCTGGGGAGAAGGCCGCGACTTGGGCGTTGGTGAGGATGAAGAGGATGGCGGGGTGCCAGAAGATCTGGGGCAATACCTCACCGGGCGCGGCCACCACAACATTGGCGTCGTCCCCAGGGGGCAGCGGGGGGACCCAGGCGGGATCGGACTGGAGATCCGAACGGGCCGAAGGCGCCCCGTGGGCGTCCAGATAGCGTTGGGCCGTGTCGCCCCCCAACCACGTCAGGAAGTCCGCCGCGCCCGGCACATCCCGGCACTGGGTCGAAATGCCCGCACCTAGGGCGAGCACCGGCGACAGCGGCTGTGGCAGGCTCGGGAAGGGGAGAAGCCCCATCGCCATACCGTTGGCTTTGTCAAACGACGCGGCACCGTTGCTGCCGAATCCGAAGCTAAAGAGGGCCCTCCCCCTGGTGAACGTGTTTGCCCCGCCATATGCCCGACAGATCGTTCCCAGCTGGTGGAGGACGGAGAGGCCCTTCCCGCGGGCGAAGGTGAAGCGCCCGCCGCTCGTCAGAGTGCCGCCATAACCCACCACCATGGTGCCCCACACGGGCGGGCCGATCTGCACCAAGTCGAGTCCGACGGTACCAGGGGGGAGCTTCGGCGCGGCGCGTCTCAGGATGCCGTCGATCTGCTCCAGACCCATGGCGCGCGTGGGCGGGACAAAGCCAGCGGGCACAGCAAGGAGGTCGTTGAACGCGAGCAGCCCGTGGGCAAAGCTATATGGCATGCCATAGAGCCTGCCTCGCAGCCGGAAGCTCGCCAGCGCGGCGGGCATGAGGGGACGCAGCGCCGAGGGTGGCACCAGGCTATCGAGCGCGTGCAGGAACGGCCCCACCCGACCGCCGCTGCCGGCGGCCACCCCCAGCCCGCCGACCCAGAGATTCGTCGCCGTCACGTCCACGATGTCCGGCAGGTGCTTGGGTAGCGGCGGTTGTCCGAGGTCAATGGCGGAGGAGACCGCCACGGCCTTCACCCGGGCCCGCGGGCCCGTTTGGTTGTACGCGGCGAGTAGCCCGGGCAATTGGGCGAACTGCGCGCCCACGGCGAGCGGCGGCGAGGCGGAGCAGGCCGCGAGCAGCAGGGGCGCCGCCCCGGTGGCCACCCCCACAGCCCCCCGCAGCGCCGCGCGCAGGAGGGCGCGCCGTCGGAGCCCGAGCCGCTGCTCGCCCACCACGGCCGCTGGCGAAACCGCCCCGGAGGCCGGCGGATCCAGGCGCAGGGACATCGTTCTCCTCACCGTTCCTCTACCGGCAGGGCGCGCTCTCTCCAGCCGCCGCTGCGACCGTCCGCCGCACGTCCACGGCGGCGCCCTGCTCGGCTCCCGGCGGCGCGTCCCCCTCGATCCTACGCACGGAGCGCCCGTCAGACCGGCACCGCGTTCCGGGGCGGCGAACCGGACACGGCCCCTGGCCCCCTGGCACGATCACACCGCGGTGATGGCGGACCAGGACGGGCGGCCAACAAAGGCATCCGTGGCCCGCGCCACGCGGGCCATCCACGGCAGGTCGTGCACCCGAACCAAATCCGCGCCAGCGGCGATCCCGACAGACACCGCGGCCGCCGTCCCCGGAAGCCGTTCAGGAATCGACTCCGGGAAGCCCAGGACTCGGCCGATGGCGTGCTTGCGCGACGGCGCATGCAGGAGCGGCCGGCCGAGGCGGCGCAACTCGCCGAGCCGGCGCGTTGCCTGGAGATCCTCGGCGACGCTCTTGCCGAAGCCGAACCCCGCGTCGAGCACCACCTGCTCTCTCGCCACCCCGGCGGCCTCTGCCCGACACAGGGCTTCGCCCAAAAACGCCGCGATCCCGTCGACCAGGTCCGCACCATTGTCGCGGGACGACCCGCCGTCCATGAGCACGAGCGGCGCCCGGTGGACTGCGGCGACCTCCCCGAGGGCCCTCTCGGCCAGGGCGTCGACGTCGTTGAGGAGCACGGGAGCAATTCGCAAGGCGGCTGCGGCGACGGCGCCATGGCGCGTGTCGACCGACAGCAGCGCGGGAAGGTCCGCCAGGGCCTCCAGCACGGGGAGCAGCCGCGCCATCTCTACCCCCGGGTCAATCCCGCCCAGGTCGCGCTCCGCGCTGGATTCCGCGCCAACGTCGACGATGTCCGCGCCGCCGCGCCACGCGGCCCACGCCGCGTCCACGGTCCGCGCCACCGACGGCAGACCCTGGCACCCATCGCTGAAAGAACCGATGGCGCGATTGACGATCCCGACGACGTAGGTCTTGTGGCCGAACGCCAAGCGGTATGGACCACACTTCAAGGGCGCAGGCGCACCGGGCGCCGCCCCACCCGCCGGCGCGCCGCCACCCGCCGCCAGCCACCGGCCGAGGGCAGACAGGTCCGGGTCGCCGCAGCGGGCCAGGGTAGCGCCCAGGGACCGCAGGCGATCCCCCTCGCCGCTCCATAGGACACGGTCGCGGCCGACCGCCCACCCAGCGCCGGCGCGCTGCGCGTCGCCCGCCGCGCGGGCCCACACCGCGCGGCTGCCGCCAAGCGGGACCGGCCACTCGCCCCATGCGGTCGCGGCCCGCGCCGCGAAGCGCGCGCCGCCGGTGGCCCCACAGGCCACCAGGCGGCGGCGGACATCGGCTGGTCCGGTGACGGGAAGCCCGCGGGGCAGGGGCGCACCCAACAGCCCCCCCGGTCCGCGCTGCGGGGTGGGCTGCGCGACGGGCATCGGGCACGGCTCTCGGGACAGGGCGTGGAAGGGTTGCGGTCGCGCCTTCGTCGCGCCCCACCCCCACTCCGCGGAGCCGCCGAGGCTCCCGCGGACAGCCGCGGGGCGCTCTCGACCGGAACCTCAGCCGCGGCGAAGCCCGAGGAGCGAGAAAGCCTCCGCGCGCGTGCGCGGATCTTCCAGGAATAAACCGCGAACCGCAGAAGTCACGCACTCCGCGCCCGGCTTGCTTACGCCGCGCATGGTCATGCAGAGGTGCTCCGCCTCGACGCACACGAGGACACCCTGCGGATCCAGCGCCTCCATCAGCGCGTCGGCCACTTCGCAGGTCAACCGCTCCTGCAGCTGGGGCCGGCGTGCGGCAATCACCACTGCCCGGGCCAGCTTGGAGAGGCCGGTCACCCGCCCCTTCTGGGGTATGTACGCGACGTGCGCGCGCCCAATGAAGGGGAGCATGTGGTGTTCGCAAATGGAGGAAAAGGGGATGTCTCGCAGTGCTACCATTTCGTCGGTTTCCACCGTAAAGAACTTGTCCAGTTCCTCGATCGGCGAACGCCCGATCCCCCAGCAGAGCTCCGCGTAGGCGCGGGCCACGCGGGCGGGGGTTTCGAGCAAGCCCTCGCGCTCCACGTCCTCCCCGATCCCCTCGAGGATCAGGCGGACCCCCCGCTCGATCTTGGCTGCGTCAAACCGCTGCGGGCGGCGCTTGTCCTCTGTCACCCCGTTCCCCCCGTCCCGGGCGCCTAGGCGCATCTGCCCGATTTTATGTGCACCCCTGAAGTCCGTCAAAGCGGGGTGCGCAGGGCGCCCGCCACTCCGGGCCCCCGGGGCTGGCGCGGGGGCCTTTGACGTGTCTCCACCACCTCGGGCCCCCACGCACACGGCGCGCGTTGGCTCCGGTTGAAGGGCTGCGCGAGCGCGGCGCCCGGCCGTTGCCGCTGGGGGCAGGCCACGGGGGCTTTCAGAGGTGCGGCACTTCCCCGGCTAGAGACAGGCCGCGTGCAGCGCGGGGGCAAGCGCCGCACGCGGGGCGCCCCGGATCCTCGCCGCGCGCCTCCGCGGGTGGCGCCCCATCGACGCGCCGCCGCGACCACCGCCCGCGAGCCCCCGATGCCCGTACCCTCACCCCGGGGGCAGCCCCCCTTTGCTGTGCAAGGGGCGCGACCCGCAGAACGCGCTCGCGGTAGTGGGCACCCGGCGGGGGAGACGCCGGCGCAGCGCAACTGGCCACCCCTGCCCCCCCGGTAGGCACCCCTCTAGGGCGGAGCGAGACGCCGCGCGGCGCCGAGCGCCCCGACTCTCCTCGGTTCGGCCCCCCGGCGGGACGGGGGCGCTGCCCCGCCAGGAACGGCACGGCCCGGGGATTGCGCCCCAGGCGCGCACCTACTCCGTGCTGATGGACGGGTCGACCTGCTGGCCGCGCGCCTGGACCTTGAGAAACACACGCTCCGGGTGCTCCAGCAGGGAGGCGACGCGGTCGGCCACCTCCTTCTGATCCGTGGCCCGCAGCTCCTCGACATAGGCCCCCAATAGCTCGCGCAGGTTCTTGACGTCGCGCTCGTCGACGGGGGCGATCTCCACGGTCGCTCCCTTGGCGAGCCGCCGACGCAACGCCTTCTCGTCCAGCCCCATCTCCGGCTGCAGGCGAAGGTAGACTGCTCCCCCCGTCATGCCCGAGCAGATCCATGGCCCGGGATCCCCCAGCACGACCGCGCGCCCGTTCGTCATGTACTCGAAGGCGAAGCCTTTGAGGTTGGCACGGGTGGCCATCGCGCCCAAGTCGTCGCGCACGGGCGCGTGCAGTTCGCCGCCGATGACAACGTCAGCCCCGGACAGGCGGACCCCGGCACGCGAGTCCGCGTCACCCTGCACGATGAAAAGGCCGCGTTGGGCCCCGTAGGCCAAGCCCTTGCCCACCGAGCCGTCTAAACGCTCGCCCTGATGGTTCGTCCCTTTGAGAATGACGATCCGGCCGCCAAAGGCTGCCTTGCCGACGCCGTCCTGGGCACCCCCCTCGACGCGCACGTCCACACCCTCGCTGTTGAACGCGGCCAGACCGTTGCCTGGAATGGACCCGCCGTTGAGCGAGAGGCGCGCGCCACGAAAGTGCAGGAACCGTCCGCCGAAACGGCCGCGGGTGACCTCGCCAGCCAGATAGGTTCCCATAGCGCGATCAGCGCTATTGATCTTGTCGTCCTCGTAGGAAACCAGTTCCTCCCCCTGCTCGATCACCTGGGTGGTCAATTCCGCGACGAGTTGGGTGAGGAAGTTACGCGGACGGTGCACAGCCCGGGGCGCCACCGCCGCGGGCGGCGGCGTGGCGTGCAACCAACGGTCTCCGGGCACCGGCGCGCATAGTTCGCCGAGGTCGAGGCTGCCGAGGGCCGCCACCTGGTGCAGCAGGTCGGAGCGCCCGACGAGGTCCTGGGCGCGCCGGAAGCCGAGCCTCGCGGTCAGTGCCCGCAGCTCGTCGCCCATCGCGCCGAACAGCCGGCAGAGCGCCTCGGTCGCCGCCTCGAACTCCCT
The DNA here is from genome assembly GCA_021797775.1 of Bacillota bacterium. GTDB lineage: Bacteria > Bacillota > Sulfobacillia > RBS10-35 > JAJYVN01 > JAJZZC01. The sequence continues at coordinate 45,956 of JAJZZC010000007.1, forward strand.
GGGCTCAAACCGCTTGACACCCTTCTTCTCCGCCTCTTCAAGCGTCTCGATCTGCGTGGCGATGCCGACGTGGCAGGTGTCGAGCTGGCAGCCGCGGCAGATCGTGCAACCGATCGCCACCATGGGCAGCGTACCGAACCCGCAGCGATTGGCCCCGAGGCAGAGCATCTTGACCACGTCCACCGCAGTCTTGAGCCCGCCGTCGCACCAGATCTCCATGCGTTCACGCAGGCCGGAGGCCACCAGATGGCGATGCGCCTCCTTGACCCCGATCTCAACCGGGAGTCCGACGTGGCGCAGGGCGTGCCGGCGGGCTGCGCCGGTACCGCCGTCGTAACCGGACAGGGTCACGATGTCCGCGCCGGCTTTGGCGATGCCCACGGCGATGGTCCCGATCCCCGGCACCACCGGCACCTTGACCGCCACGCGGGCGTGGGGGTTCGCCGTCTTCAGCTCCTCCACGATCTGGGCCAAGTCCTCGATGGAATAGATGTCATGGTTGTTGGAGGGCGAGATGAGGTCCACGCCTGGCCGCGCGTTGCGGGCCGCAGCCACCTTGACCGAGACCTTACTACCGGGAAGATGACCGCCCTCTCCAGGCTTCGCCCCCTGGCCGATCTTGATCTCCAGCAGGTTGCTCGAATTGGCCAACTGCACGTTGACCCCGAACCGGCCGGAGGCGATCTGCTGCCCGCGGTTGTTAGGATACTTGCGCAGCATGTCCTTGATCTCGCCGCCCTCGCCATTGAGGCAGACCATGTTCAGTCGGTAGGCGGCCTCGGCGTAGGCGCGAAACGCCGTCTCCCCCTGCGAGCCAAAGGACATCGAACTGATGGCGAAGGGCAGGCTGTGCCCGCCGACTCCCACGTCCACGTCCTGGACCGGCAAGGGATCGCGGTCCCCACGCAACTCCAGGCAGTGGCGGAGGGAAACGGGGTGCTCGGCCTCCAGTTCCGCCACCTTCTGCTCGTACGCAGGGTAGTTGGCCGGATCCTGAGCCGCGGCGCCGGCGGACTTCCATACGAACGGATAGAACCGGAAGGTGCGTACCGGACGTCCCGGCGCGAGCCCCCCGCCAATCTGCCAGCGCTGCTCGGCGATCTCCTCCAACCGCTCCCAGCCCATCCCCCTGCCACCGGCCCCGCAGTACCCCTCGGTGCCGAAGACCTCCAGGACCTCGGGCTGCAGACCGATGGCACTGGCCAACCGACCGTATCCACGGAGTTCATGGATCCCCATCGTGGAGATCACCTTCTCCAGGCCTCGGCGCAGGCTCTCCACCAAGTTCGCCACCGCACGGGCGGGATCGGCCGGGCTGGCTTGCAACGCCACGTCCAGCATCGCGTAGGGGTTGACAGCGTCGGCGCCCAAGCCCAGCGCCAGCGCCAAGTCGTGCAGGTTGCGCACGCCCGCGGTGCGCAGGACCAGACCGCAGAAGCGGCGTAGGCTAACACTCGCTCCGTCGCGCAGCAGGCCCTGCGGGCCGAAGCGGATCCCGTCCGCACGCTCCCCCCGGAGCGCCCGATCCACCGCGGCCAGAACCAGGTGCGGGTCCAGCGGACGCACGCCAGATCCCAGGGCCCCTGAGTCGTCCAGAACCAACATGATCGCGCCGGCGCGCGCAGCACCGAGCGCCTCGCCCGCCAAGCGGTCCAGCGCCTGGGGCACCGTCTCGCCCTCGCGCCGGTGCACGGGCAGCACGCTGGCGGGAAACTCCGCGCACACGTCCTCCACCAGCCACGTGCCGGCCGCGCGCGCTAGCGCCCGATACGCCGGCCACTCGAGCCCGGCGGCGGCGGCGTGCCCGCCCAGAAGCACGGGAGCGGAGAGCTCACAGCGGGACGGCCCACCGCCCTCGACCGCCGGGGTTGCGGATGGGTGGGCGGCACCCTCGGGGGGCGCCAAAGGGCGCCGCCGGCCGAGTACGACGCGCGTCGAGAAGTGCTCGATCTCCCGCTCGCGGTCGATGGCCGGATTGGTCACGACGGCTACGCTTTCTTTGAAAAAGTCCGCCAGGTTCTGCCGCTCATGGGACAGCGCCGCCAGCGGGCCGTCGAAGCCCAACGAGCCGATGGGCTCGTGCGGCTTCGGCCCCGAGAGGTCTTCGACCAGGCTGATGTCGTCGTAGTCCCATGCCCAGGCGGCGAGCACGCGCTGGCGACTCACCCCGGCCGCACGGCCAGCCGCCTGGTCGAGCCCGGGATCCACCGCGGGCAACAGCGTCGTGAAGGCGACGCCGCCCGCTGCCGCCGGGGGCTCCAGGGGGCCGCCGCAATCCAGATCCGCGCGCGCCCCCTGCCAGGCCAGGCCGGCGCGCTGCAGGCGCCCGTACACCTCGCGCTGCAGGGCCGCGTAATCGAGGATCTGCACGCCCCGGCTGCGCGCCACCACCGCGGCGATCTTTTCGCCGGGCGCCAAGGGCTTGGGGTCTCGCACCATCGTCTCTAGCGGGATGGCGCCCTTTTCGGACGAAAAGAAGAACTCCTTCTCCGTCTCACCAAACCAGAGCGGCCGCAGCCCCAGGGCATCGACCGAGCAGACCACTTCGTCGGCGAAGCGGGCCACCACGGCTGCCGGCCCCTGGGCGAAAGGGCCCCACGCCTGGCGCAGGTAGGCATACATGTCCTGCAACTCGGGCGGGAGTTGGCGGATCTCGTTCACGATGGGCGGGAAGACGATCTCCATGGCCTCGGCCAGTGAGAGGTGGAAGCGGTGCATCAACCCCGCCAGGCCGCGGTCCAGGTCCTGTGAGTCCGAGGCGCCGGGCACGAGGTCCATGCCCAGCATACGGAACTCCTGGCGGAGCTTTTTCACCGTGTTAATCTCGCCGTTGTGACCCAGCAGCGCGAACGGTTGGACCCGGACGAAGGCCGAGGTGGTGTTGGTCGAGTAACGGTTGTGTCCCAGGGTGATGGCGGACATGAAGTCCGGCTGGCGCAGCTCAGGGTAGTAGCGGCTGAGCACCTCGGCCGACCCGCGCACCTTGTATACGGCACTGTGGCTGGACAGAGAGCAGAAGTGGACGGGGTGGGATGCTTCGAGCTGGGTGGCCAAATCGAACAGGTGCGCGTCGACGCGCTCCGGCGCGACGCGCGGCACCTTCATGCCCAACTGCCAAAACTCGGGCTCCTCCCGCCGTGCGCGCTTGCCCAAGGCGGACCCGTCCACCTCCCCGGCCTGGTCGACAAGCACCTCCACGCCATGGGCGGCGAACGCGCGCGCCATCTGCTCCTTAAGCTCCCCCGCCCGCTGCCGGTACTCCGGCGCGATGAAGGCGTGGCCCACGGCAAAGCGCGGGTCGTAGGCCAGGTCCTCGCTCACGCCGTACAGGGCGAGCCGCCGCGCCCAGATGCGGCGCGGTAGGTCCGTCAGCAGACCGCACCCGTCACCCTCGCCAGCCACCTCACCCGAGCGGTGGCCCATCTTGACCAGGGCCTCGATGGTCCGCTTAACGTTGCCGTGGGAGGGCGACCCTGTCTTGCGTACGTTGACGATCAGGGCGCAAGCGTCGTGTTCCTCGTCCCGCAGTGGCCAGCGACCGGGTCCTTCCATGACACGCTCCCCCGGCCTTTGCGGCGACTCGCCGCAAACAGCCATTAGACGCCCCGCGCGGCCACCGCCCGCAGGCGTCGCGTCCCGCCGGCGCGTCTACGCATAAATATGCTAGTATGGCTCGCAGACTACCACAGCTTGCACCGCTTGGGAAGACGGGCGCGGCATCCGGCCCGGCGGCGGCGAAGAGGATGGGTGTGGATGGACTCCCTGCGGACCGCATACCTGGAGCTGATGATGGATGAGCCGGGCACGCCGCTCGGCGCCTTCATGGAGCGCGTCGCCCGCGGCGACTACGGCGCCCATACCGCCCAACAACTGGTCGACTTCCTGCGCACCATCGAGCGGGACACCGTGGCCAGTATCGAGGCCCAGGCCGCGGCCCACCCGGGCCTCGCCAGCCACGCGGAGGAGCGCGTCGAAGAGGCACGGGCGGAGATCGACGCGTTGCTGCGTCGCTACGCCGCCCCCCCCTCCTGAGCGCGCGAGGCCGCGTGGCGGCCCCATCCCCCCACCCCGGCCTGGGGCCCCCCACGTCCCACCGGCCTCCCGCCCCGCCGCCCGGATGGCCGGTCCGTGGACGTGCGGTTTCCCCCATCCCGGCCAGGGACGGGGATGGGTGAGCGCACGGCGTTCCCGTTACCCGGCCCCCGAGGCGGAGTACTCGGAACTCGGCGTTCCCCGTTTCTCTAGACGCGGGACAACCCCGTTGTCGCCCCCACGGCCCTGCGCTCCCCTGGTGTATGCCCTCCTGACGCCCGTCCGCCCCTGCCTCCGGTCCCCAACCCAAGGGCCGCAAGAGGCGACCCGTCTTCGATGAGTGTGTCCACTCGCTCCCGTGGTTGGCAAGCGGTCACTTCGTCCTCTGCCATCCGCTTCGACGCGGTGATGGCCGACCTAGATCCAGAGGAAGCCTGCACGGCTCCAACCGTTTGCCGCCGGTCTGCCACCGACTCCAGGGACCTTCGCTGGCCGCCTGCAATGCATACACCATCCATCAACGTCAACGGACCAGAGGCTGGAACTTGAGGGTAGTCTCGGAGGGTGTCCCGGGCCTGCACCACGCGGGGTCAGAAATAGTCAGAAACGGATCGGTTTCCGCCGGGCGTAGATGCTCTGCACGAGTCCGACGGAGGCAAGGCTGACCATGGCGGAGCTCCCGCCGTAGCTGGTGAAGGGCAGGGGCACGCCGGTCACGGGCATGAGCCCCAGGGTGACTCCCACATTCAACAGGGTCTCGAAGCCCAGCATGCAGGCCACCCCCGCAGCCAGGAGCGCGCCCGTCGTGTCGCGCGCGAGCATCATACATGTCAGCACCCGCCACACGATCAGAGCCAGCACAAGGACGACGGCAACGCCACCGACGAAGCCCATGGTGTCAGCGATGCTCGAGAACACGAAATCGGTATTGTTCTCGGGCATATAGGTTAGCTGGCCACCGACCCCACCGCTGAACAGACCGTTGCCGAACAAGCGCCCGGAACCAACCGCCATCTCTGACTGCACAACCTGATAGCCCGTGGTCTGGGCGTGGGCCTGCGGATTAATAAAGGCCGTCAGGCGCGCAAGTTGGTACCTGTGCAGCGGGAGTGGGACGTAGTGGGGCCAGTGCAGATGGGCGACCACCAGCGCCACGGCGGACCCGACAGAGAGGACGGCGGCCAGCAGCACCTTGTATCCGGGAAAGCCGGCGGCAAAAGCCATCCCCGCCAGGATCGCGATGAATACAAGGCTGGTGCCGAGGTCGGGCTGCAGCACCACCAACACGGCGGGCACGGCGATCGCGACCGTCGGCAGCACCATGTCCCGGTACGTCCGCAGCTTGCCCGACTGGCTGGAGAGGATGGCCGCCAGGCAAATAACCATCGCGAGTTTGCTCAACTCGGAGGGCTGGAGATCGAAGGGTCCCACACGAATCCAGCGCTGTGCCCCCAGAGAATGGTGGCCGATTACCATGACGGCGACGAGTAACAGCAGGGCGCCGCCATAGATCACCCGCCACCACGATGCCCAAAAATGATAGTCGGAAACGGCAAATACGACCAACGCCACCCCGCCGATGGCGAAGGATAGCATCTGTCGCTTGACAAGATACGCCACCAGCGGGTCGCTGAGGCTGTTGCCGCTCGCGCCAGCGATGCTGACCAGGCCCAACGCGCAACTCAGCAAGGCGAGCCCTAACAACAGCCAATCCAGGTTCCTCAAACGCGCCAGAGGACCGCCACCTCCCCGCCCCGCGGGCGAGGCCCGACCGGCCCGCGCCGTGGCCGCGGGACACCGGGTCGTCGCCTCGGGCGTCCCGCCACCCCCCGCGGGCACCCTATCTGGATCGTACACCGACCGGGCCCCGGCGCAAGGGCCCGCGCGCCGCCGCTCCCCACGGCCCCGCCGGCGCGCGCACGGGCGGCGGAGTGGGCACAGGCTGGATGGAAACGACGCATGCCCCTACCACGCACGCCCCACGGTCCCGTGCGGCGTCAGGGTCAGGCCGGAGGCGCCTTGGCATCCGAGGGCATGCCCGTGTGCCGACGGGCTGGCGCCACGCGATGGAAAACGAGGCGGGGCCCCCGCCCCAGATCCCCTGCGGTGAGCCGAAGCGGCGCAGCCACAGGTAAGGGCAGTTGGCGCGCGCGTCCATGCCCGAGAGACCGGCGCGCGCCCCCCCGAGGGGGATCGCCACTGTCCCCTACCGGCCGCACACCGGGCGCTCGATCCCCCACGTGATCCCGGGTGGGTACCCGGGCCCTCCCGGGCTGGCTGCATGAGGGCCGGGCACGGCGCTACCCCGGCGGGACCGGCCAAGCGATGAGTCGAAGCACCAGAACGGCGGTAGCCGAAGCCATCGCGCGTGCGGCATCGCTCCCGATTGCCGGGCCCTCGCTTGGCTGCAGGTGTTCCCACGGCTACTCGCGGCGCCGTGCGACGGTGGGTGGTCCGTACCTACGACCGGCCGCCGCCCCGCAGAGCCTCTGCGCCTGTACCCCGCGCGAGATCAGGGCGCGGGCTCCGTCACGAGCGCCGCCGCGCCCATTCCGCCCGCTAGGTCGCCGAGTTCGGCTGGCACGATGCGGCAGGCGGCACCCACGCCCATCGCATGCTCCACCGCCCATGCGGCGGCCGGCGCGACCAACCGGTCCCATGCGTGGGCCAGCCCGCCGCCGACCACAATGGCGGTCGGCCCGAAGAGATTGATGAGGTTCATCAGGCCCACGCCGTTGAACTCGGCGGCCCGCGCGACAATCGCGGCGGCGGTGGCGTCTCCGTCCGCCGCCGCCGCCAGCACCGCACGGGCATCCAACGCGCCAGCGGACAGGGCGACGGCCAGCCGAGGGGCTCGCCCGGCGGCCGCCGCCTCCCGCGCCTGGCGGGCCAGCGCGGTTCCGGAGCTGATGGCTTCCCAGCACCCGTAGCGTCCGCAGCCGCATCGGTCGGGGGCCCCATGCGCGAGCACCATGTGTCCAACCTCGCCCGCGGCGTGGCCGGCCCCGCGGATCAGGCGACCGGCAGCGATCACGCCGCCGCCGATGCCGGTGGACACGGTCACGTAGATCATGTCGGACGCGCCCCGGCCAGCGCCGAAACGATGCTCGCCCAAGGCCGCCGCGTTAGCATCGTTGTCGACGTGGACAGGCGCGCCAAGACGCTCGCCCAGCAGGTCGCGGACAGGCAGGCCGCGGCAGTCGGCGGGAAGATTCGGGGGCATAACCAGGATGCCCCTGGCGGCGTCGGTGACCCCAGGCACGCCGATGCCGACGCCCGCCACGTCACGCACACCCATGCCGGCCTCGCGCACCGCCTCGCGCGCGGCGTCCTCGAGCACGGCCAGCAGTGCGTTCCGGTTGGTCTGGGGGGTCGGGCGCAGCGAGCGGCCCAGCACCGCCCCGTCGGCGCCGACCACCAGCGCCAGGGTCTTGGTTCCTCCCAGGTCGAGTCCCACGGCGGGCCGGCGGACCCCTGCGGCGCCCACGCGCGCTCCCCCTTTAGCGGTGCTGGGGCACCCCTGGGGCTTGCTTCGCCCGTGGCCACCGGGCTCCTCTCGCCGCGGCGGGGCGGGCTTCCGGCGTCACGCGCCGCCGGGTCGCGGCGGCGGCGACGGTCACACACCCCATGCCACGGACGCGGTTTGCCTAGTGGGAGGCAGAGACCACGCGGGGCACGCGCTTAGGACACTCGATCGGCGCCCCTGGAGCCGGCGGCGCCTTCTCCCAGGGGCGGCGCCCACCGTGGGCTGGACCCGCGGCGGCGCCCGGGCCGGCAGCGGCCGGGGACGTGGAACGAAGGCACGGGGGCGACACACCGGTCGCTGCTTCCGCAGCGGCGGGCCCCACTGCGGTCAGGAACCGCTCGGGCGTTCAGGGCCGGGCTGACCCATGCGCGCACCGGTGACGGCGCCGGGCCCCGCGCCATTCCACCCCACGTGCGGCGAGGCCCACTCCCCCATCCGCCCGCTTGCATGGTATACTCGCGGGCAGCAAAGGAGCGGGAAGCGTCTCTGCGGGGCCGCCCGCCCTGCGTGAGGGTCTGGCGGCCCGTGCCGTAGCCGCCAGGTCCGCTCGGTGCCCGCTGAGGCACGCGGGCGGGGGCGTCGGAGGAACACGCGGCGAGAGGAGGTGGCGGAGTGCTCGGAGACCTGCTTTCGCCGCTGCACATCGCGCTCTTGTTGATCGTCGCGCTGCTCATCTTCGGCCCGCGGCGGCTTCCCGAGTTGGGGGGCGCCGTGGGCAAGACCATCAAGGAATTCCAGAAGTCGATGAGCGAGGCGCGGGCGCAGTTATCCAGCGTCACTACATTGGACGAGTCCAAGCCCGTCGTCGAGACGGGCCAGGCCCAGGTCGTCTCGGCCGAGAAGGACAAGCCCAACTGATCGGCAGCGGCACGCGCGCCGGTCCGACTCCGCCCGGGGCCGGATCGGCGCGCTTTGAGGTTTCGGCCACTCGGTGGCAGATCCGGCGCGGCCGGGCATGGCCCGGGCCTTGCGCGGCCGCGGCCCCGGGGTGGTGTCTCGATGGACCGGTCGGGGCCGCCGGCGGGTCTTCCTGGTGGCCGATCGGAGAACGTCGCTGGCCCGTGAGCGGGGGATGGTACCGACAGCGAACCGGGGATGTCGCCAGCGCACCGAGCCGGGGGATGGCCTGGCACCTCGGCGGGGCTGATCTGGCACCCAAACCGGGACACCGTCGCACCCCCCAGCTAGGTTCGTCCCTGGCGGTGGCGGCCCCGGACAGGCTGGTGTGCCGGGCGCCGGACCGGAGTGATCCCCTGGGCCTCCGTGGGGGCGGGTGCTGGTACCAACGGCCGCCGTCCGCTACCCGACCGGAGGGCCTCTGAGTCCCGACCCAGGGGTCAGCGCCTCGCTTGAGTGGGGCCTCCTGCCGAGGGGCGAACGGCCGGGGGACCTCGTCTCGTGCCTGAGCCCGGGCTGTCGCTGGCGGCCGGAACCCTGCCGCTTGTGCAGGGGGAGCGCTGGTCGGCAGCCGTCCGTGCCTCTGGGCTCCGACCGCAGACGGAGGGGGGGAAGGGCCGCTCTGCGGCCCGAGGCAATCTTTATGCTAGCCTGGTGGCCGATCATCGCTGGCCTGCTGGCCGTGCTGGCGGGCCTTTATTTCGTAAGCTGGGTCTTGAAGCACCCCAAGGGCAACGACGAGATGCAGTCCATTGCCGGCGCCATCCAGGAGGGTAGCAAGGCTTACCTCTTGCGCCAGTACCGCACGGTGCTCTATGTGGCCGTCGTGTTGTTCGTCCTCATCGGCCTCGTGTTGAACTGGCAGACGGCGGGCCTGTTCCTGATCGGCGGCTGCCTGAGCGCGATCGCGGGTAGCAGCGGGATGCTCGTTGCGGTCAACGCAAACGTGCGCACTGCGGAAGGCGCCCGGGGCGGGCTGCCGGGGGCGCTGGGCATCGCTGTCCGCGGCGGGGCGGTCACCGGTCTCTTCGTCGTCGGCTTGGGCCTGATGGGTGTCGGCGCCCTGGAGGCGGCAACGGGCAACCCTGGGGCGCTGGTTGGTTTCGGCTTCGGCGCCAGCCTGATCTCCGCGTTCGCCCGCCTCGGCGGCGGGATCTATACCAAGGCCGCGGATGTCGGCGCTGATTTGGTGGGCAAGGTGGAAGCGGGCATCCCCGAGGACGATCCGCGCAACCCCGCCGTCATCGCCGACAACGTGGGTGACAACGTCGGGGATTGTGCGGGTATGGCCGCCGACCTCTTTGAAACCTACGTCGTCACGTCGGTGGCCGCGATGTTGCTCGGCTCACTGGTCTTCCCCCACCAACCCAACGCCGTGTGGTTCCCCCTGATCCTGGGCGCCATTTCCATCGTGACGTCGATCCTCGGGATCTTTGCGATGAACCTCGGAGGCGCGGGCACCATCATGTCCAGCCTCTACCGTGGCATTGGCGTGAGTGCGGTACTCTCTGCCGTTGTCTTCTTCTTTCTCACACGGGGCATGATGGGCTGGGTGCCGGGCAGCGGCGCCACCGGCCTATTCCTCTCGGCGCTCATCGGTCTCGGTCTGACGGTCGCGCTGATGATGACTACCGATTACTACACCTCGACGCACTACCGGCCGGTCCGCCGTATCTCTGAGGCCAGCCAGACCGGGCACGCCACAAACATCATCGCCGGTCTCGCCATGGGGATGAAGAGCACGGCTTGGCCCGTGCTCTTCATCGTCCTGGCCATCCTGGGTGCCTACTCTGTGTCCGGCGTGTACGGCGTCGGGGTAGCCGCCGTGGCGATGCTGTCGCTGGCCGGCATGATCGTGACGCTGGACTCCTTCGGCCCCATCACGGACAACGCCGGCGGCATCGCCGAGATGGCCGGCCTGCCTGAGTCGGTGCGCGAGGTGACCGACGCCCTCGACGCGGTGGGTAACACCACCAAGGCGGTGACCAAGGGATACGCCATCGGGTCGGCCGCCCTGGCCGCCATCGTGCTGTTCTCTTCCTACGCAAGGGAGCTGGGCCGGGGCGCCGTGGTGCCATTCACCCTGACGGACCCACGGGTGCTGATCGGTCTCTTCCTCGGCGGCGTGGTCGCTTTCGTGTTCGCCTCACTGAGCATCGAGGCGGTCGGCCGGTCCGCCGGCCGCGTGGTGGACGAGGTGCGGCGCCAGTTCCGCGAGATCCCGGGCATCATGGAGGGCAAGGCCAAGCCGGAATACGGTCGTGCGGTGGCGATCGTGACCAGCGCCGCCCTGCGTGAGATGATCGCGCCCGCGCTAATCCCCGTGCTGGCCCCGGTCGTCGTAGGGTTCGTCCTCGGCGGGCGGGCCCTTGGCGGCATGCTGGTGGGAGCCATCGTCACGGGCCTGTTCCTCGCCATCCAGATGACGGCCGGCGGCGGCGCATGGGACAACGCCAAAAAGTACATTGAGGAAGGCAACTTTGGTGGTAAAGGCACACCGACCCATGCGGCGGCGGTGACCGGGGACACAGTGGGCGATCCTTACAAGGATACCGCCGGCCCGGCGATCAATCCGATGATCAAGATCCTCAACATCGTGGCCCTGCTGGTGGCACCGCTACTCGTGCGCTGAGGGGGCCACGCTCCGCCATCTTTGCTCCCCTCCGGCGGGACGAGGCGGTGGCGAGCGGAAGAGGGCCGGCCCGGGGCCGGCCCTCTTCCGCGTTTCCCAGCCCAGGGGCCGGCAACGGGCGTTAGAGACGGGACGAGACTGCGTTGCGGGGACGAGCCCTGGTCCCCTGTGTCCGCTGCGGTCTCTGACGGCCGTTTTTCCAGGGGGGATGGGGATGGATGTGGGGATGGCGGAACGGAGCGAACGGGCAGTCCTCGCGGTCATCCACGGTCCGGGCGGCTGGACGGTGGACGATGATCTCGACGAACTTGCGGAGCTGGCGCGCGGCGCCGGCGCGGAGGTTGTGGGCACCGTCGTGCAGCGGCACGGGCGCTACGACCCCGCCACCCTGTTCGGGCAGGGCAAGGTTGATGAACTGCGATCCGCCATGGCGGCAGGCGCGGCCGACCTGGCCCTCTGCAACCGCGACCTGTCCCCGCGGCAACAGTTGCGCCTGGAGGAGGCCGTCCACGGCAGGGTCGTTGACCGGACGCGACTGATCCTCGACATCTTCTCCCGTCGCGCGCGCAGCCGGGAGGGCCGTATCCAGGTCGAACTCGCCCAGTTCCTCTACCTGCTCCCCCGCCTGAGCGGGCTGGTGGAGGAGATGGGCCGCACGGGCGGCGGCATCGGTACGCGCGGGCCGGGCGAGACCCAGTTGGAGTCGGACCGGCGGCGGGTGCGTGCGCGCATCGCCTCGCTGCGCGCGCAACTCGGCGAGGTGGCGGAGACCCGGCACGTGCAGCGTCGCTCGGCCCCGGAGGGTACGCTGCGGCTCGCCCTGGTCGGCTATACCAATGCGGGGAAGAGTACGCTGCACCGGGCCCTGACCGGATCCGACGTCCTGGCGGCCGACGCGCTGTTCGCGACGCTCGACCCCACGACCCGCGTGCTCCACCTCCCCCACAACCGGCGCGTCCTGCTGAGCGACACCGTGGGGTTCATCCATGACCTGCCCCCCCACCTCGTGGCCGCGTTTCGCGCCACGCTGGAGGAGGTGACCACCGCCGACCTGCTTTTGGAGGTGGTCGACGCCGCCCACCCCCGGTGCGAGGAGCAGCGCCGGGCGGTCGAGGGGGTGCTGGCGGACCTCCAGGCGCTGCACGTGCCTCGTGTCCTGGTGTGGAACAAGATGGACCGCGTGGCTCCGTGGCCGGCGGGAGGCCCGGACGGAGGGCCTAACCTGGAGGCCGAGGTGCCGGCGGTCCGTGTGTCGGCGCTCTCGGGCGCCGGGCTGGCCGAGCTGCGCGACCTAATCGCAGCCCACTTGCCTGACGCCCGAATCGAGGTGAGGGTGCGCCTCGGGCTCGGCGCCGAGGCGCTGGTGGCGGCGGTGCGCCGCGAGGGGGAGATCATCCGGCTCGCGTACGACGGGGGCGGGATCGACCTGGTGGCCAGAAGCGCCCCGGCACTGGCGGCGCGCTTGCGGGCGGCGGCCTTCGACGCCGAGGGAACTGGCACACAAGCGGAACCACGGCAGCCGTGAGCAGCAGGGGCGGCAAAGTGACGTGGAGTCGTGCCGCCGCTTGGAGCCCAGGCGGTCCTCCGCGCCGCCCAGTCCACGCGGGGGACCGCGGCGCCTGGCCGCGGCGGGCACTTACACCCCCGCGGGGCCATGACCCCGGCCAGAGCAACGCCACCCTGCTGCTCTTGGGGCAAGGGACTGGCAGGATCCTCCTGCGAAAAAGGCCGGGCGCGCGTGACACCAGGTTGCGGCAACAGACATGCAACCCGCTGCGTGGAGTCAACCGCACGGGCCTCGCTTATAGTGCGGAGGACAGTACTAACTGCAGGGAGATGTCGACGCCGTCTCGAACCGCAGCGGTATGAACGTGACACCGGAGGTAGCGGTGCGTGTCCCTGCCGAGGACCTGCGGGCCTTTGTGTCGGCGGTCCTGGGCCGGGCCGGCGCGCCGGAGCAAGACGCCCGCCTCTTGGCCGATCTACTCGTGGCCAACGACCTGCGCGGGGTGTTCAGCCACGGCAGCCGGCAGGTGGCCACCTACGCCAGGGATCTACGGGCGGGCCGGCTCAACCCACGGCCAGAGATCCGTCTGGAGGCCGAAACCGCGACCACCTTTGTCGTGGACGGCGACGGGGGGCTCGGTTACTTCCCTGCCCACCGTGCGGCCCATGCGCTGGCGGCCCGGGCCCGGGCCGCAGGGGTCGCGGTGGCGGTGACCCGGCACCACGGGCACATCGGCGCCGCCGGACTGTACACCCGCATCCTGGCGTCGGCCGGCCTGATCGGCTACTGCACCTCCGGCCACCAACTCGGCCTGGCGCCGGGCACCCCCTTCCCCCACGCCGCGGGAGGCTCTCCCCACAGCTTCGCCGTGCCGGTGGGCGCGGAGCCCCCCTTCGTCCTGGACTTCGGTGCCATGCACGACCTGTACGACGGGGATCCGTACGGGGCCGCCATCTTCCGATTGGCGCCCGGCCTGGTCTTCCGCAGCATCGGGCTGGGGGCCGTCTGTCAGTCTGTAGGTGGCTTCCTCACCGGGGTGCCCTCCCGTGCCGAGCGGGCGCAGCGTGCCTACCAGGGCGCGAATCAGGGCGCATTCCTGTTCGCGGTAGACGTGGAGCGTTTCCAGCCCCTGGACGACTTCCGGCGGGAGATGGACGACTACATCGCACAGGTACACGGCTTGGCGCCCCTACCAGGGGTGGAAACGGCCATGTTACCCGGGGAGCCCGAGTGGCACCGGGAGCGGGGGTGGGCCGTAACCGGCGTACCGGTGGGCCGGGGGCACCAGGAGGTCCTGCGCGCCATCGCGGCGGAACTGGGTGTGCAACCGCCGGTGTAGCACGGGAACGCGTGAGGCGGGGCGAGGGCGTTACCCACCTCGCGGGTCGCCAGGTGCCCTGGCGGCGAGGCGCTGGGACGATGCTACGGGACGCACGCTTGTCGTCCCGTCCGCTCCGATCCACGCACAGAGGATCCTGGTCCGGAAACGGCGGGACGAGGCGGCCCGCGCGGGCCGCCTCGTCCCGCCGCGAACCTCCTGCTGCAGCAGCAGAGCGCACTGCTCTCCGATGAGCGCATCTGGACCCCCACGGGCTCGCTGTGGCGCGGACGGCCCTTGCTGCCCGGGTGGGGGGCGCGCCCACGAGTGGCCGAGGTTCCATGCGCCCGGCGGAGACCAACCGGCCCCGGATCTGCTGCACGACCCGCACGGGATGTGCCGCCGGGGCCGCGACGCAATGGCCCATGTGTCGGCGACGCCCCGCTCATCGGAACAGGGGGGCGAAGACGAGCGCCACGATCGCCATGAGCTTGATTAGAATGTTGAGCGACGGTCCAGCCGTGTCCTTAAGCGGGTCGCCCACCGTGTCGGCCACGACGGCCGCGCCGTGCGCCGGGGTACCGCGGCCGCCGAAGGCTCCCGCCTCGATGTACTTCTTGGCGTTGTCCATGGCCCCGCCCGCATTGGCTGCGGCGATGGCCAACGAGACCCCCGAAACCAAGGCACCCGCCAGCAGGCCGGCCAGCGCCTCCCGCCCGAAGACCAGCCCCACAACGAGCGGGAGGACCACCGCGGCCACCCCGGGCGTGGCCATCTGGGCTAGCGCGCTGCGCGTGCTGATGTCCACACAGCGCGCGTAGTTCGGCGGTTCCTCTCCGCGGAGAATGCCAGGGTGCTCCCGGAACTGGCGGCGCACCTCGGCCACCATCTCCAGCGCGGTCCGGCCCACCGCGCGCATGGCGTGGGCGGAGAACAGGAAGGGCACCGCCCCGCCGGCCAGCAGGCCCGCCACCACAGCCGGGTGCGTCAGATCGACAACCCGCAGGCGCGCCTCCGTCGCAAAGGCGGCGAAAAGGGCGAGGGCGGTGAGCGCGGCCGAGCCGATGGCGATCCCCTTGCCCATGGCTGCCGTCGTATTGCCGACCGAATCCAGCCGGTCGGTGCAGGCGCGTACGGCGGACGGCAGTCCCGCCATCTCCGCGATGCCCCCGGCGTTGTCGGCGATGGGTCCGTATGCGTCCACCGCCAGCGCGATAGCCGTGATGGCCAGCATGCCTACGGCCGCCAGCGCGATGCCGTACAGCCCTCCAAAGGCGTAGGCGCCGAGGATAGCCAGGGCCGCCAGCGCCACCGGGGCGGCGACTGAGGCCATGCCCAGGGCCAGCCCCTCGATCACGGTGGGGGCCGGCCCCACGGCCGCGCTGCGGGCCACGGCCACTACCGGGGCCCGACCCGCCCCCGTGGCGCGCTCGGTCAGGTGGCCGACGCCAAGGGCCAGGCCCAGGCCGCACGCCACCGCCCCGAACAGCGACGGCGCCCCGTACAGGACCGCCGTGGCCCACCAGGCGCCGGCCAGGAACACCAGCCCTGCTCCCCACGTGCCGAGGCGCATGGCTACCGCGGGGTCGCGCGCTGAGAGCGCGCGGACCAGCAGGCCACCACACCAGGACGCGCCGAGGCCCAGGGCGGCAAGGGCCAGGGGCAGCAGCAGGGGGGCGCCGCCGCGCCCGAGGTCCGCGGCCCCAATGGCCAGGGCAGCCACCAGCGAGCCGGCGTACGACTCAAACAGGTCCGCCCCCATGCCGGCCACGTCGCCGACGTTGTCCCCCACGTTATCGGCGATCACAGCCGGGTTGCGCGCGTCATCCTCGGGAATGCCCACCTCCACCTTGCCAACCAGGTCCGCCGCCACGTCCGCACCCTTGGTGAAGATGCCGCCGCCCACGCGCGCGAACAGGGCGACGGAACTGGCCCCCAGGGCAAAGCCGTTGACCGCGTCCAGCGTCGCGGGCCGGGCCGGATCGCCGAAGGCGAATAGCACGGCGGCGACGCCTAGCAGACCCAGGCCGCCCACCGTGAAGCCCACGACGCTCCCGCCGTCGAACGCGACGGCGAAGGCGGCTGGGAGCCCGCGCCGCGCGGCGTCGGCGGTGCGTACGTTGGCGGCCACCGCCACACGCATGCCCGCCAGGCCGGCGAGCAGAGAGCAGGCCGCTCCCGCCAAGAACGCCTCGGCCGTCGCCGGCGTGAGTTGCGGGTGTCCGAGGCGGCCCGCTGCGACCAGCGCGGCTGCCAGGACGACGACGAACAGCCCGACGGTACCGTAGGCCCGGCGCAGGAAGGCGGACGCCCCATCGCGGATGGCCCGGGCGACGGCGGCCATGCGCGCGTCACCGGCCGGCATCTGCCCGAGCCGGGCTGCGAGGCGCGCCGCCCAGGCCAAAGCGAGCACGCCGGCGGCCAGCGCCGCCGCGAAGTCCAGCACACCCCTGCCGGGCTGCACCACGCCCTCACCCCCCCTTGCGGCAAGCGCCGCGCTTCCCCGGCGAGGCTACGCGCCGCCCTCAGCGGCAAGACCGCACGGGACCCGGCGCGGCGCGGGGACCGCGGGCCGAACCGCGCGCGACGCCGGGACCACCGCACGGAGCACCCGGCTGCCCATCCGCTCACCCCGACACACACAAGGCCCCAGGGGGCAATCGCTCCCAGCGGAGGGGCAAGGCTCCGCGCGCGGGCTCGCCACGCACCGCCGCCGTGCGGGGCACGCGGGATGATGTGGTCGGCGCGCACGCGCGATCGATCTCGCGCTCTGGGCTCTGGGAGCGACCAACCGCGACCCGTTCCTCCGTATCGCGCGCCAGAGAGACACCGACGGAGCGCGGGCGGGCTGTGGCGGCGGTGGGGCAGGGGGCAGGTGGGCGGTCGTCCGACCCGTGCGGCGGCTTCCCCACCATGGGGAATGGGTACGCTGGGACGGCCCCGCAAACCGAGGGGCCGCTGCGGCGGGCGGCGGCGCGCGCGGGGTCCGGAGCCGGAGGACGCCGCCCAAGCAGATGCGCGCCGCACCGTTTTGCCCGCCGCCGCCAGAGACCCGCAGCGGCAGGCCCGTCGAGGGCGGGCGTCCAGACGACGGGCGCAGCACCCTCAGGCCGCCGGGGGGCGGCCATGCACGGTCGCGCGCAAGCGCCCTGCAGAGCCGCGGCCGGGGCCCTGGCCCTGAGCGTGCGCCGCCGTGCAGCGGGACACCGCGGAGGGCGGCGTCGGCGGACCGGGGAGGGAGGAACGCCCGCAGGTGGGGGTAGCCGGCGTAGGGTAGGCGGGCGGCTCGCCGCCCCCTACCCGCGGAGTCGGCGGCAGCGAGGTCGCGCGGCCGTGATCCACATGACGAAGTCGGAGGTCCATTTGGCCAGAACCGTCGCTGTTCCGGGGCATGGCCTGGACGCGCACCGTATTCGGTGCGATAACAGCCATGGGCCCGGGCCCCACAGGGTTCGCTGCGCTGCAGGAAGCAGAGCGGCGGTCCGTGAAGCGGTGAGGCCCGGTTGGTGGGCTGCCCCCCTCCCAGGGCGGAGCCACCCCACCGTCCGTGAGGAGGCCATGAAGGTGAACGCGCGCATCCGCGAGATCCTGGGCAACTACGCTGGCGACCATCCGGGCACGCGGGCCCATCTCGCCCGCCTGCTGCTGCACGGACGCCTGGCCGGCACGGGACGGCTGCTCATCCTCCCCGTAGATCAAGGCTTTGAGCACGGCCCGGCGCGCAGCTTCGCGCCCAACCCCCCGGCCTACGACCCCCGCTACCACGCCGCGCTGGCCATCAAGGCCGGCTGCAGTGCCTACGCCGCACCACTCGGTTTCCTCGAAGCGGTGGCCGACGACTGCGCCGGGGAACTCCCCCTCATCCTCAAGTGCAACAGCCACGAACTGCTGGTCGGCGAGGAGCCCGACCCCCTGTCGGCGCAGACGGCGTCGGTGGGCGATGCGCTGCGCCTGGGATGCGTCGCCGTGGGCTTCACGATCTACCCCGGCTCCGCGCACAGTCAGGCCATGTACGAGCAGGCGCGCGACCTGATCGAGGAGGCCAAGTCCGTCGGCCTGGCCACCGTCCTCTGGTCCTACCCCCGGGGCAGCCACCTGAGCAAGGATGGTGAGACGGCGCTGGATGTGGTCGCCTACGCCGCCCAGATCGCCGCCCAGCTTGGCGCGCATGTCATCAAGGTGAAGCTGCCCACGGCGCACCTGGAGCAGCCGGCCGCGGCCAAGGTCTACGAGCAGCAGGGCATCCCGCGCGCGAGCCTGGCGGAGCGCGTGCGGCACGTTGTCCAGAGCGCCTTCGCCGGCCGACGGATCGTCGTGTTCTCCGGTGGCCCGCGTTCTGATCCCGCCACCCTGCTCGACGAGGTGCGCGCGATCCGCGAGGGCGGCGGCAGCGGTTCCATCATCGGCCGCAACTCTTTCCAACGTCCGGAGGAAGAGGCCCTGCGCCTGCTGGGCAAGGTGGCGGACATCTACGCCTAGGCCATTGCCGCGACGGCTTCTTGCCCCGCTGCGCCCGGATAGGGACAACAGGGAGAGCGTCTCCGGACTCCTGCCCGCGTATTGGCGCGACCGCGCTCCGTCGCTCTGGGTGGGGGCACCTCGCGTGCGGGAGGCGTGGGGGGCGCGCGCCGAGCGGGCGCCCCCCCCCCCACGCGCTGGGTTGTCAGCGCGTCGCGGATAGGCGGCACCGGCGTCTCCGCCTATCCGCGTTCCCTTCCCAGCCTTGTTCGGTAGGCGGGTGACGGCCGTGCGCCTGCAGTGCCTGGGCCACACGCGGGCGGCCCAGGCACCCGGCAGCACGGCCGGCCCGTGCCGCCGACGGTGGTCGTCGCCCCGTGGGCAGTCGGTCGTGATCGGGCGCCTGCGGGGCGCCCCCGCGGTCAGCCCATGTGGAACTCCTGCCCAAGCAGCTTCGGCACCGCCACGTTCCGAAGCTGCACATAGTGGGGCAAGCCGTCCGCGAACGGGGGATAGGCCTCCCCGGCGATCAGCGGCCGCAGGTAGCGCCGGCAGGCCGCCGTGATAGCGAAGCCGTCCTCGCTGACGTATTCACGCGGCACGCCGCGTTCAATGTTCGCGACCGACTCCAGCGGGGTCACACCGATCTCCCATCGGTAGGGGTCATCTGAGACACGCACAATCGTCGGCATGACCGCGGTTCGGCCCTCAAGCGCGAGGCGCACGGCGGCCTCTCCGACCGCATATGCCTGGTCCACGTCGATCTGTGCGGCAATGTGGCGGGCGGCGCGCTGCAGGTAGTCGGCCACCGCCCAGTGGATCTTGTGCCCCAGTCGTTCATGCACCAACCGCGCGAGGACCGGAGCGACGCCGCCCAATTGGGGATGGCCGAAAGCGTCATGGGTACCCACCTCGCTGATCCGCCGGCCGTCCAACCGCCGCAGCCCCTCGGATACCACGACGATGCAGTACCCCACCCGGCGCACGGTCTCCTCTACCCTGGCCAGGAAGTCTTCGCGAGCGAACGGGATCTCCGGGAAGAGCAGGAGGTGGGGCGGGTCGCCGGGTTGCTCCGCCGCCAGACCCGCGGCGGCCGTGATCCAACCGGCGTCGCGCCCCATCACCTCCAGCAGGAAGACGCGGGTGGAGGTGCGCGCCATGGACGCGACGTCGTAGCTGGCCTCGCGGACGGACACCGCGACATACTTGGCGACGGAGCCGAAGCCCGGGGAGCAGTCGGTCACCGCCAGGTCGTTGTCAATCGTCTTCGGGATACCGATGCACGTCAGCGGGTAGTCGAGCCGTTCCGCCATCTGCGAGACCTTCAGCGCGGTGTCCTGCGAGTCTCCCCCGCCGTTGTAGAAGAAGTAGCCGATGCCGTGGGCCCGGAAGACGGCGACCAGCCGCTCGTACTCCTCCCGGTGCTCACCCGGGTCGCCCAGTTGGACCCGGCAGGAGCCGAAGGCGGCGGCCGGCGTCTGGCGCAGGGCCGCGATGTCCTCCGCAGACTCCCGTCCCGTGTCGATGAGGTCCTCCAGCAGGGCCCCGAGGATTCCGTTCCGACCGGCGTAGACGGTTCCCATACGCCCGGCCGCCGCCGCGGCCCGCGCCGCCTGGAGGACTCCGCAGGCAGTGGCGTTGATGACTGCGGTAGAGCCGCCGGACTGCGCATAGAAGGCGTTTCGGGGTTTGGGCTGCATCATGAACACGCGGCCCGCGCCGTAACGTCCCAGCGGTGCGCGCCGCGCAAGCCTCCCTTCGAATGTCCCACAGCCGGGATGCTGTTCGCGGACCGCCGACGCCAACCGTCCCGCCCTGGAGGGAGCCCGCTGGATCGGCACGATCACGACCGGCCCGATCGGCGGAGGTGGCGCGCCCGTGCCGCAGGTGCGCCCGGCTGCGGGTTCTGTATGGATGCGCCTGACACCGAGGCTCCGCACGGGCAACCACAAGTCCCTGGTCTGCGGCGCATCTGCACGAACGTGCTTCCGCCGCGCGCGCCACCTATTCTGCGACCCGCGCCGACAGGGCGTCAACGGGCCGCATGGGCCTGCCGTGCCGCTTGCCGTCGGATCCGCTGCCGGCTGCGTCCCCTCCGTCCCCGCCCGACGCGTGTCCCAACGTCTCCTGTCCGGGCCGGCCATGCCGGCATCCCTCTACCGAGCGAAACGGTAGCGGGCAGACGACCCGCTCGGGCAGCCGGCCCCGCACCAGGCCCCTGCGCGCCACAGCGTCGCGCCTTGCCCCCCCAAAGACCGCCCACCGGGGCCGCCACCGAGACAAGCGTGGTCGGGCGCGGCGGCCGGGGCGCAAAGACCGGCCGGCCCGAGCTACCGCATGGCACCCTCTCAGCGGGCCGGGAGAAATCGGTCGATCTCCGCACGGCTGCCGACGATCAACGGCGTGCGCTGGTGGATGGCGGCGGGTACGATCTCCAGGATATCGGCATCCTCGGATACGGCACGTCCACCCGCGCAATCGGCGATGAAAGCCAGGGGTGCGGCCTCGTACAGCAGGCGCAGCTTGCCGTGCGGGTTCGTGGCGTCGCCCGGGTACAGATAGACGCCGCCGTCGACCAGGATGCGCTGGAAATCCCCCACCAACGCACCGGAATAACGCGTGCTGTGGTGGCTCTCGCCCCGCAACCACTGCACGAAACCGCGCACGGGCTCAGACCAATCCTCCGTATGCGCCTCGTTGGCTCCGTAGGTACCGCCCCGTTCCGGCATCGTGACCGGACCCCGCGTCCACAGGAACTCACCGATGCTCGGGTCCAGGGTGAAGAAGTGGACACCGTGCTGTCGCATGGCCAGGACGCAGACCGTCGCCGGGCCATAGGCGATGTATCCAGCGGCGATCTGGCAGCGGCCCTTGGCCAGGACGTCGCCCGGGCGCCGCACCGAAAAGATCGAACCGATCGTCAGGTTGACATCGAGATTGCTGCTTCCGTCGATGGGATCGAAGAGCAGGGCGTATTCGCCCTTGTGCCGCGCGAGGTGCAGCCCCTCGTCCATCTCCTCAGACACCAGGTCGCTCACCGCGGGCACCCGCAGCAGGTTCTGCACGAACATCTCGTTGGCGTACTGGTCCAGGCGCTGCACGGTTTCGCCCTGGACGTTGATGTGCCCGGTGGAACCCAACATCCCCTGTAACCCGGCGACGCGCAGCTCGGCGGCCACGCGCTTGGCGGCGAACGAAACCTGGCGGATCAGCGCCCGGAATTCGACCGGCTCGCCTGCCAGGGCCAGGAACTCGGGGAGGGTGGTGTCCGGGGGCATGGTCGCCATCTTCCGTCGTCACTTCCTCAGATACGGGCATCTCCGGCTACGGCCACGGGGTACGCGCGGTGGGGACGGTTCGTCTCCTGGGCACGGCGCCCCTTCCGTCACCTGTCGGATCCATGGCCGCGTGCGCGGGCCGGAACGCCTACACGTCCCCACCCCCGCGCGGGTGCCAGCCCGGGCGACCCCGAGATGGGCACGCGCGTTCGGGATGGCAGGCCACGCGTTCGCGTCTCCGTACCCTTTGCCCGTGGTGGCGGGTTCCCGGTGATCCGCGTCTGGACCTCGGTGGCGCATCGCTGGGGGGAGCCTGTTGCCGCATGGGGGGGCAGCCCCCTTAGGCCGCAAACCCTTCGGCGCCCCCCCACGGCGCGGTGGGCCGCCCGGATGCGCGCATTACTCCGTCAGGGGCGGCTGGGTACGATCCTCGTCGCGGGTCGGTTCCCCGTCTGCCGCGCCCGCCAGGGCGACTCGCATGTCGGCCAGAAGGTGCTGGAACTCTGCGGCCACGGGCGCCGACAGCTTCGCCTGGTGGCGAGCCTCCGACCAGTAGCGCGCCACGGCCCCGTCGGCCGCGGCCAGCCACGCGCGGGCGCTCCGCCGGTCAGCGTGGCTCGGGGCCGCACCGATCGCGCCGCAGGCCGCGGCAAGGGACCCCGCCGCCTCCCGCAGACAGCCCTGCCCCTGGCCGCAGCCCGCGCGCCGCGCCTGAAGGACATGATGGGACAGCGCATGCAGGTGCCGGTAGAGGCTCGCGACGGCGCGCAGCCGGCCTGCGAGGACGTCGCGCTCCTCGTTCCCAGGCCAGCGCGCTGGGAACCAGCGGACCGCCTGTTCCGCCTCTGACAGCTCCGCCACCGCGATCTCCGCATGCGCGGCGTGCTGCCGCACGCGGCGCAGCAGCCGCCCGGCCGCTTCCGCCTGTCCACCCAACGCATCGGCCGTCGCCACCACGTCTGCGGCTAGGCGCAGCCGGGCCAGGTCGAGTTGCTGCGCCATCCGGCGCAGGGGATCGGGGGGCCAGACCAGCGCGGTGACGAGCACGCCCAGGGCCCCGCCCACGGCCGTCTCCCAGGCGCGCGCCACGCCATAGGCCACCCCGCCGCCGCTGGCGACCAGCAGCAGGGCCGAGACACTGACCTGACTGTTAAACCCGCCGCCGAAGCTGAGAACACCGCCCGACAGGGCGGTCACGAGCATGAGCACCGTGAGAGAGGACGTGCTGAGCCCCGTCACGTGCAGCGCGGCCACGCCTAGCGCCACCCCGGCAAACACGCCGACCAGGCGCTCCAGCCCCTTGGTCAGGGAGCCGTAAGCGCTGGACTGCATAGTCACGACGACTGCGAGCACCGCAAAGACCGGGCGCTCCGCGCCGAGCCAGCGGCTGACCTCCCAGGCCAGGCCGCTGGCGAGCGCGAGCTTCAGCGATGGACGGAGTGGCTGCCGCACAAAAGGCCCCAGGGGATATCCTGCCCCGCCGGAAGCGCTCGGTCCCCCGACCGGATGCGCAATCGCTGTCCGCACGGCGCTCGCGCATCCAGCGGCTACTGCGGCCGTGGCGAGCGGGCGAACAGCCGTACGATGCGGGCAAAGGCGCCCGGCAGGCGAACGACACGGATCATCAGCATCGGCTTCCCCCTCCTTGCGCCCACGGTGCCGCCCTCCCGGAAAGCGGCGCTGCCCCGGCGCGGCGCCCCCCGGGCACGGGGCGGCAAGGGCGAGCGCGGGCGGCCCGACCCCCACCGCGCGGGCGGGGTGTCCCGGTCGCAGAGAGAGGGTATGCCCGCACAGGCGGAGCGGACACGACGGGCTGTCCGCGGCGTGAGGCTCGGTCCCGGCTCCCCAGCGAGCGCCCATCCATGCCGGTGGGGGGCGCCCCCCGCCCCTCGGCGCGCCGCCTTGCGCACGCGCCCAAGCGTGGGGCGGGCACGCCACACGGCGCATGGGGCGCCTGCGGGCGCATCCCCCGCGCGGGCGCAAACGCCCCCGTCACACGCCCGGGCGGCCACCGCCCCTCCGGCCCTCGCGGAAGCCCCCAGGGGGCGGACCCGGTTGTGACGACGCCGGTGAGCTCGGCGGGGAAAACGCGGTCCGAGCCATGGGGACGTGGGCCCCCCAGCGAGAATGCCGCAGACCCTAAGGAGCCGCGCATCATCAAAGCTCCTCGGTTGACAAGCGGCGGGCGGTGCACGATGGTATCGTCGGGATGCTGGACCTTGACCTCGCGCCGGGAGCTGACACGTTGGGGCGGACAGGACAAGTTCAG
>JAJZZC010000080.1 GCA_021797775.1 Bacillota bacterium
CGCTCTTACGTGCCGGACGCTTCTTCCCGACACAGCCGCCAAAGCGTAGGTATTTCAAGCAGCGGTGGCCGGCTTGGTTTTCGCCGACTACTGGAGATACTATAGCAAGCACAAGAGCGGACAGAAGGCAACCTTTACGGTAGCAGTTGGGAACCCTCGGCGGCCTGTTCGCCCCCCCCGCCGCCCGTCCCGCAGATCCGGGCAGCAGAGGCTCAGAGTTCGACGCATTGGGCTTCTGACGCGCCTCACCCGTTGTGCACGCCGGAGGTCCGCAGGTGGATCGAACCACTAGATATGGTACCAATCGCGACGACGACGTACTGCAGGTGGTATGGTGATCCGGCAGACCGCGTGCGGGATGCACAGTCTGCCAGCATTTGGGTGATCCTTGGGGCTCAACGGTTTCCGGGCGGCGGCGAACCGACGAGCCGAAGTCTGAGGCTTGGGGCGCGGACCAGTCGTCCCCGCCGCAACGGTCCGGGGTGGTACCCGGCGGCCGCCGGGTTAGGGTCGCCCGACGCGGCGATGCAGGGGCGGGTCGCCGGACCACCGTCCGCGCATCCACCCCTGCCCCGCCGCGCACGTCGGCGTGGCGCACGGGGGGCGTAAGCGCAGCACCTCGCCCGGATAGACCGTCGCGTGCGCCAGACCGTTCCACTTCTCTACGTCGAAGATCCACCGGCGGGGGTCCTCGCTGGGAGCAAACCGTGCGCTTAACTGCCAAAGTGTCTCTCCCGGCCGCACCGTGATCGTGAACGCGCGGGGCGGCCCCCCGCTGGCGGCCAGCGCCGTCATCGCCCGGAAGGCGACGAGGGCCGCTAGGGCCGCCCCGGCGGCTAGCGCGCGCTGCCGCGACCGACCGGCGCGCGCCCGCCGCCGCGACGTGCTATCAACGCCGGCCCGGCACGACGGAACAGGGGCCTGTTCCGCGTGCCGCCCGACGGGGCGGGGTCTCCCCTGTCCGGCCACTGCCCGTGGACCCGGGCCGACCGGCGGAGAAGGGGCCGACCGGCGCGATACCCCCGTAGGCACCCTTGGGATCATGCGTTCTCCACCCCCTGGTGCCAGGGTACGGCGAACACATGGTCCAGTCAAGCGTTCTTGCGCCATCGCGACGCACCTTGCCGTTCGGACGACCGCGACGCCAGATCGGGAGCCGCACCACCCGGCACACCGGGCAGGCAAATGCGCTGGGCCGGGCGGCCTGCGACGGGTTTCAGCCGCCCGCGCCGCACCCGCGACGCCGGCCGAGGCGTAGGAGGCGGGCTTCCACCCCGGATCCCCAGGGACCGGCGACCGTTCCTCGCCGGCCTACTCCACCACGGGAACGTGCAACCGGTAGCGGGCGAAGAGCACGGGATCATCGGCAACGTCGATCTCGCGCACGGTGCAGCCCGTGGCGACAGCCCCCTCCCAGAGTCTCGCTCGAACAATCCTCGCAGATGTGGCATCCGGCCTTCGTGTACAGCACCCACTCCAACGCCCTTCCCACCTCCGTCGCAGCGCCGCGCAAACCGCCCCCGGCTACGTACGCCCAGCACCTAGACGCCCGAACGCCCGAACGCGCAAACTTCTGTTTGTTCCGGGGCGTGACATCTGCTATACTGCGTTCGCGCGTAGGTCAGCCCCCTCCCGGGGGAACGTGGCGTGCGCAGCCTTCGGTTCGATGAAGCGGAGGGGATCGCCATCATCGCGCCAGATCTTTCGCCCCGGCAACAGAGGATCTTGGAGTTCATTCGCCAACACGTGCGCGAACACGGGTACCCGCCCTCGGTGCGCGAGATCGGGCAAGCGGTCAGCCTGCGCTCCAGTTCGACAGTACACGGCCACCTCGCGCGTCTGGAGGCCAAGGGGTACATCCGGCACGACCCTAGCAAGCCCCGAACGATCGAGTTGTTGCGGGAAACAGGCTCCCGCCGCCGGGCCGCGCCCTCGGTGCGAGAGGTCCCGGTCCTGGGTCGCGTGGCTGCGGGCCGGCCCGTCCTGGCCGTGGAACAGGCTGACTCGACCTTCCCGCTCCCCGTGGAGTGGGTTCGGGACGACCAGGTCTTCATGCTCACTGTTGACGGCGAGAGCATGATCGAGGCGGGCATCCTGCCCGGCGACCTACTGGTGGTCCGCCGCCAGCAGACGGCCCTCAACGGCGACGTGGTGGTCGCCCTGCTGGGTGATGAGGTTACCGTCAAGCGCTTCTTCCGCGAGCCGGATTGCATCCGACTCCAGCCCGACAACCGCACAATGGAGCCCATCTACGCCAGCGAAGTATCCGTGCTGGGCAAGGTGACGGGCCTGGTCCGGCGCATCTGAGCGGCCCTGCGCGACCGGTCTCCGGTCCGTCCGCGCTTCTAGCGGCTGGCGCGCGGACGGACCCCGGATCGCCACCTGGTGGCGGGCACCCCCAACCGGGGTGGCCACCGCCGGTCGGCCGCATCAGAACGTCGACAGGTATTGGTCGACCTCCCAGCGGTGCACCTGCCGACGATAGTAGTCCCACTCGATGCGCTTGGCCTCGACAAAGCGCGTGAAGATATGCTCACCCAGCGCCGACTGCACGACCTCGGAGCCTTCCATGGCGTCCAGCGCCTCGTCCAGGTCTTCGGGCAACGGCTCAATGCCCAGTTCCCGCCGCTCCTCCACTGTCATACGGTAGACCGCGAGGCCCGCTTGGCGTGGCGGATCCAGCGCCTGCCGGATCCCCTCGATGCCTGCCTTGAACATCACAGCCAGTGCCAGGTATGGATTGCACGCCGGGTCAGGGCTGCGCACCTCCAAGCGCGTGCCGACCCCGCGGCGGGCGGGGATGCGCACCAGCGGGCTGTGCTCACGGTGCGACCAGGTGACGAAGGTAGGCGCCTCGTACCCCGGCACCAACCGTTTGTACGAGTTGACCAGCGGGTTGGTGATCGCCGTGAAGCTCCTGGCGTGGGCCAGCAGGCCGGCCAGGTAGTGGCGGGCGATGGAGGAGAGCTTGTCGGGGCCCCGGTCGTCGTAGAAGACATTGTTCCCGTCGCGGAACAGCGACTGGTGGACGTGCAAGCCCGAGCCATTGACGTCGGCCAGGGGCTTGGGCATGAAGGTGGCGTGCAACCCGTGGGCCGCTGCGGTTGTCCGGACGATCAGGCGGAAGAGCATGAGGTTGTCGGCCGTGGTTAGCGCGTCGGCATAGCGGAAGTCGATCTCGTGCTGGCCGGGCGCGGCCTCGTGATGGCTGCTCTCGATTTCAAAGTGTACACTTTGCAGCACCGAGACAATCTCTTCCCGCACGCTTTCTCCCATATCCAGCGGTGCCATGTCAAAATAGCTGGCGAGGTCATTGGTCTCCGTCGATGCGCGTCCCGCGGCGTCGCGACGGAACAGGAAGAACTCTGGTTCGGGGCCGGCCTGGCAGGTGAATCCCATGGACTCGGCCTCGGCCACGACGCGCCGCAGCGCTTGGCGGGGATCGCCGGCAAAGGGGCTGCCGTCCAGGCTGTGCACATCGCAGACCATGCGCGCGGCCAGCCCGCGCTCGCGCTTCCACGGCAGGATGCAAAAGGTGCGGGGGTCGGGCCGCAGGTACATGTCCGATTCCCGCGTGCGCACGAACCCCTCGATGGCCGAGCCATCGAACATGACCTCCCCAGCCAACGCCTTCTCCAGATGGCTGGCCGGCAGGTCGATGTGCTTGAGCCCGCCGAGGATGTCGGCGAACTGCAACTGGACAAACTGCACGCCCTGATCGCGACACGCTTGCCGCACGTCATCGGCACTCTGCGTGCGTGACGCCACACACCACTCCCCCACCCCGACCGCCCGAGGCGGTTCCCGCCCATCATAACGGGCGCCGGGCGGGCCTGGTCAAGGGCCAGGGCGCCTCGAACGACACACTCTCTCACAGGGTGGCGTCGTTCCGGGGCGGGCCAGGCCCGGGATGCCAGCCTCCCGAGTCGGCGGGTGCGCGGTGCGGGGGTGGTCCGGACGTCCGCTACCGCCTGGGCCGCACGCGTTTCCCCGGTGGCGACGGCCGGCGATCCGCCCCGCTGCATGCAGGCGCACGCGCCGGTGCCCTGTCGGTCAGGCTGTTCGCCGAGACCGCTGCGGCCCTGGCCCTTCCGGCGGCGATTGCCGCCGCCGCACCCGGGCGGCCACGCGAGCCCTTGGTACCCGCCCCGGCCTCGAGGGCCACGCGGGTACCCGCCGACCGCCCGCGGAAGTTGTGTGGGGCGGCTCCCCGCCGCCCCTGCCTACAGGATGATGCAGATCAGACCGCCGCTCCCCTCGTTAACGATGCGTTGCAGCGTCTCCTGCAACTTGCGCTGTGCCCCGTCGGGCATACGCGTCAGCTTCTGACGGATACCCTCGCGCAGCACGTCGTGCAACGTACGGCCGAAGATCTGCGAATCCCAGATCTTCTGCGGGTCGTCCTCGAACTTCTCCATGAGGTAATGGACCAAGTCTTCGCTCTGCCGCTCGTTGCCGAGAATCGGCGTGTACTCCGCCTCCACGTCCACGCGGATGAGGTGAAGGCTTGGGGCCTTGGCCTTGAGGCGCACGCCGAACTGGTTGCCGCGCCGTACGAGCTCCGGTTCCTCAAAGGACATATCCACCAGGTCGGGCGTGACCACGGCGTAGCCGACTTGGCGCACCTCACCCAGCGCTCCGCCGACCCGGTCGAACTCGGCCTTGGCGGCCGTCAGCTCGCGCAGCAGCCGGACGAGGTCGGCCTTCTCACCCACGTCGACACCGGTGATATCCTGCAGGATCTGCCGGAACACGTCCTCACGCGCCGTCAACGCGATGTCGGCAACGCCGCTACCCATCTCCATGCGCAGGAGGTCCACGCGCTCGACCACATCGTAGCCCGCCAGCCGGTGTAGCGCGGCCTGCACGTCGCGCAGGCGCCGCACCCCTTCCAGCGTCTCGGCCGACAGTTCGTCGAAGCGGCGGCGCAGCCAGTGGCCAGCGTCCAGCTCCAATACCCACGCTGGCTGCTGGATATTCACCTCGCGCACCGGGAACTCGTAGAGGACCTGCTCCATGATACCTTCGATGCCCTGCTCGTCGAGCTGGCCGCAGTTCACAGCCACTACGGGCGCCTGATACTCCTCCTCCAGGCGCTGCCGCAGCGCGGCCGTGTCGGGCGAGTCGGGGCGCGCGGTGTTCAGGACCACGGCGAAAGGCTTGCCCAGATCCCGCAGTTCCCCCACCGCCCGCTGCTCCGCGGCCACGAAGCTGTCCCGTGCCAGCTCGCCAAAACTCCCGTCTGTGGTGACGACGAGGCCGAGGACAGCGTGGTCGGTAATGACCTTGCGCGTTCCGACCTCCGCGGCCTCCTCGAAGGGGATCTCATAGTCGAACCACGGCGTGACCACCATCCGCGGGCCGCTCTCCTCTGCGTAGCCCAGGGCGCCGGGCACCGGAAAGCCGACGCAGTCCACCAGGCGCACCCGCAGGTTGAGGCCGTCGCCGATGGTGAGGGCCACGCCCTCGTCGGGAACAAACTTCGGCTCGGTAGTCATCACCGTGCGGCCCGCGCCGCTCTGGGGCATGGCGTCCAGGGTCCGCTCCCGCTCATAGGCGTCCGGGATGTGCGGCAGTACCAGTAGCTCCAGGAACCGTTTGATGAGCGTGGACTTCCCCGTGCGGACAGGGCCGACGACGCCGATGTAGATTTCGCCACCTGTCCGTTGGGCGATATCCGCGAAGATATCGTAGCCCTCCATCCTCCCGCTCCCTCCCCGCTGCGCCGCGCCGAGGTCGGTGCCACACCCGTACCAGGGCGTCCACCCTGAGCGATGCGGGTGGGGGCAGACAGGCCACGCTGTCCCTGGCAGGTCGCTGCATCTATATCGGCTGGCTGGCCGGTTTATGTCCGGGCCCGCCCCGGTGGGGGCGGGCCATCGGGAATCCCGGGGGAGAGATCGGCCGAGGTACGGGGCGGCCGGGGCTCAGCGCCGCCGCGGAGCCGGCGCGCGCGGCACGAGGGGACGGTGCGGTCGCACGCGGAAGACGAGGCGTAGGGGGGTGCCCTCGAGGGGAAAGCGCTGCCGCAACTGGTTCTCCAGGTAGCGGGCGTACTCGCGCGTCACGCCGCCGGCGACATTGGTCAGCAGCACGATGGTGGGCGGGGCCGAGGCGACCTGCGCGCCGTAGTAGATGCGGACGGGCTTGGCGCGGTGGGCGGCCGGCGGGCGCGCCGCCACCGCGGCCCGGAGGCAGTCGTTGAGCGAGCTGGTGGGCAGGCGCAGGCGGCGCGCCTCGCCCGCAAGGGCCAGCGCGCGTGTGACGTCCGCCACCCCCCGTCCGGTGCGGGCCGAGCAGACCACCACAGACGCGTACGCGAGAAAGGGCATGGCCTGGCGCACGGAGCCCGTGACAGCGCTGAGGGCTCCAGGCGTCAGGCGGTCGGCCTTGTTAAGGACAATCACCGCCCCCACCCGCCGGTCCAGCGCGAGCCCCGCGATCCGCTTGTCCTGGTCGGTGCAGGGCTCCTGGCAGTCTAGGACGAGCGCGGCCACGTCCGCGCGGGCGATGGCCCTCCGGCTGCGCAGGGCGCTGCTGTCCTCCAGGGGCACCTCGATGCGGGACGGGCGGCGCAGCCCCGGGGTGTCCACGAGGACGAAGGACCGGCCATCCGCGCTCCACGGCACGTCCACGGCGTCACGCGTCGTGCCCGCCAGTTCCGAGACGATAAGCCGTTCCGCGCCCAGCAGGCGGTTGACCAGAGAACTCTTGCCGACGTTGGGCCGTCCGACGAAGGCCACCCGCAGGGCGCCCTCCGCGCCGGCATCGATTTCCCCCGCGGCACCAGCCAGGGTGTCACCAGCCAGGGCGTCGTCGAGGACGTCGCCCAGCCCCTCCCCTCTGGTGGCGGAGACCGGGAGCGGGTCCCCTAGGCCGAGTTGGTAAAACTCCTGGGGGACCGCCGCCGCACGGTCACACTTGTTGGCGACGATGACAACACGCTTACGCAGACGGCGCAGCCGTTCGGCGATGCGCTGGTCTTCGGGGACGAGACCGGCAAAGGCATCTACCACCAGCAGCACGCAGTCGGCCTCGGCGATGGCCGCCTCGGCCTGGGCCGTGATCGCCGGCGCGAACGGGTCGTCCCGGTCGCCGCCGAGCCCGCCGGTGTCTACCAGCGTGAAGGTCTTGCCCGCCCAGTCGGCGGCCGCGACCAGGCGGTCACGTGTCACACCAGGAGTCGGCTCGACCAAGGCGCGCGCCTCGCCGATGATGCGGTTGAAGATAGTAGATTTCCCCACGTTCGGGCGGCCGGCGAGCACGAGCAGAGGGCCGGGGCTACCGGGTTCGGAGGAGCCCCCTGCGCGCACGCCGCCCGCCCCTTCCGCTGCACCGGGCAAAAGCGAAACCCCCTCGCGCTAGCGCCGCTGCGGGACCGCCTCCCGCACGGGCCGCGCCGTATTCGAGCGCAGGAGGAGCGCCTGGCGCGGCACCGCACCCGCGACGACCAGTACCCACACGGCCGCGTCGAACGCGTGGCCCCCGCCCAGCGCTCCCGGCCATGCCGACCAGCCCATCGCGGCAATGGCCGCCCTCCCCAGAACGGCGGAGAGCACCGCAGCCCCACCCGACATGATGGCAAGCCGGGGGGAGCCCATCGGCCCCGGCCCCAGAGCGATTCCGATCAACATCGCAAACCCGAAGGCCGGCCAGACCATCCCCGTGCTCAAATCCCATGCGACCGCGCCCGCAAGGGTAAGCCCGCCGATCGCACCAGCCAATAGCGCCCAGCCAGCGGATGGCCCGGACACACCAGGTATCCGCCTGCGGCTGGCCCCCGGGCCGAGCAGCAGGAAGGCCTCAAACGCCGCCGGCACGAGCACGCCGCCAGGGTTGACCAAAGGCTGCCAGGTCAGGCTTCCCAGCGGAGGGAGGGATAAGTTGAGGACGCTCGCGCCCGCCCCGAGGAAACACCACGCCGCGAGGAGCGCGGGGGGCACACCCACCGAGGCCGCCACCCGCCGACCGTACCCCGAGAGCAGCAACACAGCGATAGCGCAAAGGATGGCGGCTCCCGACGGCATCACGGCATCACCCGCGCTCCATGTTCTCCCCAGCGCGGCGCGGCTATGTCGCGCTACCGCGCCCGGAGGCCGTGGTGCGGGGCTTCAGCCGGCGTCCGTGGACGAGACCGGCGCCGCAGATCCCCCATCCGATTCATCGGCGGCGCCGGCAGGCCCGGGGGCTGGAACGCCGGCTCGCTGGAACAGGTCGCCCACGACGTCTCGCAGCGTAACGGCGCCACCGGCATCGGCGCCCTCGTGGGCGGGAGAGGCATCCTCGCGCTGAACGGGATCAAGCTCCCGCAGGGACAGGCTAATGCGGTGCTCCTCGGGCACGACCCGGATCACCCGGGCGCGCACCCGCTCGCCCTCGCTCACGACCTCCCGCGGATCGCGCACGTGATGGTCCGCCATTTGGCTTACGTGCACCAGGCCGTCGACGCCTGGTTCCAACTGGACGAACGCGCCGAAGGAAGCAAGTCGCGCTACCCTGCCTTCAACCACCGAACCGACCGGATAGCGCTCAAGCGCCCGGAGCCAGGGGTCAGGCAGCAATTGCTTCAAGCCAAGAGAGATCTTGCCACGTTCACGATCCAGCTTGAGGACCTTCACCGTCACGGGGTCGCCCACTGCCAGGACCTCCGAGGGGTGGTCCACACGGCCCCAAGCCATCGCCGACACGTGCAACAGGCCGTCGACGCCCCCCAGGTCGATGAACGCGCCGAAGTCGGTCAGGCTCTTGACGACCCCCTGGCAGGCCTGCCCCTCCTCCAGGGCGCCCCACAGGTGCTCCTTGCGCTGTCGCGCCTCCTCTTCGAGCAGCGACTTGCGCGAGACGATCGCCTTGCCCCGCGCCCGGTCCAACTCGATGATCCGGCACGGCAACACGCGTCCCACGTAAGGCGCGAGGTCGGCCACGTGGCCGCGCTCCAGGTGCGACGCCGGCATGAACGCCCGCACACCGAGATCCAGCACCAGACCTCCCTTGACCGCCTCTGCCACGGTCGCCTCAATTGCCTCGCCACTGTGGAAGACCGACTCCAGACGTCTCCAGACCGCCGCCTCTGCCGCCCGCCGCTGCGACAGGCGGGGCGTGCCCTCTTGCGCGTCATACCCAACGACGGTAACGGGCAGACGCTGGCCAGGGGAGAAGACATCCGCCAGCGCCTTGCCGGGCGGCACTACCGCCTCTGCCAGCGGAACCACACCGTCCGACTTGCCACCGATGTCCACCAGCAATTGGTCGGCGTCCACCGCCACCACGGTACCGTCCACGACACTGCCCACGCGCACACGCGCTGGGACCACCAGGGCCTGCTCGTCGCTAGGCGATGGCTCGCCCCCACCCATCCGCGGCAACGTGTCGGCGCCGGGCGCGGTCGCCGGCTCTTGGGGCATTTCCCGCTCCTGGGGCGTGGACGGCTGCGCGGCCAGGGGAGCCTGCCCTGCATCAGGCGTCTCGACCACCGGGCTTGCCTCCTTCGCGAGTTGGAACCGTGGGCGACCCCGTTCGCGGACCGGGGCACGCCGCAAAGCAAGGAATACCGTTCCGGCGTGCGCCTCTGCTTCGACGCGGGGGATCGGTCCCTCCTCTTGGCGGCTCCGTCAAGCCGGTCCCGGGACCACCCGCCGGTTGCCGCCGCGGCCACGCAATAGCGCCCGCACCGCGCCCATAATGCGTTCTTCCGCAAGTGTGCGGAGTTCCCTTGACGTCCAACGGGCGCGACCCGGATCGGACAACCGAAACGTGGGCCCGAAGCGCACCACTAGACGCCCTGGGCGGTATTCCCCGCAAATCGCGACAGGGAGGACCTCCGCACCGGATACCACCGCCAGCAGTGCGACTCCCGGTTGGGCACGGCCGAGGCTGCCATCGCGGCTCCTCGTGCCCTCTGGGAAGACGGCGACGGCGCGGCCGCCACCCAGTAACGCCAACGCGGTACGTAGCGCCCCCCGGTCAGCGTGGTGCCGGCGAACCGGAAAAGCCCCCAGGGTCCGCAACACCAGGGCGGCTGGGGGCGAGGCGAAGATCTCTTCCTTGGCCATGTAGAACACCTGGCGAGGCAGCAGCGTACCCAGGAGGACGGGATCCACCCACGAGGTGTGATTGCTACAAAGGACAAACGCGCCGCGCCGGGGCACGTGCTCCAGCCCCTCCACCCGCACGCGCAACCCGAGGACGAAGAAGAGGCGCAGCGTGCCCCACAGGAACCAGTATAGAATCATGGCTCGCCCGCCCCGCCCCCGACTTCTCGCCCTGGTCCCGCGGAGGCCGTCGCACCGTCCTGGAGACCACAGCGCGCCAGGACGAGGTCCACGGCGTCCTCGACGCGCAGGTAGGTTGTGTCGAGACGGACGGCGTCTGGCGCGGGCACCATCGGCCCGATGCTGCGCTCACTGTCCATGGCGTCCCGCTCCCGCAGGTCCCGTGCCACAGCGTGGCGGTCGACATCGAGACCCCTGCGCCGCAACTGACGGTACCTGCGCTCCACCCGCACGGCGAATGCGGCGGTCACAAAAAACTTGCAGTCCGCGTCGGGGAGCACGGTGGTACCAATGTCCCGACCGTCCAACACCACACCGCCCGCGTACGCCATCCGACGCTGTTGCGGTACCAGGGCCCTACGCACGGCGGCGAGGCTAGCCACCCTCGGAACCAGCCGCTCGACCGCCGGTTCGCGGATGGGCGCCGTCACGTCCTCGCCGTCGAGGAGAACGCGCGTCCCCCCGGGTCCTTCCTGGAGGTCAATCCGCGCGGCCTCGGCCACAGCGGCCACGGCAGACGCATCCAACTCGGGCTCCGTCGCGCATCCCGAGCGCAGGACGCCGTAGGCCACCGCTCGGTACATGGCCCCCGTGTCAACGTAGACCAACCCGGCCCGCTCGGCTACCCGCCGTGCAAGCGTGCTCTTACCGGCGCCGGCCGGCCCGTCGATCGCGACGACGGGGAGACGGGTGCACGTAGACCCGCGGGTGCTGCCGCCGGTTCCTGCCAGAGTCATGGCGCCCCCTCGTCGGTCTGCCGTGGGCCACTCGTCGCCCTTGGGTTCACGACAGGTCTGGACGCAGCCGCGCGGCGCCACGGAGGTAAACGTGGTGCAGACGCTCCGGGCCGCTGGCGGTGTATAGCTGCACCAGCGCACGCACACACATGCGCGGTGCCCCAGGAACGTCCATCTCGACGGCGTCGAGCAGAGGCACCAACCAGCCGAGCTCGCGCGCGGCCGAGGCCGGAAAGGCTGCGTCCAGGTCGGGCGTCGCCGTGAAGATCGCCGCGACCACGTCCTCCGGCTGGAAGCCATTAGCATCCTGGAGGGCGGCAACCAACTCCCGCGTAGCCTCCAGAATGGCCGAAGCCGTATTGGCCTCCGCCGTGGTCGCGCCACGGATCGCCCGCACCCTCGCCTCCGCCATTCCGTCACCCCTGGGCGACCACGTGCCCCCGGCCCACGACCTCCGCGGCGGAGGGAGCGGACTGGGCCGCCTGATTGTAGCACAAGCCCCGCGGGCGGCCCGCACACCGGAGCGCACCCTGCGTTCGCCTCCAAACGCCCCTTTCCTGCGGGCCGAGGGCCAACTTCAGGGTGGCGTCACTCCGGCGGGGGGCCTTGGCCTATGAACGATTCCACAGGCCCCCGTCCACGAGACCGGCCTACGCGGGCCGGAAGGCGAACGCACCTTGGGCTGCGGGCGCGAGCGAGACGCCGCGCGCACGGCAAAGGGTTCCGCGGCTTTGCCCCAGGGCCGCGTCCGTCCGAGGCTCGACCGACTACCCATGCCTAGCCGCTGAGGATGTCGGCCGGAGAACGACGCAACCCTGGGGCCGACTTTAGGGTGGCGTGTGCTCACCGGAGGGCAGTCGCCCCGCAGGACGGACGTACGCTCGAGGGCGAGGTGATGCCAGCCGAGCGGGGAGCGGGTGTGAAGCGGCCGGACGGTTTGCGCATCGCGTATAAGGGCCGCGCCATCGCCGGCGCACGGGCGAAATGCTCGTGTTGGCCCAGGGCGGAACCGCCCCTCGCACAGCCCACTCGCTGAGAAGGGGACGCGGCCCTATGAGTGGACGGCGCGGTCCGCGGCAGGCGCCCGGCCGACCCGCCCGAGGACCGTGACCCCCGCGTGGAGCGGCAGCCACCCCGTGCGGTGCGGGAACACGATGTCCGGCCCCACCGCCAGGACACGGACGCGTACGCCGGAAGCGGGGCTTTCCACGGAGATCGTGTCCCCCACCGCAGCCAGCACCGTCACCGGGCCGTCAGCGAACGCACTCACGGGCAACCCGTCACGTGTCACCAGGGCACGGGCGGCGAGCCCCGGCGGCGTGGCCACCAGGGTCACCTCGCCGAGTTCGATGGAGGCCCGGAGCGAGTGCGCCGCTCCTGCGACGGGGACCTCGGCGGCACGCACCATGGCGCCGGCGCTGCCGGCGATGGGGGGAGCCCACGGGTCAACCGCACCGTCCGTCCACCCGGGTGTGGGCTGCATCCACCAGAGCAGGGCCGCCGTCACCAGTGCCAAACCCACTGTGGCATGCACCCATGCGCGCCGCAGAGAGAAGAGCCTGATCACCCGTCATCACCGGCGGGATCCTACGCATGCACTCCCGGCCCGAGAAGCGCCGGGGGCGGCTCAGCGCCTGCGCCCGTGGCCGAGCCGCGGATGCGTCGTGGCCGGCGCACCCGCGGCTCTCCCCCATCCAGGCCATCCCGCGGCCCGTCCGCGTCGGCTGCGGAGTCCGCGGCCCCGGCAAGCGAAGCCAGCCCCGGTACGGGGAACCCCGCGTCCAGCAGCACGCGCTCCAGCGCGGCCTGCACGCGGCTGACCCCCAGGTACAGGCGGTTCTGCCGCAGGTGCAAACTGCCGCCGAGCACAGCCAGTTCGCCGAGCGAGGACAGCAGATCCAACACCGGTTCCCGCAGCACACGGCCTGCCGGCGTACGCAGCGCGCCGCGGAAGATCCACTTGCGCGGCGGCGCGGGCTCCCCCTGCAGGTAGAAGCAACAACTGAGGGCATGCTCCAACATCAGGCGCAGGTTGTCCAGAACCGCGACCGGCTGGCCCCGCCGCAGACACCAAGCGAGGCTCGCCCGCCGCTGGCGAAAAGCCCGGTAGCGCAGGGCCAGCTTGCGCGTCCACACCTCGGCCGGGACCTCCGGCGGGGCCTGCCAGAAGGCGCGCAGCCGCGCCTGCGGATCGTGAATGACCTCACCGTGCCGGAGGAGGTAGAGCGCCGAGTCGTCGGCGTGGCGCACGGCGTCAGCGAAATCCTGCAGGGCGAGCAACGCGAAGCGGTATCGGTGGGGGCCCCGCCGCACGCTTTCCCAGCGGTATCCGGGCCGTTGGCGCACCCCGCCCCGCGGCTCTCGCACGCCGGCGACACGAAACACGATGAGGTCGCAACCGGAATACTCGTCACAGTCCTCGGTCACGCCCGAGCCACCCAGCACAACCGCGAACTGGCGCGTGCGTCCCTGAAAGGGTAACCGGTGCAGCAGGTCGTCGCGCACGGCCGACCGCGCGGCATCGATCAATTCCTGCCTTAGCGATCCCAAATACGCCATCCCCCGCGAGGGCGGCCGCCGCGCGACAGCGAGCGAACGCCATCAGGATCCACGCTCCAACCTACTTCTCCGCACCCCGCCGGCGTCCTGCGCCGTACTCTGGCGCTGCGCTGCGGCCCGCAAAGACAACGTGGCGGTAGCCCTCGGCCCCACCGGCCGTCGTCCGTCCCCTCGCGCCGCGACCGCCAGCGGATTCGTGCCGACCGCGAAGGCCGGCGGTGGCGCCCCCCGTCCAGGAGGCCGCCCGCCGCGCGCCACGGCGCGGAGCGCGGCCTCCTCCTCGCGGCAGAGCCGGCGACACGCCCCGGGTGCCAACCCGCCCAGTTGGAGGGGACCGATCGCCACGCGCACTAAGCGCTGTACGTCCAGGCCAAGGGCCGCGCACATTCGTCGGGCCTGCCGGTTGCGCCCCTCGGATAGCACCATCTCCACCCAGGCCTCGCCCCCCGCCCGCCCGCGCGGACCCTGCGCGATGCCGCGTGGTGGGCCGGGCAGCCACCGCGTCGCGACGGCCCGGCCCACGCCGTCCGAAAGGCGGACGCCGCGACAGAGTTGAACCAACTGTCCGTTGTCCGGCCGGGGTGTCACCAGCAGCGCGTACCGGCGCGGCACCGCGTGCCGCGGGTGGAGCAGCGCGGCCGCCAAGGGGCCGTCGTTGCTCAGCAGCAAGAGGCCCTCGCTATCGTAATCTAGCCGGCCCACGGGGTACAGGCGCGCGGGCGGATCCGCCACGAGGTCGAGCACGGTCAGCCGGCCGCGCGGATCGCGCACGGTGCAGAGCACCCCGGCCGGCTTGTGCAGGGCGAGCGTCACGACCTCTTCGGGATGCACGCGCCGACCGTCGACCCGCACCTCGGCGCCGGGGCGCACCGTGGTCGCCGGGTCGGTCACCGTGCGGCCGTCCAAAGTCACGCGGCCCGCGGCGATGAAGCGATCCTCCGCCCGGCGGCGGGAAGCCACGCCCGAGCGCGCCAGGTACCGGGCCAATCGCTCTCCTCGCACCGACGCCCTGACCACACTCCCGCTGCTCTACGCTGCGTGCCGCAGGGTTCGCATCGTCCAGAGGCGAGCGGCATCCCTTGCGGGCGGCGCCCCCCCGGGGGGTCCTCCGCGCACGCCGCATGCAAAACAGGCTGCTGGACCCACTACCGGCGGTGGGTGCACCTGCAGCGACCCACTAGACGGCGCCGCGCGAATCGGTCCCGCCTTTTTCGTGCCGCGTGGCGCCGGCCCCGCCGGCATGGCGGACTCCCACAAGCTTCCCACGGCGCGGCCGCCAGGCTTTCACGGTGTGCCGTGCGCCGACCCGGGCGCGGGTCCCCTGCCGCACCAAGCGGTAGGGCCCGCGGATGCGCCCCCTGCCCCTTCCGATCACAAACCGCCACGATACTATAGCGGCAGTTGGGTCAGCCAGGCAACACGGCTCTTGGCCAAACAGCTCCCCCGTGCGGAGCGGCGATGCGCCAAGACGGGGCCGGGTTGGGTTGCGGGCGCAACCGCCGAGGCTGCGCCCGTGCCGGGGGAGACTGTGAGGACATGTGCGCTGCCATGAATCCGCTGAGCGTGCGGCAGGGCAGGGCGGGGAGTGAGCAACGCTAGAACCAGGAGATTGGGGCCAAGGGATGTTTGGTCGGGTGGAGGGTCGCGCCGCACAATGGGGCAGCCCTCCACCGCCCCTCGGCTCAGGACATGGACGGGGCATGCAGCGCCTGCCACAGATCCTTGTACTTCTGCAGCGTGATCTGGCCCTGGGCCAGACGGGCCTTCAGGATCGCCTCCGAGCCTTGGACCGGGGATTGATCGCCACTACCGGGTTCCGGTTGCGGCTTGTTGCGCCGAAACCGGCTGCGAGCGCTCTGGCCGAACCCACCGCCACCGCAGCCTCCCATCGTCCACACTTCCTTTGGGGGTCCACTCGCGACCGTCAGGCGTGCTTATGCTTAGGCCCGTCGGGCTTGGAGCCGTCCCGGTACTTGTCCGGGTCCTTGAGGAACGCGCTGCGGCAACCCGCGGCGCAGAAGTAGTAGGTCTTACCCTCGTGCTTCGCCTTCATCGCCGTCTTCTCGTCCACCATCATGCCGCACACCGGGTCCTTGGCCATCGTCATCACCCCCTTCGTCGCGCCGCCCGGCCGCCACGGCCGCACGCGAGGATCTC
Source organism: Bacillota bacterium (assembly GCA_021797775.1). Lineage (GTDB taxonomy): Bacteria > Bacillota > Sulfobacillia > RBS10-35 > JAJYVN01 > JAJZZC01. Next base: position 15,725 of record JAJZZC010000080.1, read on the forward strand.
TGGTCAGGAGAAGCGGCGCATCGGATTGACCCGCTTCAGCAGCGTGGAGTTGGTCGTCACCGACACCGAACTCAGCGCCATGGCCGCGCCGGCGATGATGGGGCTGAGGAAGCCCAGCGCCGCGATCGGAATGCCCACGACGTTGTAGCAGAGGGCCCAGAACAGGTTCTGCCGGATCTTGCCCATGGTGGCGCGGCTCAAGTCGATGGCGGCGACGACCCCGCGCAGGTCGCCGCGCATCAGCGTGATGCCGGCCGCCTCGATGGCCACGTCCGTGCCGGTCCCGATCGCGATGCCGATGTCCGCCGTGGCCAGCGCCGGCGCGTCGTTGATCCCGTCGCCCACCATGCCGACCACCCGGCCCTGAGACTGGAGCTTTTTCACCTGATCTGCCTTGTTCTCAGGCAGGACCTCTGCGAGGACATGTTCGGCGCCGATGCCCACCTGCCGGGCGATGGCCTCCGCCGTCCGGCGGTTGTCGCCAGTGATCATCCAGACCTCGACACCGAGATCGTGCAGTCGCGCAACCGCCTCCGACGCATTGGGCTTGACCGTGTCCGCGACCGCCAGCAGCCCCGCCAGCACGCCGTCCACGGCCACGAGCATCGCCGTCTTGCCCTCGGCCTCCAGCGCCTCCCGCCGTTCGCGCAGCGATTCCGGGTCGATTCCCTCGTCGTGGAGCAGACCGGCGTTGCCGATGAGGAGCCGGTGTCCATCGAGCTCGGCGCGCACCCCGTGCCCCGGCACAGCCTCAAAGGCGGTGGGTTCCGGCAGGTCCAGGCCGCGGCCGCGGGCCCCGCCGGCGATGGCCTGGGCAAGCGGGTGCTCCGAGCGGGCTTCGGCCGCTCCGGCCAGCCGCAGCAACTCGGCCTCCTGCAGGGATGCTTGGGCAAACGCATCGGTGAGCGCCGGCTCGCCGCGGGTGATGGTGCCGGTCTTGTCGAGGACGATGGTGTTGACGCGGCCCGCCATCTCCAGGTGCTCGCCGCCGCGAAACAGGATCCCCTTCTCCGCGCCGCGCCCCGTGCCGACCATGATCGCCGTCGGGGTCGCGAGACCGAGCGCGCACGGACAGGCGATGACGAGCACCGCCGTCATCGCGAGCAGGGCCGGCGTGAAGCCCCGCCCCAAGAGCAGCCACACGGCCAGCGTCAACAACGCCACGCCGATCACCGAGGGCACGAAGTAGTTGGAGATCTCGTCCGCAACGCGCTGGACCGGCGCACGGGATGTCTGCGCGTCTTCGACGACGCGCACGATGCGGGCCAGAGCCGTGTCGGTGCCCACGGCCGTGGCGCGGAACTTGAACGCGCCTGTCCGGTTCAACGTCGAACCGATCACGGCGTCGCCTGGGTGTTTGTCGACCGGAAGGCTCTCGCCCGTCAGCATGGACTCGTCGACGGCGGATTCGCCGTCGAGGATCTCGCCGTCGACCGGCACCTTCTCGCCCGGCCGGACGATGACCACGTCGCCAACCCCGACGGACTCCAGCGGCACGTCCACTTCCTGCCCGTCGCGCACGAGCCGTGCGGTCTTGGCCTGCAGCCCCATGAGTTTGCGGATGGCCTCAGAGGTCCGCCCCTTCGCCAGGGCCTCCAGAAGCTTGCCCAGCAGCACCAGGGCGATCAGAATGCCGCTGACCTCGAAGTAGAGGCCGCGCACGTGCAACCGCGGTCCCAGCAGCACCGCGGCCAGGCTGTAGAAGTAAGCGGCCGAGGTGCCCAGCGCGACCAGGACGGACATGTTGGCGTTGCGGTTCTTCAGGTTGAAGTATGCGTCACGGTAAAAGGTCCAGCCCGCGACAAACTGGATGGGTGTCGCCAGCGCAAGCTGCAGCCAGCCGTTCTGCAGCCACTGCGGCATGGCCGGCACCACGTGCCCGACCATGGCCGCCACCAGCGGCAGCGACAGAACCGCCGCGAGCAGGAAGTTCTCCCGCCAGCGCCGGATCTCGCGCTGGCGCGCGTCACCTTCGGCGTCGCGGGAGTCTGATACGGGGGAGACCTCATACCCGATGTCGTGCACCACGACCTGGAGCTGGGCCACCGTGACGGCTCCAGCGGCGATCGTCACCGACGCCATCGCGGTCGCCAGATTGACCGAGGCGGAGACCACGCCTGGGACACTGCGCAGCGCCTTCTCGACACGGTTGACGCACGAGGCGCAGGTCATGCCCTCGACCGACAGCCGCAGCGTCTCCTCGCCGACCCCATAACCCAGGTCCTTCACAGCCGCCACGAACTCGGCCACGCCCACCGCGCCCGGGTCGTAGACGACGGCGGCCTTCTCCGTCGCCAGGTTGACATCCGCCTGCCGCACCCCGGGCAGCTTCTGCAACCCGTGCCCGATGCGCGTCGCGCACGTGGCGCACGTCATGCCCTCGATGGCGAGCGACATCCGCGCCGCCTTGTCTGCCTCCCGCGTTGCCGCTTGGGTGGTGCTCATCTGCCCCACTCCCCTTCGGTCTATTGTGAACTCGCCCGCCGCACATCGAGACCTCAATGGCAGAACCGACCCATCATCTCGGACAGTTCGGCGACCGCATGCTCTGCGCTATCGCCGCCGGAACGGAGCGCACCGGAAACACACCCGCGCACGTGGCTTTCCACCAGCGACCTGGCGACAGCGTTGACGGAGGCGCGGATCGCCGCCAACTGTGTCAGCACGTCGATGCAATAGCGGTCCTCCACGACCATCCGCTGGATCCCGCGGACCTGTCCCTCAATCTTGCGCAGCCGCACCAAGAGGTCCGCATTGTCCCGCTCGTACTGGCTCTGGTTGACGGAGCCGTGGGCCTCGCATGCCATGCGTGCCATCGCCGACCCTCCTCGTGCGAGCGGGAGGCTGCCCCAGCCTTAGCCACCCGCGGCGCTTAGCTCACCCGACCACTTGGAAGACTCCGAACATCCCGGCGGCGGCGTGCCCGGTGACCGAGCAGACGTAGTACAGCGTGCCCGAGGCTCGCGCGACGAAACTCGAAACGTTTTCCCGCGCCGCGGTCGCCGAAGCCGCGACAAGGACCGGCACCGCCGCCCCGGCGACCGTCGGCGTTGCCCCCACCGTCCCGTACGGCGGGCGCTGCGTGGTCAGCACTAACTCATGCGGCAGCCCCTCGTCGGCGTTGATGAACGTCATCGTCACGGTTGCACCATGCCGAGGTACTCCGCCCTGAAGGAGGGCGTCCACTTCAGTACGGCGTCGATCGCCCAGATCACGCCGAAGCCGATCCGGGTCGCGCTTTTCTGCCACTGGATGCGCTCCGCCCCGATCATTGAACCTGAATCTCGCAGTGTCAGGCGGGCGCCGCTGCGCAGAAGGACCCCGCGACGCGAGCGGGTGAGGGCGTGGCGAGGGGCCGGCCCCTGAGCACCAAGGCGACCGGCCGCCCCTTTGCGAAAGTCAGGTTGAATCCTTCTGCCCGCCCACTGATCTCACTTCCTGCATCCTCGACGTACACGAGCCTACTCCCTACCCCCGGGGGGTTGCGCCGTCCGTATGGGACGCGTTGTCAGAGCCGAACGATCCATCGTGGATGGACCACTTGCCCATGCCGGCCACCCCGGCGTAAGATCACAACGTCCTGCCCGCCGACCGTGCCCCCGGCCGGCATACTCCGAAATCAGTGGCCGACATGACCGAAATCTGCAGCGTTACCGTCGGCGCCCCCCGTCGCACCGACGGCATACGCTTTCGGGCGTCCCCAGACGAAACCCGCCCGGTCGCAGCCCAGAGCCCCAGACTTCGGCTCATCGGTTCGCCGCCGCCCGGAAACCGTTGAGCCCCAAGGATCACCCAAAAGCTGGCAGACTGTGCGTCCCGCACGCGGTCTGCCGGATCACCGTACCACCTGCAGCACGTCATCGTCGCGATTGGTACCACGTCTAGTGGTTCGA
>JAJZZC010000365.1 GCA_021797775.1 Bacillota bacterium
ACGCGGGGCGCAGAGGGCACCGCACCAACCGGCCCAGCGCCCGCCCCCCCCCGCTCGCCGCCGCTACCGTCCCGCGACCCCCGGCGAGGTCATGACGCTCGGATCCAGAACCTCTGCCAGCGTCACCGGGGCGACCAGCCCCTTCTCGACCGCCAACTCGGCAATGCCGCGCCCCGTCTCCAGCATCTCCTTGGTCAGCGCCGCGGCCGCCTCGTAGCCGATCAGTGGCGCGAGCGCCGTCGACATGGCCGCGCTGCGGTCCAGCCAGTGGCGGCAGCGCTCGGCATCCGCCTCGATGCCGCGGACGCAATGCTCCGTGAAGGCCGTGACGCCGCCCTCCAGAATGGTGAGCATCCAGGCGAGGGTGTGCGCCACCACAGGCATCATGACATTGAGCTCCAGTTGGCCCGCCTCCGCGGCGGCGGTGATGGTCACGTCATAGCCCAGCACCTGGTAGCAGACCATGTTGAGCATCTCGCAGAGCACGGGGTTGACCTTGCCAGGCATGATGGAGGAGCCCGGCTGCACCGCGGGCAGGCGGATCTCGCCGAGACCGGTGCGGGGGCCCGACGCCATCAGGCGCAGGTCGTTGGCAATCTTGCTCAGGTCGATGGCGGCGGTGCGGCAGGCCGCGGACAGCGCCACCAGATCGCCGAGCGACTGCATGGCGGCGACCATGTCGCCGGCGGGCCGCAGCGGGTGCTCCACCGCCCGGGCCAGGTGGCACGCCACGAAGCGGATGTAGTCCGGCTCCGCGTTCAGCCCAGTACCCACGGCTGTGCCGCCGAGGCCGATCTCCAGCAGGGACTGCAGCGCCTGCCGGACCCGGACGCTGCCGCGCTCCACCACGCGCGCGTAAGCGGCAAACTCCTGGCCCAAGCGGATCGGCACCGCGTCCTGGAGGTGGGTGCGGCCGGTCTTGAGGATGGCGTCGAACTCGGTCGCCTTGGCGCCGAAGGCCTGCGCGCAGCGGTCCAGCGCGCGGCAGAGGGCGTCCCCGAGGTCGAGGCCGATGAGGCGCAGCGCGGTGGGCACGGTGTCGTTGGTGGACTGGGCCATGTTCACGTGGTCGTTGGGGTGCACCGGCCGGTAGACGCCGCGGCGGCCCCCGAGGATCTCGTTGGCGCGGTTGGCCAGCACCTCGTTGGTGTTCATGTTGTGGGATGTGCCGGCGCCCGCCTGGTACGGGTCCACCACCCACTGGTCGGCCAGAGAGGGGACGGCGGCATCGCGCACGACCAGCGCGGCCGGCGATGGTCGCGCCGGCAGCGCTGGGACGGCGGCCAGCACCTCGTCCGCGGCCTCGACGATGGCGTGGCCGAGTTCGCGCGCCAGGCGGCCGGTCTCCACGTTGGCCAAGGCCGCCGCGCGCTTGATCTGCACCATGGCCCGCACGAACGCGGGGTGCGGGCGCTGACCGGATACGGGGAAGTTGTGGACCGCGCGCATGGTCTGCGCGCCGTAATACGCTGCGGCGGGCACCCGCACCTCACCCAGAGAGTCGTGCTCGAGGCGATACTCGTCGCTCACTGTCCTGACCTGGCCCGGAACGGGTGGTCGACGGCGCTCCGTGCGCCACGCCGCCCGCCAACCAGGTTCTCGCCCCTTTCCGCCTTGGATTTGCCTCCCGCCCAGGGGGGAAGGCGACACAGCGGTCCACGGTCGCGCGCGGGGCGCCCGCCTCGCACGCTGAGGGCCGCCGCGAGCGCGAAGATCCGTATGGAAGCCCGACAGGCCCTCTCTCTGGCGCCCCCCGACCGGGGAACCGGCCGTACCGGCGCACAGACGGGGCATGAGCGGCGGCCCATCGGCGGAGGCAAGCGGGCGGTCCGGCCGGCGCCGGCTGAACCCGCGCCACCGGTCCCCGCCAGTGCTGCCTGAGGGCGAGCCTACCCCGGAAGGCGGCGGGCGGGGCTCTGGTGAGAGCCGCGAGGAGCCCGCGCCCTCCATCCTGGGTAGCGCCCACCCCAACAACGCCCTGGAGGCCGGCCGCCCGCCCGGGCGAGAGGCGGTCCGCACGTCGCCGCTTGGGGGGACCGCGGGGTCCCGTCCCGTGTGCCGCGGGGACCGCCGCCGGACAGCCCCCGCCAAAGCATACAGCCCGCCGCCACCCACGGCACGCGAACGGCCCCGGGCGCGGGCCGGGAGTCGCTCTCCCCCGCCGCCCGCGGGGCACGCGCGAGAACCGGCCGCCCGCCAGAGCCTGATGGTATGATTCCGAGGCAAAGGGGTACCCGCCCCGGGTTGAGCGACCCGCCGCCGCGGAGCGAACCGGTCCTCCGCCGCCGGTCCGATGGAGGGGCCTCACCCCGGCAGGGAGGCGTCCTCCATCCTGGCGTTGCTCATCGCGTTCGCTGGCGGCCTTGTCTCCTTTTTCTCCCCCTGCACCTGGCCCCTGTACCCCGCCTACCTCGGCCAGATCTCCGTAGGCGGCAGGCGCCCCCTGGCGGCGGCCGGCCTCTTCGCCACGGGTTTCACGGCCGTATTCCTCGGGCTCGGCGCCTCGGCGACCGCCGTGGGACACTGGCTTTCCGCCTATCACCTGCCGCTGCGCCAGGTGAGCGGCCTGCTCATCCTCGTCCTGGGGCTCGCCATGGCGGGCCTGCTGCCGCAGCGCCTTCTCGGCCAACCGCGCCACGTCGCGACGCACCCGAGTGCCCGGCCCTGGGGCGCCCTGGCCATGGGCGCGGCCTTCGGCTTCGGCTGGACGCCGTGCATCGGCCCGGTGCTGGCCTCCATCCTGCTCCTGGCCGGCCACGCGGCGAGCCTCGGCCGTGGCGCCTTCCTGCTCTTGGCTTTCGCGGCCGGGCTAGCCGGCCCGTTCCTCCTCTTGGCGGCCCTGCTCGGCCACGGGTTCCGCCCCCGCATCGGCGCCGCCCTGCCCCTGGTTTCCCGCGCCGGAGGACTGGTGCTCGCCGCGCTCGGGGTGCTGGTGCTGACCGGCGGGCTGTCGGCCCTGGCCACGTATCTCTACGGGCGATTCTGAACCTGAATCTCGCAGTGTCGGCCGGGCGCCCCTGCGCAGAAGGACTCCGCGACGCGAGTGGGTGAGCGGGTGGCCACGCACCAGCCCCTGGGCACCAAGGCCGGCCGCCCCTTTGCCAAAGTCAGGCTGAATGGCATCGCGGTCAGGCGGCCCCACGGCGAAAGACGCGCGCTTGGGCGAGAACATCCCGCGACGGCGGCGCCCGGCACGGGAGCCAAGGGCCGCCGCTGGGGGTGGCGGAGCGGGTGGCGCGGCAGACCAGCGGCGGCGCGCGGCCGGAAGGTCACCGAGCCCCCCGGCTCCGGTCTGTCTGGCTTCCCCTGCAGCGCCGTACGATCCTGCGCACCTCCTGATCCCAGAATACTCCGCTGCCGCTGGGCCCTCGCGCAAAGCTGTTCATCCCCGCAAACCGCCTCTTGCCGGATCAACCTGATTTTCGCAAAGAGTCCGCCCGTCGCCTTGGCGCCCAGGGGCCAGACCCTCGCGGCGACCGCACCCGCTCGTACGCGGGGTCCTTCTCGGACAGCCGCGCCCGCCTGACACTGCGAGATTCAGGATCAATGAC
>JAJZZC010000366.1 GCA_021797775.1 Bacillota bacterium
CCGATGCCTCGGGCACGGGGCGCCCCAGGGCGTCGGCCACCCGGCGGCGGGCGATGGCGGCGTAGTGCGGGTCGATCTCGATCAGCGTCGCGCCGAACCCCTCGGCCAAAGCGGCGACCCCCGTGCTGCCGCTGCCACCGAACGGGTCCAGTACGCACCCGCCCGGCGGCGTCACCAGGCGGCAGAGCCAGCGCATCAACGGCACGGTCTTCTGCGTCGGATGGTCGTTGTAGGCCTCGCGGTCGCCGTGCCCGAGCTTGCGGCTCACCGCGGGCGGGCTGACCAGCGTGTAGGGGGACCAGAAGGCGTCGGGCTCGACAGTGACGGCGTTGCCGGGGTAGCGGCCCCGCGCGTCCGCCACCGTCCGGTACTCGGGGTTGTAGGCCCCGGCGTAGGTCTCTCCCCCCGGGCGGCCGCCGGTGTTCCGCCCGCCGAAGTGCCCCCGACCGCCCGCCGCCCCGGCCACGGGGATGCGGCAGCCGTCGATGTTCAGCGCGCCGGTGCCGTGCCGGGCGGCGTTGTCGATGAGGTTCCCGTCCAGGGGCTTGCGGGCGACGACCACAGGCTCGAACATCGGCTTTAGCCCGCTGCCCCAGCCATCCCACCGCCGCCCGAGGTCCGTCGCCGGGCCGGTCTCGTCGTACTCCGCATCGCACTTCCCGTGGCCCGGGTGGCGCTGGTAGCCGCCGCCCTTGATGTTCTGCACCCTCCGCGTGCCCAGGACGGGTCGCACGGCCCCCGCGCGCCGGTCGAAGTGCTTGCCCAGGTCGGTGGACTTGGGGAAGCCGCCGAACTTCAGCCAGGCAACGCAGTCCCGGATCTCAAAGCCCGCCGACTCGATGCCGACCACCAGCCAGTGGTGGGTGCGCGCCCCGCCGAACGCCATCAAGTGCCCGCCGGGTTTGAGGACGCGCAGGCACTCCGACGCCCACGCCTCGCACCAGGTGGCGAAGCGCAGCATGTCGGTGACGCGGTGTTCCGCCTCGTCGAAGTCCGGGTGCGCGCAGGCGCATCGCTTCGCGCCGCGCTTGTGCTTGTGGCAGCGGCGGCAGACGGGGTTGCGCGTCGAGCCGAACACCGCCCCCGGGGTCTGGTGGGTGCCATCAACGAAGCCGAAGGCCGAGGTGTGAGAGGCCGCCCAGGGCGAGGTGTCCCACCCCTCCCCGCGGAACCGGAGGAGGTACGGCGGGTCGCAGACCACCGCATCGAAGGATGCGTCGGGCAGCGTGGGCAGGAGCGCCAGGCAGTCCCCTTCGAGGACGCGGACGGTGGGCGCGGCGGAGGGGTCCCGGTTGGCAGAGGCCATGCGGTCAGTGCGCGGCGCGGCGCGATCCGCGGGGTCCGCCGAGGCGGCGCCTAAGGGTGCTGCAGCCGAGGACACGAGGAATCCCCTCTATGGCGCGACGGGACGGGGGTGCGACGGGACGGGGGCGGCCGTCAGGCCCGCCCCCGCATCTCGCGCAGCATCAGCCCCGCTTCGTGGGCGTTGCCCGCCTCCTCGGCGCGGTATCCGGCGCGAGCGGAGAGGCTAAGGAAATCGCCCACCCGGCCGTCGGGGACCAGGAGTAGGTACGGCGGCGCGTCGGTGGGCCCCAGCGGCTGCGTCTGCGGCGGCCAGGACGACGGCGGTGCCGTGGTCGCGATCAGGGCCATGGGTGATCCCTCTATGGCGCGGGGGAGGGGGTGCGGGTGCGGGTGCGCCAACTCCGCCCGGCGCACCCCCGGCGGTCATCCCCCTGCCCGCTTGTCCTCCACGGGGAAAACGCGTTGGCGATAATCGCTTTGGGCCAGACGCGACAACTCCCGAAACGTCCTCGGATTCAAGCCGTCCGCACGCGCCGCCTCCGCTTCCGCGCAGGACATGCCCTGCAGCAGCCACTCCCGCTGCTCTTCCTCGGTGAACCCGGCGGCGGCGAAAACGGACCACGTGACCTCGAAGAAACCCACGGTCGTCACACTCCTTCATCGGGGCGGGGATTCGGGGTGGCCGCGCCGGGGGGCCGGCCCTGCGGCTGCGTCAACGCCGCGTCGGAACGGGGTGCCCCGGCCGCACTCACCCAGTCCGGCGCACCCCCGGCGGTCAGCCCCCCGCCCGCTTGTCCTCCGAGAGGCTGACGCGCCAGCGGTACTCGTTCTGGGCCACGCGCGACAACTTCCGAAACGTCTCCGGATTCAAGCCGTCCGCGCGCGCTGCCTCCGCTTCCGCGCAGGACAGCCCGAACGCCATGTACGCCCGCTGCTCTTCCTCGGTGAACCCGGCGGCGGCGAAAGCGGGCCGGGTGAACTCGAAGATATCCATGATCGCCACGCTCCTTCGGTGCGGGGATTCGGGGCGGCCGGTCAGCGCCCGCCGGCGCCCAGGACGCCGATGTGCCGCAGGTACGACTCGGCGCTCCGCGTCCAGTCGCGCGGATCCAAGAAGCCGTCCACGACAAGCCCCCGCGCGTCGTCGTCCCACCAGCATGCGATCTCCTCGTCGGTCGCGGCGTCGATCACACGGACCATGAGCCGGTCGCGCTCCGACCAGACATCGACCTTGATGCGGGTATCCCCGGGCAGCGGGGCCTTGCGAACCGCCATCACGAAACACCTCCCCGGGGGGTGCAGCGATGTCAGCGACGAACCGGCCCCACGTGCCCCCGCACCCAGTCCGCCGCCTTCCCGCAGACCGGGCAGTACGCGGTCTTGCACAGGTATGCCGCCATGGCGCTCTCCGAACCGATGCCCGCCGTGCCATCAGCGAATCGGTTTGTCACCCCGCCGTCCGGGTAGACGAGAACGCCATCCTGCTCCACCCCATCCGGCAGCGCGGGATACACGACGAACTCCAGCGGCCGGTGCTGGCAGGTCGCCTTCCACATGTGCAGCCACCCCTTCCGGGGACCCCGCCGCCCGGTGGCGTGGTAGGTGCTTTCAACCCCGCAGGGCCCGGTAGTTCTCCCGCGCCAGTGCGGCGATCTCGCGTGCCGACCGCGCTTCCTCGGGCGTCAGGTACGCCTCCCAGGCGTCGCCGAGCACGGCGTCGTTCGGGAAGTAGTAGAGCCCGACGCCCTGGGCGGTGGCATCGTGGATGAAGACCCCTTGGATTGCGTAGCCCTTGACATGGCACAGGGCTGTCCGCTTCGGGAAGCCCGTGGAGACGGTAGCCATGCTGCATCCCCCCGATAGGAAGCGGTCCGATGTACGCGGTTACACGGCTTCAAGGCAGCCGCTCATCCAACCCCGTGGCCCGATTCCTGCGATAGACCTCCGCCGTCCCGCCGCCTGCCCGCACCCTGTTCCGGTGCTCCAGCGCCAGGTCCGCAGCGCCGTAGTCCATGAATGCGGGTGTGTCGTCCTTGGATGCGCCCCGCCAATGCACCCGGTAGCACTCCTTGTCCTTCGGCGGAACGCGAGGCCCCGGGTCAGTGACCAGGCCGACGATGACGTGCTTGGCTATCCAATCGTCGTCTTTCACGATGTTCCCCCCTATTGCGGCTGGCGGCGCTGCGTCATGGCGGCCAGGGCGCGTTCCGCCGCGTCGCGGGCCTCCGCCGCCGTGGAT